>JBELAT010000033.1:0-33065 GCA_049508565.1 Endomicrobiales bacterium | reverse complement strand
CTTTGATTGTGGTATCGCTAACAATTGTTCGCCTGTTCTTCGGAAGGAAGCATGTCAAGAGCACGGCGGCTTTTGACGACGGGGCTCCATTGTCTACTTGACATGCTTTTCTATAGATGATTGCCTATCGTGCGGAAACATCCATGGCTAATGTCCTGCGCGACACTATGTCGCATACTGATGAAGCCAGGCGTTTGCTTCAGGCTGTCTACACCGCTGAGGCAGATATTATTCCCGATAAGGATCAGAAAACCTTAACTATACGCCTGCATCATTTAGTTAATCGAAGTACTGATGTTGCGTTGCAACATTTATGTGACACCCTTAATGATACCGAAACCATTTTTCCGGGCACCGACCTTCGGTTGATTTATCAGCTCAGTCCGTAATTCGGTATCATCCGGTAATCCTTGAGGGCAGGGGGTCTGAAGTTAGTTTGTTGGAATACATTTTGATGGGTATTCCCTTGACTGATGTTACCTTAAAATATAGAATGCTGGGGGCATGGAAGACTACCCCAAAACTCTTATAGAATTTGAGAACCGCTTCGCAACTGAAGAATCTTGTAGAGATTACATTTTTCAATTGCGTTGGCCAAATGGATTCCATTGCCCTAATTGTGGACATGATAAAACATGGCCAATAGGCAAAACCCTGTTTCAATGTGTAAAATGTAAGCACAGGACTTCCGTGATAGCCAATACAATCTTCCAAGATACTCATAGGCCATTGGTAATATGGTTTAGAGCAATCTGGTGGATTACCAGCCAGAAAAACGGGACCAGTGCTTTGGGTTTGCAGCGGGTTTTGGGATTGAGCAATTATAGATTTGCATGGACTTGGCTTCACAAATTGCGTAGAGCCATGGTCAGGCCAGAAAGAGAGCGTCTTTCTGGAAAAGTTGAGATTGACGAGACGTATCTTGGCGGATTGGAAACAGGTGTTCGTGGTCGTAAGACTAACAAGAAAACCTTGATAGCTATTGCTGCCCAAGAAAATGGAAAAGGTATAGGAAGAATTAGAATGAAACGCATTGCTGATGCTTCTGCGCAAAGCCTGCACCCATTTATAGAACAGTCTATTGAGCCGGAGAGTATATTGTGTACTGATGGCTGGGAAGGCTATACTGGAATTGATAAAAAAGGGTATATTCATGATAAAATAGTCATTAACAAACAAAAAGCCGCAGCTTCTACGCTTTTACCACGAGTCCATCTCGTGGTTTCACTTCTTAAAAGATGGTTAATGGGGACTCATCAAGGGGCCGTTAGCAATGAGCACTTAGATTACTACCTTGATGAATTTACTTTCCGCTTTAATCGCAGAACCTCGCAGCATCGCGGAAAACTCTTTTATAGATTGCTGCAACAAGCTGTATCAACGGAACCCACACCATTTAAAGATATGATTAGGCATGTGAGAAAACAAAAATCTCATATTATATAGAAAACATCAGTCAAGGGAATACCCAGCTACATTTTTTTAATGATTTGATGTGTTTTTTGCCTAACTATTACTTATATGAACCATAGTGATCTGTATAAATTACATTGATTTTAAAAGCTTTTTTATTTGACAGTTAATATCTAATTTTATATTATTTCATAATTAAATTCTGAAAACCGATGAAAGAGTATAGAAGCAATGGCACTATATTACATTACAGAGTCGAACTGGAATAGTTTTCTCCATATACTTGTCAAACAATTTACGGCATATTCACTTGAAAATCGTGATGGCAGACTTTTTTGGCATAAAGTGGATGCTGACAAATTGGGTGGGATAACCGTAAACCGGTACCGTGCACTCCATTCGATAAAAAGTTTTTTCTTTCCGCTTTCCGAAGAAGTAACCAATGAACCGTCCCCGCAAAAAACTGTTCTTATCGGCGTAAAAGCTTGCGATCTTAAGCACCTGGAGATCATGGATAGTATGTTTAATGGCGGTGTCGTAACTGATCCGTATTATGTTGCGCGCCGTCAGAATACCATTATTATTTCTGCTGACTGCGATGCGTACATCCCCAGTTGTTTTTGCACGAAGATGGAAGGACAGCCATATCCCAAAAAAGGATTTGATATGAACCTTAGCCGGGTGCGCGCGGGTTATATTATTGAAACAGGCAGTCAAGTCTGCGATGATTTAATCCTAGCTAAAAAACGGCTGTTCCAGGATCCGCAGAGCTATCATCTCGCTGAACGTGAAAGTATCCGGCAAAAGATGACACAGTCAGTCATGAGCAATAATCAATTGTTCTCATGGAACAACATGCGCGCATTAGTGAAATCAACCTATGATTCTCCACGGTGGCCGATTGATATAGCAGGAACCTGCGTAGAGTGTGATGCGTGCCGTTTTAATTGCGGGACCTGTTATTGTTTTATCCTGGGAGATGTTGCACAAAACTGGGAAAAGATCCGCACGTGGGATTCGTGTCAATCTGCCGGATACGGCAGAGTAGCCGGGGGAGCCAACCCGCGTAAGGAAAAACACGAGCGTCTGCGGAACTTTTATACCTGCAAACTGGTTTATCGTCCTGAAAACTTTGATGTGTATGCGTGCTCGGGATGCGGACGGTGTATAGAAGTTTGTCCGGGAAAAATAGATATTCGCGAAAGTCTTCAAAAACTACATGAGCACATTCAAAAGTCCGTATAAATCAATTCCAGCTGTTCTCGAAAAGATTATCGATGAAACAGCGAACATAAAGACGTTTGTTCTGCGTCCACTGGAGCGGTTTGCCTTTGCTACAGGTCAGTTCATTGAACTGTCGATACCTGGCATCGGAGAGGCTCCTTTTACACCGTCCTCTTCGCCGCTCGATACCTCGAGGATAGAAGTAACCATTATGCGTGCGGGACATTTGACAGAACATTTGCATTCTCTTAAAGGCGGGGAAACACTGGGCATTCGAGGACCGTATGGAAAAGGCTATCCGCTTGATAAATGCACTAATAAAGAAGTGATTATCGTTGGCGCCGGAGTCGGCATGGCCCCATTGCGCTCTTTTCTGTTATCGCTTCTTGCCAACAAAGATAATTATAAACGCATTCTTTTGTGCTACGGCACAAAAACACCGGACGATATTGTGTACAAACATCAATTCTCCGAATGGAATAATACCGCTGGCGTGGAGTTGCTGCGCAGTGTCGATACGTGTCCTATCGGAGCATGGGATGAGACCGTGGGACTGGTCACGTGTCTATTAGATAAAGTCAAAGTAAAAAGCTCTTCAACCGTTGCCGTTGTGTGCGGACCGCCTATCATGATGAAATTTACTGTAAAAAAATTACTAGAAATCGGTCTTGTTCCGCAGGATATTTATGTGTCGATGGAAGGCAATATGTCGTGCGGTCTGGGCAAATGCGGTCACTGTCAGCTGGGCCCCTATTTTATTTGTAAGGATGGTCCGGTATTTAGTTTTGATCAGATACAAAATATTCCATCACCTTTTGCGTAACGCAGGAAATTATTACGATGAAGAAACTTGTAATTGATATTGAAAAATGTTATCAGTGCACGGACTGTGTGGCTGATTGCGACTATTATTACCATCCGAACAATAAAGGATATGTGCGGTGCATGGCGTTGGCGGCACAGGAACATGTGTGCCGGCGCTGTGAAAACGCCCCGTGCATTTCGGCCTGTCCGCGGGAAGCCCTTGAAAAGGATTTCAACGGCAGATTAAACCGTTCTTCGTTGCGATGCACGTCATGTAAGAGTTGTACGGTAGCGTGTCCATTTGGAGTTATTTATCCGCAGATCGTGGAATATTCGTCTACAATGTGTGATTACTGCGCGGATCGTTGCGATGATGCACACGATCCGGTGTGTGTAAAGTCATGTCCTCACGGCGCACTTGAGTGGCGTGAAGTTACAGAAGATCCTGCAGCTGATATATATGCGGTGCGTGAAGGCGCGTTTTTTGTACATACCGTGAAATGGAAAAAATGAACTTATTGTTAACAGTAATACATTATCTTTTGTTCCCCGGGTTTTTATTTCTGAGCATAGCGGGACTGTTTATTTCGTGGGTTGACCGGAAACTGGCGGCACGCTTGCAATGGCGTGTTGGCCCGCCGTTGTTCCAGCCGTGGTATGATATTAGAAAGCTCTTTAGCAAGGAACTGATGATTCCGGAGGGCGGAAACGAGACGTTGTTTGTCCTCTCGCCAATCGTTGCGCTGTTAACTCTTGTGTATGTTGGGACAGAACTCCTGCTGATCTGGCTCGTTCCGGGACGAAGTTTTCCCGGAGACATGTTTGTGTTTTTGTATCTCTTGTCAGTGCCTTCGGTATGCATGATGATGGGCGCATCCGCCTCTGCAAACCCCTATGCATCCCTGGGCGCAAGCCGGGAAATGAAACTCATATTGAGTTATGAACTACCACTGTTGATCTGCGTGATCGTCGCTGCACTTAAATCGCATTCCATGTCGCTGGGTACAATTATTGAGCACCAGCATGGATGGTCGAATATATTCTCTCTATCGGGGTTTGTGGCACTGATTGTATCTGTTATCTGCATTCAGGCAAAAATGGGCATGTCTCCTTTTGATCTTAGTGAAGCTGAAACGGAGCTTGCCGGGGGACTGTTCGTGGAATATTCGGGACCTCTGCTTGCAGTTTGGAAACTGGTCAAAATGATCCTGATGGTTGTTGTTCCTTTATATGTTATCTTTATTTTCTGGGGCAGTGGACCGCAAGTACTGCTCATCGCTAAATATGCGTTTGTTATCACCGTTGCACTATTGTTGCGCATTCTCAGTCCCCGGGTACGTATTGACCATGCACTGCTGTTTTTCTGGCGCCTATTGACACCATTGTCGATCGCGGCTCTGCTACTTGCATTTGTGGGAGTTTAAGTAATTTATGGCTAATGCTTTTACCAAATCACTGTTTGTGTTTCATGCGGCATGCAGCCCGTGCAATAATTGCGATATCGAGATTCTTGATATGCTCACGCCACGTCATGATGTGGAACGATTCGGGATCCAGCTGGTCGGCTCTCCCCGCCATGCTGACGTACTTCTTGTCTCTGGAGCGATCAACAAGAAAGTCGTTCACCGCATCAAACGGCTCTACGAACAAACCGCAAAACCATGTTTTGTCGTGGCTATCGGAGGCTGCGCATGCTCCGAAATTCTTTTCCGTGATTCCTATAATACGTGTGGGCCACTTGATAAAATCCTTCCAGTAGACATTTATATTCCGGGATGCCCGCCAAAACCTGAAGCGATGATTGCGGGCATAGTTAAACTCATAGAAAAGCTAAAAGGGAACACGAAATGATAATAGACGATATCAAACAGCACTTGCAACGCCAGGCTCTGAGCGTGGTTGAAACGAAAAAAGGCCAGATAATCATTATAGTCATGCCATCAGATGTTGCTAATGCTGTTGAGTATCTCTTTAATGAGAAGAAACTTCGTTTTATGACGGTAACGGGCATTGATGTTCGCAGTTACTTTGAATTGACGTACCATTTTAGCGACGATACCCCGGGAACGATCATCAGTCTGCGGACCAGGTTATCGGACAAAAATTCCCCGAAAATAGCTTCTATTTCAAGCATCATTAAAGGGGCCAACTGGATCGAACGTGAGATTCACGAAATGCTGGGCATAGTATTTGAAGGTCATCCTAATCTTAAACATTTGCTGTTGTCGGAAGATTGGCCCGCCGGGAATTATCCGCTCAGGCAGAATAGGCAGCCCGATGGAAAATAAAAAGAAATGTTTCATCCCTATCGGTCCATATCATCCCCTGCAGGAAGAACCGGAATTCTTTAAATTGTTCGTAGACGGAGAACGAGTCACCAGTATTGAGATTGATATCGGCTACAATCATCGCGGTATTGAGAAACTCTCCGAAGCAAAGAATTTCGAACAGGGCGTATATACTGTTGAACGCATTTGTGGTATCTGTTCGACATCACACCCGTTTGCGTATGTCAATGCGATCGAAAACCTCTCCGGCATAGAAATCCCTGAACGGGCAAAATATATCCGCACATTTGTAGGCGAACTTGAACGGATTCATTCGCATATGCTCTGGCTGGGACTGGTCGGGCATTTCGCCGGCTATAATACGCTGTGGATGTGGACATGGAAACACCGGGAACCGGTCCTGGACATATTTGAGCGGGTTTCGGGAAACCGGCAGCATTATGCAATGATGCGTATCGGGGGAGCGCGGACTGATGTTGATATCAGCGATATACCCTGGATTTTGGGACATCTTGACAAACTGCATGATGCACTGGTATCGATTTTTGAGACTCTTGCACAGGATCCTGTTTTTGCCGCACGGACAAAAGGTGTCGGTATTTTAACAAAACAAGATATTCACGAATTCGGTGGTGTTGGACCTCTGGCACGTGCATCAGGAGTTCCCTTTGATGTACGCCGCAACGCGCCATACGCGGCGTACGGGCTGGTTGATTTTGATGTTATTACGGCTGAGGCCGGCGATATATTCGCAAAAGCAGTGGTCCGTATACGGGAAATGCTGGAATCGATACGTATTATCCGTCAGTGCATGGAACGCCTGAAAACTACTTCCGGACCGTTTTATGTCAATGTCAAAGATATCCCGCCCGGTGAAGGGATCGGACGTCATGAAGCTCCCCGGGGCGAATGTTTCCATTATCTGAGAACTGACAAAACTAACCGTCCGGTTCGTCATAAAATCCGCGCGCCATCCTTTATGAATGTTGCTACAAACGAAAAAGCCGTTATCGGACAGCATATCTCCGATGCCCTGTTGATTCTGGGCGCCGTTGATCCCTGCTATTGCTGCACGGAGCGAATGATAGTAATTAATTCGCAATCACCAAAACACGTACTGACCGCGAACGATCTCTTGAAACTGTCTCAAGATAAAACGGCTCGACTGCGTAGCGAAGGAGGCTATCACCCGTGATCGAGATATACCTCGGCATACTTCTTCTTATCGGAACGGTGTGTTATCTCGTGCCGGAGCGGTGGAGCTATTTCATCAAGGGTATTTCTTTACTGGGAGCCTTATACATCGGCATACAGTCCCTGCTGTATTTTTTTAAATCTTCTCCGGTTTCCATAACCGGTTATTTCAGTTGCGGCTCTTTCCCGGGCTTTTTCGCGCTGGGATGCGGCTTTTTTACTGCACTGATAGTCATGTATTCCCAGTCATACGCTACATTCATACAAAAGATCAACAAATATTATGCATATATTTTCTGGTGTGCTGCGTTTTCAATCGGAGCTGTATATGCCCGCCATCTGATTATGTTTGCTGTTATGTGGGGTTTGTCGGGAGTTATGCTGTATCTTCTTGCTTCACTCGAGCCTTCTACTGCTAACACGGCGAAAAAATCGTTTATTTTTATTGGCGGTGCCGACGCTGTCATCTTGCTCGGTATCCTTACGGTTGGTCTTTTTGCCGGAACGTTCAATATCAATGAAATTCATATCAATCTCAATCACGCACCATTTGTGCTGCAGATAGCATTTGTCTGCTTTTGTATCGCTGCGCTGACCAAGGCTGGCGCGATGCCGTTTCATACGTGGATCCCGGATTTTGCTGAAACTATGCCGCTGAGTATAACGGCGTTTCTGCCAGCGTCTTTTGATAAGATCCTGGGTATTTTTCTTCTGGTGACAATTACGACAAAACTATTTATCATGACCAACATTATGATGTACGCTCTCTTGACTCTCGGCTCAATTACAATCATCGCTGCCGTTTGTATGGCGATGGTACAGCATGATATGCGCAGATTGCTCTCATATCATGCTGTATCTCAGGTTGGATATATGGTTATCGGCATAGCATCAGGTACACCACTGGGGATCATCGGTGGGGTATTTCACATGCTTAATAATGCTATTTATAAAACTATGTTGTTTCTCACTGCCGGGGCAGTCGAACATCGTACACAGTCTACCCATCTTGATCATCTGGGAGGACTGGCTGCCTATATGCCGCTTACCGCAGGTGTCTGCCTGGTAGGTGCACTTTCGATTTCCGGCATACCGCCATTTAATGGATTTGCGTCAAAATGGATGATTTATCAGGCACTGATTACCGCCGCAATGACACAACCAGTGGTGAATGTTAAAACAATTTTTTTCATGGGAGCAGTCATCACCGCAGTGTTCGGTTCAGCTTTTACTCTTGCTAGTTTCATTAAATTGATTCATGCTGTTTTTTTTGGACAGAAAACCCGCGAATATGATCCTCAATCTGTACGTGAAGTAGGCGCTGGCATGATGATTCCAATGCTTACTCTCGCTGTGCTGTGCATACTTTTTGGCATTGTGCCGGGTTTTCTTCCCCTGGGCAAACTCATAGGTCCATCTTTATCAGTTATCGGTATATCAATTCCTGCGATAGTTCCCTTCTGGCATAACGACGCGGCATTGATTTTAATACTTATTGGTGCTATAGGAGGGCTTTTAGTGTTTCTTTTTTCCGGTCTTACGATACGCAGAACGAGCGTTTTCGTTGGAGGAGAAACTCTTCCGCTTGATGCGCGCGCTCCGGCAATGGATTTTTATCAAACGATCACTGATATGCCGCTGCTCAAGAAAATATTTAAGATGGCAAAAGAAAAGTATTTCGATATATATGAGCTTTCAATCAAAGGGATATTGGCGTGCGGACGGGCGTTATCCGCCGTTCAAACAGGCAGTGTGCATACTTATGTGCTCTTATGCATTCTGGGCTTAGTGCTTGCCTGTGCCGCTTTACTTTAATTTATGATACTTATTTCTGTCATTATCGGGTTTATGATTATTGCCGCACTTTTCGCGATTGAATCGCGCAATGTGGTCGCATCGGTCATTTCTCTGGGAACTGTTGGATTGGGGTTGTCACTGACATTTTTACTGCTCAAATCACCCGACCTTGCCGCGATCCTTCTTATTGTCGAGATCATTACTATCACAACATTGCTCAGGATGACTGCCACTTTTGATACAAGAGCTATACGAAGTTACGGATGGGCTACTGAGGCGGGTGCTATTCTGTTTTTGATGTGTTTTATCGCCATCGCCTGGGAAGCCTTTAGATCACTTCCGCCGTTTGGTATGCCGATTCTCAAATCTGATGAAATGTACTCAGTTATACTATCCGGAGGGATTATCAACCGGGTGACCGCTGTTGCTTTGGGTGCCCGCTCTCTTGAAACAGTAGGGGGGATGATCGCCCTTGTCATTGCTGCTGTTGGTGCAGGAGCTTTAATGCGTACTTCACCAAGGAGAAAATCGTGAAAGGTCTGAGCGCTATCGTTAAAACCGTTAGCCGGTATACGGCGGGCCCGTTAATCATTTTTGGAGTCTATCTTTTTACCCATGCCGAACACAGCCACGGGGTAGGTTTTGCCGGGGGACTTATTATTGCGTTGACAGTTACGATGCTTATATTAGCCTTTGGACGTGTGCGGGTTGAAAACACATTGTCATCATCACACGCCATGACAGCCGCGGGATTTTTCTTACTGGCAATGGTTATAACTATGGCCGCCATGATGTATATGGGAAGCGTGTGGTTTCCGACTCCAGCATTTGTATCACTGTATCCCTTGCTGATTCAACTGCTCAATATTTTTCTTTGTCTTACTACAGCATTTGCTTTTATTTATACTTTTTATGTGTTATTGAGGGGAAAATAATGATATTTATTCTTCCGATCATACTATTTTCCATCGGGCTCTATGCAGTCATTGTCAAGCGCAACATTATCAAGATCATTATCGGTGTAGCCATCATGGGATATTCGGTGAATCTTTTAATGCTCATGGTTGGTTTCCGCACGGATGCGGACATTCCCTTTGCAGCGTATGGAGCCAACAAAATTACGGTTGATCCTCTGATGCAGGCCGTAGTGCTGACAACGGTTGTTCTCGGCCTGACCATGACGGTGCTTCTGGTCGCACTGGCATTGCGGATATATGCAAACTATCGAACCCTTGATGTTGCTGAGATAAGGAAATTAAACGGATGAACCAGCTGCCCTTTGTAATCTTTATTCCTCTGATAAGCGCTATCATTATTTTACTCATGCGCTGCTGTGCAAAACCTTGGCATGACACCATAGCGTTTTTGTCGATGATTGGGGTTACAGTAGTTTCAGTGCTCATAGAGCTCAGCGTGCTCAAACACGGAGTCGTTGTCTTTAATCCTGGGTCCATCATCGAGGGGCTGGGAACTATCTGTGCTGCTGATGGACTGACTGGCTTTTTGCTCATTACCATCAATGTGCTTATAACCTGCATGGTCATCTTTTCTATTGACTATATTGACCGATTTGAAGATTCTTCGCTCTATTATTTTCTGGTTTTGATGTTGACCGCCGGCTTGAACGGTGTTTTAATTTCGGCAGATCTGTTTACCTTATACGTTTTCATGGAGGTTGCGCTTCTCTGCGGGTACGTGTTAACGGCCTATAGCAACGAACCGCACAGCTTAGAGGCATCGTTTAAATATGCAATTCTTGGAGGCATATCTTCGCTGTTAATCTTGTGCGCGATTGCTTTGATTTACGCGTTAACAGCTTCACTGAGTTTTCATGAGATAGCTGTTGAATGGTATAAGCCCAACCACTTTTTATCGGTCCTGATCATGGTTTTGCTTATAGCTGGTTTTGGCGTAAAAACCGCACTTATCCCTTTTTCGAGTTGGGTGCCCGATGCATACAGCTCCGCTCCCGCTCCCGTATCTGGCATTTTTGCCGGGGCGGTCGCTAAAGTTGCTGGTATATACGCATTGATACGATTACTCTACAATGTGTTTGGTTTTGATCCGCAGGTTATGGGTGTGCTGGCATGGTTTAGCGTCGCTTCAATAGTGATCGGTGTTACCCTGGCGCTCTATCAATGGAATTTCAAGCGGCTTCTTGCCTATCACTCGATCAGCCAGATCGGTTATATTATGCTCGGGCTATCACTGGGTACTCCATTGGGAATTGCAGGGGGACTTCTGCATTTGATCAATCATTCGGTATTTAAGCCCCTGTTGTTTTTAAACGCCGGAAGCATTGAAGATTCAACCGGCGCAACATCTTTAAAAGAGATGGGTGGTCTGTCACAGCGTATGCCTGTCACCGCCGCAACATCTCTCATTGCATCATTGTCCATTTCGGGCATTCCTCCCTTTAACGGGTTTTGGAGCAAATTGATGATCATTCTCGCCTGTATTCAATCAGGCAAATTTGGCTTTGCTCTCATTGCGATAGTCGGCAGTATTTTGACACTTGCTTCATTTATGAAAGTCCAGCGGTATGCATTTAGAGGCCACCTCAATCAGGCACTGCAAACAGTGCGTGATGCAACGCTGCTTATGCGGGTGTCGATGATCCTGCTCGCATCGTTATGCGTAGGCATGGGTATCCTACTACTCCCCGGCATTAACGAGATATTTCTTCATCCAGCGGTGCACGCACTTACCGTTGGCAGACATTACGCCGTTGAAATTGAGAGAATACTCCAATGAAAAAAACTAAACTCTTTTATTTCATACTTCTGATGTTGACATGGATAATTCTCACGTGCTCGTTTAATCCCTATCAATTGTTGCTGGGAGCCGCAACGTGCGTGATAGTAACACTCTTAACTCACGGGCTCATCTCCGACTCAACAAACGTATTTATTTCCATGCGAGCGGTACCCGTTGTTTTGTGGTACATGGTATTATTGGCTATTGATATCGTAAAAACTAATGTCATCATTGCCGGGCGACTGCTTCTTCCACACCCGGTGACGGAGACAAAAACGATGGTATTTCAATCATCGTTGTCTAACCCGCTCACCGTAACGCTGTTGTCAAACACCCTGTCTCTTATCTATGATACCGCTGTCGTAACGGTCAGTGTCCGTACGGGCGAATTGCTTGTTCAGTATGTCGTTCAACCCGATAGAGATGCTGAAGAACTCATTCGCAAGCGTACTGCAAAGTATCAGGTTCTCTTAGGTAAATTATCATGAATAATATTCGATATGCAGCGGGTTTTATTTTTTGCATCGCAATAGTGCTTGCAATACTATCTCATGTACTACCTTTTTTTGACCGGTGC
This sequence comes from Endomicrobiales bacterium, assembly GCA_049508565.1. GTDB lineage: Bacteria > Elusimicrobiota > Endomicrobiia > Endomicrobiales > CAIRNS01 > CAIRNS01. Next base: position 21,011 of record JBELAT010000033.1, on the reverse strand, counting down.
AATTATGTGCTTGTCTTAAGTGCGTTGATCGCTATGATTCGACTTATCAGTGGACCTTCCATTATCGATCGTGTAGCAGCCATGAAGGTCATAAGCGTCATCATCATCAATTTTGCTCTCATTATGAGCGTTATGACCTCTAACGAGCTTTATATTGATATTGCCATTGCCTGGGCATTTCAGGCGTTTATCGGAACTTTGATATTTGCCAAATACACTGAAGGGAACAGTCTCGATGCATAGTGTCATAAAAGATATAGGCTATATTCTCATAACTGGCGGAGTCATTTACAATCTTATCGCGGCTATAGCGGTCATACGTTTTTCACATGCTTCAATGCGCCTTGTAGTATCGACCAAGGCAATGGCTTTTGCAACACTCTTGATAATATCCGGGGTAGTGGCATTGTGCGGTTGGTCATCGATAAGTGTTAAAGCGTTGTTATGTCTGCTTTTTGTATTAGTTACAACACCAGTCGAAGCACATGCTCTGCTGCGCGCGTGGCACAAAACACAGCGCGAAAAAAACGAATCTCAGCACTCTAAACTATCATGAAACTATTTAAAATACGTGAATTAAAGGAAGCTTTTACGTCGCTGTTTAGCAAACCGTATACAAACGATTTTCCGGCTCAACCGCATCAACCTTTCCCGCGGTTTCGTGGGCGTCCTGTTCCCAGTGACGAGACATGTATTGCGTGCGGTGCCTGTGCGGAAGTGTGCCCGGCGCGTGCTATCGAAGTTATCAACACGGTCGATGGACAACAGCCGAGCCGCGCGATGGTCTGGCATTATGATTTGTGTATTTTCTGCGGACAGTGCGAGAGACTCTGTTCAACGGGCGATGGAGTTAAACTATCAAACGAATATGATTTGTCAACATTTGATCGGGCATCACTTCTGGCGCGCGTTGATAAGGAGCTTATACTGTGCCAATCCTGCAGAACAATCATCGGACCCCGTGCACAGCTTCAGTGGTTAATAAAACGTATGGGGCCTTTGGCGATGGGCAATTTCAATCTGGTCTTTGAAATGCAGAAGGAACTGGGTCTCACTTCCGTCGCCCAGCCAGATTCCCCGGGATATGCTTCACGTCAGGATCTCTATCGCATTCTCTGCCCTCACTGCCGCCATCAGGTGCTGGTCTACAATCAGACGGGAAAACAACCGCAGTTATTAAACCGCAGTTCAACCTGACTATAACGCAACAATCACAGGTGTTTGCCTGTGAAGTTTTTATGTGTGGCATATGTGTATCACTATCATATGAATACACAATAAACTTGTCATAGAATGATCGAGCAATATATATTTACAACGAAATTCGAGAAGCGAGGAAATAAGTATGCACGAGCTGGCACTGGCACAAGACCTCTGGAAAACAATTCTTGATAATGCGCGCACCAACAATATAGGAAAGATTTCTAAAATATCATTGATTCTCGGTGAGGCGTCAGGAATAGAAAAAGATTTTTTGACTCATTCCCTTAAGGATCATGTCATGCCGGGAACAATTGCTGCCGAAGCGATTCTTGAGATCACTGTCAAACCGCTTGCTGCGACATGCAAATCCTGCGGTGCCGTCATAACTAAGGAAATGATGGCCGTTCTCGCGTGTCCCCGGTGCGGATCACAAGACATTGAGATCGAGTCAGGCAGAGAAACCTATGTCGCATCAATTGAAGGAGAATAGCTATCGGATTTCTATTGGCGGAATAGTGCAGGGGGTAGGGTTTCGTCCGTTTGTTTCACGCCTTGCCCGTACTACCCATATTTTCGGCCAGATTGCGAATACTTCCTACGGCGTTTCGATTTATGCACAGGGAACACCACAACACCTTACTGCATTTATCAAACAATTAAAAAAATCTCCACCACCCCTTGCACAGATTACGCGATTTACTCTCCATAAAACTCCTAACCGGCATTTTACTGCTTTTAACATCGTTGTCAGCAAAACGTCTCATTCTGTTTCAGCCGATTTACCGTCTGATATCGCCTTGTGCAACGCCTGTCGTCGTGAACTTACCGACCCTAACGACCGTCGCTTTCACTATCCTTTCATAAACTGTACAGACTGCGGTCCCCGGTTTTCCATCACACGTAAAATGCCGTATGACCGTCAAGCAACTACCATGAACACCTTTCGTATGTGTCCTGACTGTCAGGCTGAGTATGATAATCCGTCGAGTCGGCGTTTTCATGCTCAACCAAATGCCTGTCCTGTCTGCGGACCCTCAGTTGAGCTTATCGCATCATCACGGGTATCAAAGAAACATAATTGCTGCGCAAATCGGGCAATGGAAAAGTCGGTTGAGCTGTTGGAAGCGGGGAACATACTTGCCATTAAAAGTATTGGCGGGTATCATCTATGCTGTAATGCACATAATCCTGATGCCATTAGCAGACTGCGTAAGAGAAAAAACAGGCCTGACAAACCTTTTGCGGTCATGGTTGCAGACATTCAAAGCCTGATGCGTCTGTGTACCGTTAATCTGGCGGAAAAAAAACTCCTCTCATCACCGCAGGCGCCTATTGTTCTTCTTAAAAAGAAAGCTGATGCGCATAGATATTTGCCGACCATTGAGCAGATTGCGCCTGCTAATGCATACCTTGGTGTTATGCTTGCCTACACGCCTCTTCATGCCGTCTTGTTTGCTAACCGCGGTTTTACAAGCCGCAGTTCCGCACTCAGTGCTCCCTGTCTTATTATGACTTCCGGCAACCGCCAGGACGAACCGATCTGCCGAGACGAAAAAGACGTGTTTACTAAACTTGATACCATAGCCGATTATTTTCTGGTTCATAACCGACCGATCCATAATCGTTGTGATGATTCCATTGCCCAAGTAATCCCTGGAACTAATGAAACGCAAATACTTCGTCGCAGCCGCGGGTACGTCCCCGTGCCGCTTAATGTGGCCACGCCAAACACTTCGGTTGCATCTGTTCTTGCGGTCGGAGCCGAACTGAAAAATACTTTTTGCCTCACCAGGTCAAAGAGCGCGTACCCTTCCGCTTACATAGGTGATCTTGATAATCAAGAAGCTCTCAAGTACTACCGTGAATCAGTCGCCCGAATGACTCGGTTGCTGGATGTTAAAGTGCATGTGGTTGCCCATGATATACATCCCGATTTTATGTCTACCCGATTTGCCCGTGAAATGAAGGTCACTGCCATTGCCGTACAACATCATCACGCCCATCTCGCATCGGTCTGCGCGGAACAGGCACTCGTTAAGCCTGTCATTGGATTTTCATTTGATGGTACAGGCCTGGGTTTTGATGGCAGGATATGGGGAGGGGAATGTTTTGTGGGGAAACCAGGATCGTTTACCCGGGTTGCACATCTATCATATTTTGCCCTCCCCGGAGGAGATCAAGCAACCAGAGAGATCTGGCGGATTGCTGTATCGCTAGCTCGAGAGGCACATCTTGCGGTGTCATCCCTCGATCTGCCCCGCAAATATCCGGTAAAAACCATCAGCACCATGATAGCTAACGAGGTAAATACCCCTCTCTGCTCAAGTGTCGGTCGGCTCTTTGACGGGGTCGCCGCCCTCATCGGTATGCGTTTTGAGGTATCGTTCGAGGCCCAGGCCGCTGTGCAGCTTGAATCGATGGCAACCGGTCTGCCGGTAGACAGTCGACCGAAAAAAGGTTATAATTTGCCCTATCACTATCGTTTCGAAACCGAGGGTCCGTCTCTCTGGTTGATCGGACCGCTTGTCCGCGAGCTTATTGAAGATAAAAACAGAGGAAGGTCGAAAGCATACATCAGCTATCGATTCCATCTGACACTGGCTGAAATGATGGTCACCACAGCCTGTAGAATCCGCAAGAGCCATTCTATTGGTTTAGTAGTTCTCAGTGGAGGAGTATTCCACAACAGACTGCTTCTTACACTGGCGATGAAAAAACTCAAAGCACGAGGGTTCGCCATAGAATTTTGTCTTGCGGTCCCCGGAAAAATAGTTACTGCTATAAAAAATAATACGGCTGACGTTGATTTCGGCGGAGTGATCCGGTGTGTGCAGTTTGAGCTGCTGCCTGACGCCGTTAAAGGCGAGTACGTCATCGTTCACGCCGGCTTTGCTATTTCGAAACTCAGTGAAAGTGATGCTCAGGAAACACTAGCTCTTTTTAAAGAAATGGATGAACTGTGTGAATCCTGACTTGAATGGCTGTTCACATTCAGTGTTGCTAGATATTTTTAAAGAAATGCCAGTACTAGAGACACCGCGTCTGATCTTGAGAAAAATGCGGTTATCTGACGCAGACGATTTGTTTGCATATGCCCGTAATCCCGAAGTTTCTCAGTATCTTGTATGGACACCTCATCAAAATATTGAAGAGTCTCGGGGTTTTCTACGGTATGTTATGAGCCGTTACTCTCAAGGGTTGTTGGAAGACTGGGCTTTAGAGCATCGACAGACCCGTACCTTCATCGGTACGGCCGGTTACTTTTTCTGGGATGTTGTGCATTGCCGGGCGGAAATACATTACTGTCTGTCTAACGCATTCTGGCACCAGGGACTCATCCCTGAAGCTCTTCGCGAGATCACTCGATTTGGTTTTCAACAGATGCAACTGCACCGTATCGAGGCAAAATGTTTTCCTGAGAACATTGGTTCTCAAAAGGTCCTGCGAAAGATCGGTATGCACTATGAAGGGATCATGCGCCATGGTGTATATGCCAAAGGAACTTTTCATGACATGAAAAGTTTTGCTCTTCTTTCAACAGATAGTGGGGTAGGTAATGAATAAAACAATCACCATTATGGAGGTCTGCGGGACACATACGATGGCAATCGCCCGTCATGGGCTCAAAAAAATGTTCCCGCCCGGCGTAAGGATGGTATCCGGTCCGGGATGTCCCGTGTGTGTTACACCTGTCGAAGACATTGATCGCGCGATCGAGATCGCAAAGATCCCCGGCGTCATTATTACCACGTTCGGCGACATGGTACGCGTGCCGGGTTCTTATACAAGTTTGGAAGAGATCAAAGCAGCCGGAGCCGATATTCGAATTGTCTATTCACCGGTCGACGCGTTGGAAATCGCCCGGGAAAATCCCGAAAATAAAATAGTTTTTCTTGGGGTTGGTTTTGAAACCACCTCGCCAACCATCGCTTCGACAGTCATGATAGCGTATAAAAAAAATGTCACCAACTTTTTCATACTTCCTTTATTTAAAACCGTGCCCGTTGCAATCAAAACGTTATTGAGTCAGGATTCAGAGATAGATGGTTTTTTACTGCCAGGCCATGTGTCAGCAATTATCGGATCACACCCCTATGAGTTTATCGCCCGTGATTTCGGAATTCCTGGCGTCATTGCCGGTTTTGAAGCCGACGACATCCTTCGCTCAGTAAAACGGTTAGTTGACATGATTGAAACTCATCAGCCGCAGATCATTAATGATTATGCACGTGTTGTTAACTCTGAAGGTAACCCTGCCGCTCAAAAGATACTCTCAGATGTGTTCGTGGCCACCAATTCTCATTGGAGGGCCATTGGAACAATTCCCGGCAGCGGGCTGGGATTTGCAAAGAAATATCGTGCGCTTGATGCAGGCAAGTATTTTAAAGTCAAACTTCCTCCCTCACGTGAACCAAAAGCCTGTCAATGCGGAGCAATTATGATGGGGAAAAAGGTGCCACCACAGTGTTCTTTGTTTGGCTCCCAGTGCACGCCATCCCACCCAGTGGGACCCTGCATGGTCTCCTCTGAGGGCGTGTGCGCAGCATATTATAAATATTCAATTCAATAATTGATACTATCTTAATTCTAGTATTGGCACAACAACTATATTTGATGGTTATACACAAAGGGAGTTAAATAAAAAAACCGTCAACATTAAGCTTTGATCTTACATTCATCAGTTAAATTAATAGTAGAGATTTTTATGCTAGAGCAAAGCAATATGAAAAATAAACCACTACGTTATCAGAAAGAATTAGCCGGCAAAAAAATAACCATGGCTCATGGAGCAGGCGGGCGACTAACGCACGAATTGATCCAGACAATTTTTAAACCCGCTTTTTCAAATAAAATCTTAAACTCTTTCGATGATGCTGCTGAACTTGTTCTCTCTAAAGAGAGAATTGCATTTACTACCGACTCCTTTGTTATTGATCCTCTTTTCTTTCCGGGAGGAGACATTGGCCGGCTTGCTCTGTGCGGTACTATAAATGATCTGGCTATGAAAGGTGCGCATCCGGTAGGCATTTCAGTGGCGGCAATTATTGAAGAGGGACTTGATATCAGCATTCTCAAAACTATCACAAAGTCTATCGCAGCAGCTGCCAAAGAGGCTGGTGTCATGGTCGTCACGGGTGATACCAAGGTTGTCGAAAAGGGGAAAGCTGACAAACTGTTTTTGACGACATCAGGCGTCGGCATTATTGATCCCGAAACACATATTTCAGGAAAAAACGCTCGTGCCGGTGATGCCGTGATCATTAGTGGAACGATTGCTGATCATGGAACGGCCGTTCTTGTTGCACGCAATAATTTCAAGTTCAAAGGCGCTTTCGCCAGTGACTGTGCACCGCTGAACCATCTTGTGGGAGCGATGTTATCGACAGGAAAGACTATAGCTGTGTTGCGCGACCCAACACGGGGCGGTGTCGCAACAACATTGCATGAAATAGCTTCCGTTTCACACGTTGGCATTATCATCGAGGAGAGCCTCATCCCCATCAACCCATCGGTAAAAAATGCCTGTAACCTTCTGGGACTTGATCCTCTCTATGTGGCAAATGAAGGAAAACTGCTGGCTGTAGTCCCTGCGGGGTCAGAACCGGCAATCTTGAACGCTATGAAAAGTACCCCCTACGGAACCTCTTCAACAGTCATCGGGCGTGTAGTAAGCTCTCCTAAAGGGGTATGGTTAAAAACGCGGGCGGGCGGGTTACGTTGCCTTGCCATGCTTGAGGGCAACCAATTACCCCGCATTTGTTAAACAAAGCATTGAGATAGTTTTGCTCTAGAATCAACCGTAGCTGAAGTGAGCAAACGAACGGGTACTTCTGATGAAAGTATTAGTTACCGGCGCCAACGGATTTGTGGGTAGCCATATTGTTGAAGCAGTTATCGCTGCCGGCCACCAGGCTGTTTGCCAGGTTCGCAGAACAAGCGATCTCACCTGGCTAAAGGATTTGCCGGTTGAATATCGGTTTGGCGATTTAACCAATGCCGAAATTCTCCCCGAAATAGTGCAGGGAATTGATGCCATTATTCATTGTGCTGCCGTTGTAAGTACCCCGGAGTGCGAAACCTATTATACAGTCAATCAGCACGCAACGCGAAAACTTGCAGAGGCTGCATACCAGCATAACCTCTATTTCAAGAGATTTATCTTTATATCTTCGCAAGCCGCAATGGGTCCCAGTGTAAGTTTAATACCCAAAAAATCTGATGCTCGTGAAACCCCGGTATCAGATTATGGAAAAAGCAAACTGGCAGCTGAAAGAGATTTGATCGCAATGCAGGACAAACTGCGATATACAATCCTTCGCCCGGCTTCAGTATATGGTCCGCGCGACAAATCTCTATTTATTATTTTCAATTTGATTAATTGGAGAATACGCCCTACACCTACAACGAGCCGATATGTTCAGCTTTGTTTCGTTACGGATCTTGCTCAGGCAGCCGTCAGGTCACTAGAAACTGATTGTACTATCAACAAAACCTATATCGTTGCAGAAAAAACTCCCTATCTGTGGTCAGAAATAACCGCACTCATAGCCACGCATATGAGAAAGAAAACGATCCGGCTGCCCGTTGCCGATTGTGTGTTAAGATTGACTGGTTTTTGTGCTGAGAATATCGCTAAATATCAAGGTAAATGTACAATTGTAAACCATCAGAAAGTTGAAGAAATGCTTCATCAATATTGGGTAGGGGAAGTCACTGACACCTACCATGAGATGGGCATCGACTTTACAAATCTCGCAATAGGTTGTAAAATAACATACTCATGTTATAAAGTTAACGGCTGGTTGTAATAGGGTGAGGCACATTTTTACGTTTTTTTGCCATAGAACTGGGTAATTAAGGAGCGAGGCGAAATGCAAACTGATATTTTTAGCAAATGTGTAAAATTTACGAGTGCTAGGGAAATCATGGCGGCTGGTGTATATCCGTATTTTAAACGTATTGAATCTGCTCAAGGCCCTGAAGTAATTATTGAGGGAGCAAAAAAAATTGTTGTGTGTTCAAACAATTATTTAGGTCTAACTGCACATCCAAAAGTGAAAGAAGCAAGTATTGCCGCTATAAAAAAATACGGTACGTCATGTACCGGTTCCCGGTTCTTAAACGGCACCAATGACTTACACGAAAAGGTAGAACGCAAATTCGCCCGGTTTGTCGGCAAAGAATCTGCTATCCTTTTTACCACTGGCCATCATGCTAACCTGGGCGCGTTGTCAACACTCGTAGGTAAATCTGATATAGTCATTACTGATAAACTCGATCACGCGTCCATCATTGATGGATGCCGGCTATCCCATGGAGAAATGGTGCGATATCGCCATAACGACATGATTGATCTTGAACGACAGCTGGTAAAATACCCGACGAGTGGAAAACTGATAGTTGTTGATGGCGTTTTTAGCATGGAAGGCGATATCGCCAACATGAAGGAGATCGTCAGGCTGGCCAAGATTTACGGTGCTCGAGTCATGGTTGACGAGGCACACTCCCTTGGTGTGCTGGGTGAAACCGGTCGTGGCTGTGGCGAACACTTTGGCATGGAATCTGATATCGATGTCTTGATGGCGACGGCATCTAAATCACTTGCATCGATTGGTGGATTTATTGCGGGACGTGAAGAAGTTATCCATTATGTTAAACATATGTCGCGCTCATTAATGTTTACTGCAAGCCTTGTCCCTGCAGCCGTTGCTGCTATAGACGCTTCACTTGATATTATTGAAAAAGAACCCGAACGCATCCGCCAGCTATGGGCAAACACCAGGAAAATGAAAGAAGGATTTAACGCGATGGGCTACGACACCAGAACTTCTGAGTCACCCATCATCCCGCTTACCATCGGCGAAGACATGAAAGCTTTTCAGATGTGGCGTATGCTCTTTGATGAAGGGGTGTACACTTCTCCCGTTGTCAGCCCTGCAGTGCCGGAAGGACAGGCAATCATCCGGACCAGTTACATGGCTACTCATACCGATGCGCAACTTGATTTTATTCTTGATTCATTTGAAAAAGTCGGCAAACAACTCGGGATTATACCTGGGGGCACTAAGCGAGTGAAAAACCAAAAGATGCGCCTAAAAAACAACTGGACATTTCCCTTTACCAAGGAACAGATGGCTTCGGTAACCAAACGCTGGATAAAAAATCTATGGTCTTTTAAGCAGTAAAAGGATTTAAAGATATACATTATTTAAGGAGGAAGAAAATGTCGGCGAAAAAAGCTTCAAAGTCAGATGATCAAAAATCAGTTGCAACCCTGGTAAAAAAAGCGGTAAAGAAGAAAAAAGTCGTTAAAAAAAGTGTATCCTTAAAGCAAAAATCTATAACTGAAACATCACCTATCGTTGAGGCATCCGTCAGTACCCCGAGCACCTCTGTGAACTCTGTTTCTAATGCCCTTCCTTCAAATGATGTTACTTATGTCATTATTGATTATCCGACCGAAAGCGAGACGATCTCAGGACTTCACTATGCCATCCGTATTGGCTCATCAGCCAATGGCTTGGTTGAGCTTTCCATTAATAATGGACCATGGGAATCATGTCGTTATGCAGATGGTTATTGGTGGTATGACTGGGGATATTACCTTCCAGGACCAATCAAGATTTCAGCACGGCTTCTCGATGAGAAGGGTAAAACTTTGAAACGCTCATCCGTGCGCAAATGCACTATTATATAATAACGACTGCTTATTGACAGCATTCGGCTGTGAATAAATAATAGTAATCTTGACACACTATATCTGATAAAAGGTTTATAAACATTGTTCAATCTAGACCTTTTTGTGTCAGTATATCTTTTATCGAGTACCGGGGATAAAATAATCGTTAGCTTTTAATTATAGGGAGTATTATGTATCTCAAGCGAGTGGAGTTGTGCGGGTTCAAGTCTTTTGCAGATAAAACGAGAATGGACTTTGAACCGGGTATTTCCGCGGTTATCGGACCCAACGGATGCGGAAAATCAAATATTTCAGATTCTATCCGGTGGTGCCTGGGTGAACAGAGCGCAAAATCAATGCGCTCAAAACAAATGCTCGATGTTATCTTCGGTGGTTCGCAGTCACGACCGACTACAGGCATGGCCGAGGTTACCTTAAGCTTTGATAATACAAACAACGTTTTACCGCTTGACTACTCGGAAGTTTCCATAACCCGGCGGTTATTTCGCAGCGGTGAAAGCGAATATTTTATCAATCGCATTCAGTGTCGGCTCAAGGATGTCCGTGATCTTTTTCTTGACACCGGCATCGGCTCGGAAGGGTACTCAATCATCGAGCAAGGCAAAGTCGAGTTTCTTCTACTGGCTTCTGCTGAAGAGCGACGTGAATTGTTTGAAGAAGCTGCGGGTGTTTCTAAATACAAAGTCCGTCGTGAAGAAACGTTGAGAAAACTTGATAAAGTTGAAATTGATATGAATCGCGTCAACGACATGCTGGCGCTTTTAAAGGATCAAATCACGGCACTTGATATAGCCGCAAAAAAGGCACGCCAGTATCAGAAACATAAGACCGATTTAAAACGCCTTGAGATAACATCGCTGGTCCATGCGATTTCACGGGATACACAGGAGATCGATCACATAAAAGGTGAAATGGATCCGCAAATACTTACCTATGAGTCAAATAACACAGCATTAAATCAGATTGAAGCCGAATTGTCTGACATGAGAGTCATGCAGGTCCAGAAGGATGACGAATATATAAAGATTCAAGATGAATTTTCACAAATAAAATCTGATATCAACCTGTCCGATGAACGAATCGTTCAATCTGAGGAGCATGAGAAAGAATTAACTGCTCGCCATCATACATTGACGCTTGAAACACATTCCGGCGAGCAAAGAATTGCACAGTATGAGGCGGAATGTCAACAGGTGCATCAGCTTGCACAAAAACTGGCCAGTGAAGTTGAAATACTTGAACAGGATTATCGGAAAAAAGAGACTGAAATCAGTGCAATACGCGCTTCACTGGCAGAAATTGTCGATCATGAAAATGCTGTAAAAGAAAGTCTTTTTTCATGCGCTGCAGAAAAAACCAATCTCCATAACGAACATAATCGTCTTACGTCGCTCCAGTCACATTGTCAGGCTCACATAAGTTCCCTCAATAAAGATCTTGAGCGACAAATCGAAAATGAAGGACCGGTTAATAATGAGATAACCGCCAAACAGGCCGAGCTGGACGGCTCAGTTGCTTCACTGAGCGGGATCAATGAAACCCTTAATCGTTTCCGTGAAGAGATCACTGCCACGGAGACTCAGCTCAGAGAGTCTCAAGAACTTCAAAAAACCCTCAACGAAAAGCTTATTGCACTTGATTCCCGGGCGGACATGATCCGTCAATGGGAACAGAAAGATCCTATCCGGACATCAATACGCTCCGTCATGTCAGCCGGTTTTGCCGGCATACACGGGCCCGTGAGCGGGTTGATCCATATCGAACAGGGCATGGACGAAAATGTCGGGGCGGCTTTGGGTGAAACCTTAAACTTCATGGTCGTTGATACTATTGACGCTGCTCAGCGCGCCATACAATATCTCAAAGATAATAACGGCGGTCGACTAACTTTTATAGTCTTGGATCGACTGACTGAGAACGTATATGCTGAACCGCTCATATCGTCACCGGATGCTCGGCTGCTATTGTCCCTTATTACGTATGCGCCAGAATATGACCGTGTGGTGAAATTCCTGTGCCAGAATACTCATATCAACGGCACGGAAATATACGGTACCGCTGTTATTCAGGGTGGCAGTAAAATATCGTTTGATAAACCCGTGCTTATTGAAGATCAGCTGCATCAAATCACCATTGACGCTGAAGCGATCCGACAGGACATTGCTCGTACTGCCGGAGAAATAACCGGTCTCGAATCAGCTCTTGTCACGTTACGCAACCAGTACCGTAGCACCGAAATGGAATGTCAAAAGATTGAACTCCATAACGGCTGGATGAAACAGCAACTGAGCGGCAAAATTGAGGAACGTGAACTTATACAAAAGAATATTGTGCTCAATAGAAATGATATAACCACCAAAGAAACCGAAGAACGTCAGGTTATTGAACAATTGAGCCAGGTCGCACAACAACTTACTGACCTAGAGTCGCGTGAAAAAACCTTGAATGATGACCTCGTACGTCTTGAAATAGAACAAAAAACATGGCGGGCTCAGGAAGATGATACCCGTATCATTGAGCTTACCACGATGCGTTCAACCGAAAGTGCGCATTTAAATGAACTGCGTGTCACGCTCGTGGAAAAAGAACGTTTGGTACAGACATCTCTTAATGAACGTCAAATACTGTTGAGCACCATTGAGGAAAAAAACGCTATCATTGTTGAAGTTCGCCAAAAGGTTGAATTTCTCAAACAGGAGATACACAACCGTCAAATGGATCTGCGCAGCTACGAGCTTAAACTGCAAGCGAGTCAGCAGCGGCTATCAGAAGAATACGCGGCTACCTTTGATGAGCTTAAAACAGAATATCTCGCACTGACAGTTAATGAAGAGGAAGTCGCTCGCCTCAAACGAAAAATAGAATCAATGGGTGCTGTCAACCTGGCTGCTCCCGAAGAATATACAACACTTGAAGAGCGATACAATTTCTTGCTGACCCAGCAACAAGACCTTTTAAAAGCAAAAGAAGATATGCTTGAAGTTATTGCAAAAATAAATCATACCACCCGCGATCATTTCAAACTAACCTTTGATAAGGTGCGTGAAAATTTCCGAACCCTTTACCACCAGTTGTTTGAAGGGGGAGAAGCTGACCTGATATTAACGGATGAATCCAACTTGCTGGAAACAGGCGTTGAGATCATGGCACAACCGCCCGGAAAAAAACTTCAAAATATCACGTTGTTGTCCGGTGGTGAAAAGGCATTGACGGCTATTGCGCTTCTCTTTGCGTTTTTTATGGTACGGCCGTCACCGTTTTGTATCCTTGATGAAGTTGATGCGCCGCTTGATGATGCCAATATTGGACGGTATATCAGTATGATCAAAGCGTTCTCTGAACGGTCTCAGTTTTTAGTTGTAACTCATAACAAACGAACCATGGAAATGGCTCATGTTCTCTATGGAGTTACGATGGAAGAACTGGGTGTTTCAAAAATCATTTCCGTCAAACTTAACAAAGTCAACGAACTGGCAGCTGTTTAATACGGCCGTATCTTATGTTCACTACTGTTTCATGAGACGTATTACCCTTGGTCCTATATCGTGCCAACTCTATGATTGCTCAGCAGTCCTCGTTGAAATATCCCGCATTATTGAACGTCGGATACCCAGCCAGATCGTTACCCTTAATGCGCTGATGTTCAATCACTGTCTCAAAGACAGTACTCTTGCTCAAACGGTGTCAAATGCCGAGATAGTTGTTGCAGATTCCATCGGTGTAGTCTGGGCGGCACGGCTTATTAACAACATATCGATTAGCAGAATGCCCGGCATTGATCTTATCAATAATCTCTGTGCACTTGCCACCGCCAATGAGTACTCACTTTTTTTACTTGGTTCCTTCCATGGTATTGCAGCAAAGGCGGCTGACCAGCTTAAACTGAAGTTTCCCGGGGTCACTATAGCCGGATGCCATCACGGATATTTTGACAGCCATGAAGAAACATCGCTGATTGAATTAATCCGCAGCGCACGCCCCGACATCCTTCTGGTGGGATTGGATGTTCCGCGACAGGAAAAATGGATTGCCGCAAACCGTGAGAAACTAGATGTGCCCATCATCATGGGAGTGGGAGGCAGTTTTGATGTCATTTCTGGCAATCTTAAACGTGCGCCTCTCTGGATGCAGCAGCTCGGACTGGAATGGTTATTTAGATTCATCCAGCAGCCATGGAGGCTTGTTCGCATAAAGGATCTGCCATTGTTTATGATCCAAATTCTAACACTGAAATTGAGAAACTATGCCAATGAAAACCAAAGTTAGTCTGGTCAAATGTGAAAATTATGAGTATCCTTCAGTAGAGGCAGCAGTAAAAAAAGCTGTCTCTTTGATAGGTGACATGTCTTCTTTTGTCCGTCCTGGACAGCGCATATTAATCAAACCTAATCTTCTCGGAGCCAAGGAACCGGAACGGCATATAACGACACATCCTGAAATCGTTCGGGCGGTTGTTCGCATGGTAAAAGCCGCAGGCGCAGTTGCGCTGGTAGGAGACAGCCCTGGCGGCGCCATAAAAGGCGTTGAGCGCGTATGGGAAAAAACCGGCATGAAATGCATGGCAGAACAGGAAGGCATTGATCTCATCAATTTCGAGACGGCGGGGTCTCGAGAAATCAAGATTGATCATCCGAGCATTTCTTCAATCCAGGTCTCAAACGCAGTTCTCGATTGCGACGGAATTATCAATGTTCCCAAATTAAAAACACATGGGCTGATGATATTTACCGGCGCTATCAAGAATTTTTACGGCATCATCCCCGGACTGCGAAAAGCCGAGTATCACAAATATGCGCCCCACCCTGACGAATTCGGTCTTCTTCTGGCTGAGATTTATCGCACGATCTTGGGCAAAGTCCGCTGCACGATTATTGACGGGATCGTCGGCATGGAAGGTAACGGTCCGAGTTCGGGGGAACTGCGACCGATGAATGTGATTGCGGCATCCCAAGACGGACTGGCGCTTGATTGCACGATCACGCGTCTATTAAAATTCGATCCTACCAAAATAAATGTGCTTGAACACGCGTCGCGCAAAGCGTTAGGCGAGTTTCGTCCTGAGCGCATAGAAATTCTTGGTGACGATCCCGCACAGTTTTCGTTTGAAGGGTTTAAATTTCCTTCAAACTGGTATATCAGTCTTGTTCCGCACATGCTTATAAATATCATTGGTAAGCTTTTATGGCTTAAACCGCGGATTTCTACAGACAAGTGCAGAAATTGTTTATTATGCGTTGAATCCTGTCCCGTAAAGGCTATCACGAGCACTCCACCTTCAAAACCCGTTGTGCAATGGAAACAGTGCATCAGTTGCCTGTGCTGTCACGAACTCTGCCCGTTTAAAGCAATCGAGCTTAAGAAGAGCCTTCTTTCAAAACTCATTATTAGACAGTAATAGTTGTCCGGTATATATTTTAATGTTCTTACAGTTGCCTACGTTATTTCGCGAGTGTTGTCGCGTAGATGGTGATTTATTACACGTTTAAACACGTGTCAATCAAACCAGGATTTGTTGCAATAGAACGGAATGCCCCTTGAAAAAAATACAGCATCGCGTCGAATATGTTTTATTACACGGATTTGCGATAGTAATGCGGCTCTTTCCGCTTGCATGTGCCCGGTTTGTCGCGCGCAGGCTGGGAGACCTGGTATATTATTGCATACCTATACGAAAGCGTCTTATTCTTGAGAGCCTTTCCATCGGGTTCCCAGAAAAAAAAATGCCGGAATTACGCGCTATTACCCGCGGCGTATATCGTCAATTCGCGCAGACTATGATGGAATTATTGTTCTTTCCTAAATTTACCGATGACTATATCAAAAACAATGTTGAACTGTGCGGTCAGGAAATTATCGACGCCGCGCGCAAGCAAGGAAAAGGCGCGGTAATCGTTGCGGCGCATTTTGGCAACTGGGAGCTTATGGGTGCTGCGGTCGCGCGGATATACCCGGTTACTTTTGTCGTCGGCCAGCAACAAAACTCTCAGGTAGACGATCTCCTAAACTCATATCGAGTACAAAAAGGTATCCGGTTAGTCCCGTTAAAATTAGCGCTGCGGGGTGTTATGAAGGCCCTTAAAAACAATGAAATTATCGGCATTCTATCCGACCAGGATGCGCATGAACAGGGAACTTTCGTTCCTTTCTTTGGACGCATGGCGTCCACACCCAAGGGTCCGGCCCTGTTCGCCCTGCGCTCCGGTGCACCGCTTATCATGGCAAATATGGTTAGAACAGGTCATACGTTTAAAGCTATCTTTGAAACAATACCCAGACCACGCCCTTCAGGAGATGAAGAAAAAGATATTCAGGCATATACGGCCGCCTACACGTCACTTTTAGAAAACCTTACCCGCGAGTATCCAGATCACTGGTTCTGGCTGCACCGCAGGTGGAAAACAAAACTGTTAAAAGGAGAACATCATGAAGAAAAATCCGTTACAGTTCGCGCTTGAGTTTGAACAAAAAGGAACGGCAATGTACCTGGTACTGGCATCACAAACAGAAAACCCTCTCGGTAAAACATTGTTTTATTCACTCGCTGCGGAAGAAGTTGAACATGCGCACA
The DNA here is from genome assembly GCA_049508565.1 of Endomicrobiales bacterium. Classification (GTDB taxonomy): domain Bacteria; phylum Elusimicrobiota; class Endomicrobiia; order Endomicrobiales; family CAIRNS01; genus CAIRNS01. Next base: position 4,539 of record JBELAT010000033.1, on the reverse strand, counting down.
AGATAGATTTTAAATCGCAAGAACTTGCCAAGAAAAGCGGTACATCTGTATTAGATAATACGCACCTTCCTGCTGTCGCAGAAGTCATTAAAACTTTTTTCAAAAATGCTGACAAAAAACATTTACGCGGCGATGTATCAAATGTCTCAGGCTACGAACACGCAATGAAGATGGAACGCGAAGGCTATGCTGCCTATAAAGAGTTTAGCATTAACGCCACCACTGCCGAAGAAAAGGAATTCTTTGCATTTTTGCTTTCCCAGGAAAAACAGCATATCGATGCGATCGCAAATGTCTATGCATATCTCACCGGGTCCGGCGATTTGCTTCAAGTCGATGAAAGCAAAACATGGAATTGGATGAACTTGTAATACCCGGTTTTCTCTGACGAACTTCTAACCAAATAGTGGAGTATCTTTTTAGAGCAGGGGTGACATCTGGTATGCTAAAATGCCCGTGGTATAAAGGTGGGGTTAAATGAATTTGTCTCATTTTCAGCTATGGTTTTTAGCAATCGTTATTGTCGCAGCATCCTATGGTGTCGGCATAGTCTTACGCACCATACTTTTTTATTTTTTGCGCCAATGGGCAAAAAGCAATGACGATATAATAGACGATACTATCTTAGAAAGTAGCAGCTCATACATCCTGTTTCTCTGCGTCCTTGTTGGCGTTTATATTTCATCGTATGTCCTGCCATTAAATACATCCATACAACTTATTGTCCTCAAAATAGTTACTGGGTTCGCAATCGGTGGCGTTACACTGTTGATAGCAAGCCTTGTGCATAGTATTATTGAAACATACATGCAAAAAAAAGCTCTGTATCATCCGCAGACCAGTCTGACGCAAAACATCATACGCGCTATAATCATAATCATTGGCGGACTGGTGATTCTGTCTCATTTCGGCATATCTATTACCCCATTGCTCACTGCTCTGGGTGTTGGTTCGCTGGCAGTTGCATTGGCACTTCAGGACACACTTTCCAATCTTTTTGCAGGGTTTCACATAATAGCATCTAAACAGATCCGTACGGGTGATTATGTGAAAATGGATTCCGGCCAGGAAGGGGTTATCATCGATATTGGCTGGCGCAATACATGCATAAAACAGCCTATCAACAATATCGTGATCATTCCCAACACAAAAATCACTAATTCAATTATCACTAATTATACTCTCCAAGACAAAGAAAGCGGTTTTAGCATTCCTTTAAGAGTTGCCTATGACAGTGATCTTGGGAAAGTGGAACAAACAACTATTGAAGTTGCCCAGGAAGTGCTCGCTTCGGTTGCAGGTGGGGTAAAACAGTTCAAACCGGATATTCAATTCACTGCTTTCGGCGATTCCTCCATAAATTTTAATGTCAACTTACGAGCCCGTGAGCTGAGCGACCAGGGTGCGATCACCCACGAATTCATTAAAAAGATCATCCCTCGATTTAAAAAAGAATCGATAGATATTCCTTATCCGCAGAAAGTCGTTCATTTCAAAGAATTAACCCAGTAATGGAGAACGTATGACAATCACGATATGCCTTGTGCTCGGACTTGTCGCAGGCATGTTAAGCGGACTATTGGGGATAGGCGGAGGCATTATACTTATTCCTGCGCTTATTTTTTTTCTCGGTTTTTCACAACAACAAGCACAGGGAACTACGCTGGCGCTTATGGTACCACCTATTGGTATTCTTGCTGCGTGGACCTACTATAAACACGGATTTGTCGACATCAAGATTGCTGCATTAATCTGTCTTGGCTTTATTTTTGGCGCCTTCTGTGGCGCGCAGTGGGCCGTTACAATTCCAAAAGAAATGCTCCGCAAGCTTTTCGGGATAGCCCTGTTTCTCATTTCATTACACATGATTTTTTTTAAGAATTAACCCATAAAAGCTACGATATGTCGCAACGCTTCTCCTGTCTCCTATGATCTAAAAATCACCCTTTGCAGATACCGTAAAAAAGAGATAAAATTATAACCACGGCAGAAGTGAAAATAAACAACGGATTGTTTGAAATAATTAAAGGATCAAAAGCTGCGCAGGGTTCTCGAGATTATGACACGCTATAAAAGCACAATTGAGAATGCAAAGTAAGAAAGATTGCCAAAGCGTAAAGTTCCTTTCAATCTTTTTCATTGACATGAAGAAGCTGATAAAGATTATGAAAATGATGTTTTATCTCTAAGCCCTGAAGAAAGACTTTCTATAACAGAACATTTAAGAAGGCAACATTTTATTTTTAAAAAAATACCGATAGATTTTACTATAAAAAAAGTAATACCCATCAGAAAAGGATAGAGAATAGTGCCCGAGCTAAATATCCGACCAACGTAAGGAGATACATCATGAATAAGTTATTTTTAAAAACACTTTGTTTACTCGGTAGTGTGATGATAACTTCTCTTGTTTATGCCGATGTGCCTGGCTATCACGTGATCAAAAAGATTAAGATCGGGGGCGAAGGCGGTTGGGACTATGTATCAATAGATAGCGGTGCCCGACGACTGTATATTTCACGAAGCACTCACGTGGTTGTAGTCGATATTCAAACAGATAAGGTGGTAGGAGATATTGCCAATACTCAGGGTGTCCATGGCATTGCATTAGCATCTTCATTGAACCGCGGTTATACAAGCAATGGAAAAGAAAATACAGCTACCATATTTGACTTAAAAACACTCGCTGTCATAAAAAAAGTTCCTACTGGAAAAAATCCTGATGCCATATTATATGATCCTGCCTCCCAAACAGTGTTCACTTTCAATGGCGGAAGCAAGGATGCCACTGTATTTGACGCTATTTCAGGAGTTGTTGTCAGCACAATTGCTCTTGGGGGTAAACCCGAATTCGCGGCGACCAACAGTAAGGGCAAGGTCTTTGTCAATATTGAAAACACGAGTGAAGTTGTTGAAATAGACAGTCAAAAAGATGTTATTTTGAATCGCTTTTCTCTCAAACCCGGAGAAGAACCGTCTGGGATGGGACTAGACGCGCTCCATGATCGGGTATTTTCAGGGTGCCACAACAATCTTATGACGGTACTTGATGGGATGAGTGGAAAAATGATCGCGACCGTGCCCATTGGATCAGGTGTGGATGCAAACATTTTCGATCCTGTTACCGATCTTGCCTTTAGTTCCAACGGCGATGGCACGCTGACAGTTGTCAAAGAGTCTTCCGGCACGTACTCCGTAGCAGAGGTAGTCCAAACTCAGTTAGGCGCACGCACAATGGCACTAGACACGCTGACCCATACCATCTATCTTCCGACAGCAGAATTTGCACCCGTTGCCAAACCTACTACAGATGCACCCAGACCACGTCCAAAACCGATAAAAGATACTTTTGTGATACTGGTAGTAGGTAAATAAAACATCATTGTCTCAAACTTTCATTTTTAAAAATAATGCAAGAGCCTGCTTAATTAGTCGATGCTGAAAAAGGTCTCATACGAACAATCTGTCGACGGAAGAAAAGTTGAATACCGTCAATAATAGTGGTATAATATTGCAAGGAAAGCCGATTAACCGAGAGGAAACCTTGCAAAATGAAACCAGAAAAAATGCAGTACGAGGCACAGGGCGAGCTGTTTAAAGTGGAGTTAACCCGACTTGTATCGCCCGGTCATGTGCTGGTGCGACTTGCTGATAAAATTGATTGGGAAAGTTTTGATAAGAAGTTTAAGAAACATTATCGTGAAGAAGGTCGACCTGGTGTTGAGACGCGACTGATGGTTAGTTTGCATTATTTGAAATATCTGGAAGATTTAAGTGATGAAGAGACAGTAAAGAAATGGACGGAGAATCCGTACTGGCAATATTTGAGCGGGAGACAGTATTTTGAACATGAGTTACCGATAGATTCGTCGAGCATGACGCGGTGGCGGCACCGGATAGGCGAGGAAGGTGCTGAGGAATTATTAATGCAAACGATACAGACTGGGATCAGGGCAGGGTATGTAAAGAGAACCGATTGTGTACGGGTGAACGTTGATACGACGGTACAGCCGAAGAACGTACGATTTCCGACGGATGCGCGGTTGTACGACCGGATGAGAGAACGGCTGGTAAAGCAGGCACAGGCTGAAGGGATAGAATTACGGCAGAGTTATGATCGAGTAGGCAAGCAGTGTTTGAGACGGCAGCAGAACTATAGTCACGCACGGCAACCCGGAAGATCGAAGCGGGAAACGAAAAAGCTCAAGACGTTGTTGGGACGAGTGATACGGGATATTGAACGCAAGGCCGTGACTGCAGGGTCGCTGGCACGCATGTTGACATTGGCGAAACGGTTGTGTGAGCAAGAGAAGGATAGTAAGAACAAGATTTATTCGATACACGAGCCGCAAGTCCAATGCATCGCAAAGGGTAAGGTTCATAAGAAATATGAGTTTGGCAATAAGGCAGGGTATGTGACGAGCGCGCGAGGTAATTGGATACTGGGAGCGATAGGATTTACGAGCAATGCCTATGACGGACACACCTTGGGGATTAATTTAAACCAAGCGGAAAAGATGACAGGCATTGAGATAGAAC
>JBELAT010000032.1:0-16244 GCA_049508565.1 Endomicrobiales bacterium | reverse complement strand
TCAATATTAAAGTGATAATTTATGTGAATATAAATACACAAAACAACCTTGTATAATGTACAATAATATGATAAAACAACCATGTATTATTGCCATCTATTTTTTAAGGGGATGACCATGAATAGGGATATTGAACAGGAGCTAATGAGTTGGAAAAATAAAAGTGAAAGAATTCCCTTGTTGCTCCGTGGGGCACGACAGGTAGGGAAAAGCTATAGTGTGGAAGAGTTTGGCAAGAAGGCTTTTGAAAATGTAGTTGTCGTGAACTTTGAATTTCAACCCGAACTTAAACAATGTTTTGCAACACTCAACCCAATTGAAATTATTAACAAATTGCAAATACTGATGGGTGTTACTATCGATTCTGAAAAAACATTACTTTTTCTTGACGAGATACAGGAATGCCCAAACGCAATTATGTCTCTGCGTTATTTCAAAGAGCAATACAATAAACTTGCCGTTATTGGCGCAGGGTCTCTTATGGAGTTTACTCTTAATAGCCCCGATTTCCGGATGCCGGTTGGAAGAGTTCAGTTTATGTATCTGGAGCCGCTTTCATTTGGCGAGTTCTTGAGCGTATCCGGTAATGGGAACCTGCGGAATTATTTAGGTGCAATACATATCAACAGTGATATTGAAGATGCAATACATCATAAACTCATCGAGCTATTGCGGGTATACTGGATCGTTGGTGGCATGCCGGCAGTAGTTAAAGAATACCTTGATACCAAAAGCTACGTAAACTGTCAGCGATTACAGAATTCTTTATTGCAAACATATCGGAGTGATTTTGGGAAATACGCTAAGAGATCAGAACACAATCATCTTCGAAAAGTATTTGATGAAGCGCCGAGGCTTGTTGGGAACCGTCTCAAGTATTCACATATTGATCCTGAAGCTAAGTCGAAGGACTTAAAAAATGCATTAAATCTCCTGAAATTGGCAGGTATCATTCATCCGATATTTGCCACTGCAGCATCGGGGCTTCCCCTGGGTGCTCAGACAAATGAAGCAAAATTTAAGCTTAATTTTCTCGACATCGGTCTTATGCAGAATGCATGCGGCCTGCAAAAACAACTACTGGTCACGAACGATTTTATCCAGGTTAATGCGGGTGCCGTTGCTGAGCAGTTTATAGGACAGGAGCTGATCGCTCATGTCGATAGTTATCTGGAACATAATCTTTTTTTCTGGGCTCGCGATAAAAAAGGTAGTTCGGCAGAAGTGGATTTTGTGGTTGTAGTTGATTCTTCAATATTTCCGGTTGAAGTCAAGGCTGGCAAAACTGGCACGCTTAAATCATTGAGATTATTTATAGATGAGAAGCAGGTTCCCTTAGGCATTCGATTTTCTCAACAGAATCCATCCTTCTTCGATAAAGTCCTTACAGTGCCTCTTTATATGGTTGAACAGATGCAAAGACTTGTCAAAGAAGTAATCAGTGGAGAAACGTTTCAATAAGAGGTGGTACTGTTGTAGTGATAACTATAAATATCTTTATTGTTTATATTCAACGGTAAAAACGGCATGCTATTTTCTTTTTGAAGCCTTCTGTTTGAGAGATGTTTACGCGGCTTCAAGAATGGCCTTGGTCGAGTCTGTGGACACTGGCGCGGTGCCTGATCCATCGTAGTTGACGCGAATCGTTTCTCCGGCATAGAGTTTGAGAAGTTCTATCATGGTGCTGAGAGCCTTTTGCTGTGCTTGAGAATCATTGCCTTCTAATACTGCTTCTTGTCTCTTTAATTGCTTGTATAGATCAAGCTTGAGTTGCAATGAACCCCTTACGGTGTCTGCATTTTGTTTAAATGTAGCCATGACTGTCGCGTCAGGCTGTTGTCTTTGAATGTGCTTATCCTGATTGTTTCTTGCGTGTATCAGCTCTCCAAGCTTCATTTCAGTAGTAATGTCTTCAAGATCACCGAATCTCCCGGCTTCAGCCCGCTCATTACGTTCCTGCAATCGTTCGAACACAGCAGTAAGATACGCCGCGCGTTGTTGTGCGTCGCCCAGCTCAAGGGCACGCAGCGCTATTGCCTTAAAGAAGTTTTGGTTGCGGGTAAAACCAGTAAGGTTCTTGGCATCGACAATTCCTGAGAGCACTTTTTTACCATCCGCTTGCAACTCGTCTGCATTGTCGTATTTTTCGAATGTGCCGATCCCCAGCGCATATGCTTCCGTGCGCATAACTTTATTGATTTCTTCCGGTGTTTTAGGTGTTAAATGTAAGAGCTCCAGCACGTTTACGCCGAACAACATGATCTGGGTTATGTCCCGGGACATGCTCTCTTCCCAGAATCTTTCGCTTTCAAATATAACCAGATGCGAGGGGGAGAGATTGCCGAGTAAAACAATCCGGTCTTTATTTTTCTCAGAGCGTGCCAACTGGATCCGCACTACGGCGTTGGCTGGTATGTTTTTTATCTGTTGCTCAATATTTTGTTCATTTTGTTCATTAAGGTTTATGGTTATATATGGTCGTGCCTGAGCGTCCGTGCCACTTACAGTCGCTCCTGCAACCATAAGATCTTTGTGCTCAGCTGCAAATGTTGATACCTCAGCCTTGGGGTTTGTAAAGACAATACCGTCGAGACCAAAGTCCTTGATCACTGTTTTTGCTTTACTCTCATCGATTTCGGTGTACATCACATACACCTTCGCTCCTCTGCTTTGGAGAGTCTCGATATTGTTTTTGCCTGCTTTCCCAATATCCTCAACGGTAAACAAGAGGGACCGGTTAAAACGGGTTATTTTCAATAATTTGTTTGACCACCGGGTCAAGAACCCTATCTCCGGAGCGGTGGCAATCCGCTGAGCACCGAGATTGGCTTTTTCAATCGGCCACTCGGCAACGGGGGATCCGTTTTGTTTTACCAGGAGCCCCCGGCTCTGTTCTTTTGACAATGGTAACTCGTCAGCATCTAAATTGAGCACCATCAGATCATGTCCATTAAGATTTGCACCTGTAATTTCTTTAAGCGCTTTCAATGACCGTGTAGTTCCTTCCATGATCGCATAAGCGGATTCCGGTTTGCCGAGCGAACGGATATACTCAGCAGCTTTATTTGCAAAGGTTTCACCTTCGGCGACAGCAATGTATATGTGTGTAACCGTTTTATCGCCAATTGTCTCTGTTTTAGCCCACGTATCTTTTGCGCCTGCTTTCTGATACTGATAATCTTTTCCTTCTTCCTGAGGGACTTGTTGCACTATTACTGTTACATAGTCTTGCTCCAGAGCTGTTTGTATATCAGTTTCTATGCCTGTCGCATTTTGTGAAACAATAACTCTCAATGGATCAGTCGTTTTGATGCCGTAGATGCTGTTGCGGATGAACGTAATCATATGACGTATCTGAGAGGTCACGGCTAATGCTGTGTTTTGAAACAGATGAACAATATAAGTATTGGCAAATAAAATGATGGCTGCACTGATGCTTGCTACCCCCTTCATAAAAGTCCATGGCATTACAGCATAGGCAGTAACTTCGCCGTGCCCGTCAGCATGGCTGAGTTCGTGTTTGACCATTATGGGAATATAGAATTTCTTAAGAGCTGTCATGATTGTGCCAGATTTAGTTAACCATCCTGCGTTTACATAGACACCTTCACCCGCCACCCAGCTGGAGGTGTTAAACCGATTTTTAAACTTTTTCTGATCCATGCCTTCCTTGGTAGTCAGAATATGTGGTGTGATTTCGCCAAGACTCTTTTTCAGTATGTTGTTGAGCTCATCGTCCATACCTCTTTTTGTCTTACCCGCCTTAGCAACCGATAATGAGATGATCCAACCGAGTCCGAACGTTGTGGCGGACAGAAATGAAGCAATTAATACCGCATATGTCACCAGCGAAAACGGCATGGCAATGGGTAAAGCGTGGGTTGCTATTGCTGCAAAAAGTGATCCAATCGTGAAAAGGCCAAGCACTATAGCTGAAATTTTATAGTATATATATCCATCGTTCTGTGCGCCACCTACTCCGCCAGGCATTTGACCTACGCCATCAAGGCCACTAAATATGCTCGAAGTATTCCAAGGACCGTTGGGGTGGTGTTCAAAGTACCACGAGGAGACCACCGCATAACTCACGTCAACATGATCCCCGTTAATAGCGCTACCGGTGTCGTTGCCTTTGGTCATGAAAACAATAGGATTATTGTTGGGATCATAAAATGTCAACATCACCCAACTGCCCGGCTCGATCATGTTCGTATCGATGGCAATATCTCCGCCGGGGTTAATGTGCCATTTCTGACTCCCATCAGGGTACTGAACAACGATTATGGCTGGGTTATAGTTGAGTCCTTGACTGACTGTAGGAACAATGTCTTGTTGCATTTTTTCTACATTTGCCGGTGTTGTGTTGATTCCTTCAGCCGGGTCATTTTTCGCAAGATAGGGGTTATATGATGTGGTCCGTACGTGTACTCCTGAAAGCCTCAGTATATTTGCTATCGCACCGGCGTTTTGATCCACGCTTCCGCCATTATGCAGAAGCAAATCGGTTATTGCCTGAAGATTTACGTACCCGACTGATTCTATGGTAAATCCGCGTGATGCTAACAAATCTGTTACTTGCGTCCGTGCATCTTCAGCTTGCGCGGCTTTCGCAGCTCGTGCTTCTTGTGCTTCTTGAGCTGCTTTTTCTTCTGCCGCTTTTTCACGCGAGATGATGGTTGCATAATTGAGAGTGTCGTCACCGGTCGATCTTGACGCAGCTGCGGTGGGAGGTTTATGCTCCGTCTTTTCTTTCACTTTCACTTTTTTTACAGGGACCGCACCTTGCGTTTCATCCCTTCTCACGTGAGAATCGTTTACAGTAGGTTCTTCATGCAATACATAGTTGTGAGGTAGAATCGTTTGGGGCATGGGCACGCGTAGATTCGAAGAATAAGGATAGTTTGCCACGCTCGGGGCGCTTGGTGAGGCGTTTGAAACGGCTGCTATGCCAATAGAGACAAGTGCGATAACTAAAACAGCCACGAGCATTGTCCAGATTCTTATGATACGGGAATCGTTAATTGCTTTTCCCGGCGCGTCAGATACCGTTTCTATTGCGATCGTTGGAATCATTTTGTTGAAATGGAATCTAATGACGATCCTCTTAGCTATCGGCGGAGTCACTTTTGTTCGCATGTTTTTGAAATAAAGCATTAGTTTTTTTGTGGTTTCTTTATTTAATTTCAGTGCTTTATTATCAGCTAATTGTGTGCCGTTTCTAAACAATAATGGCAACCCGATCAATTTATCGAAATCTCCATAGAGTCCATTGATGAGTTTCCTGACATCAGTTTTATCAATGGTTGCGTCTTCACGCGCTAAAAGATCAAAATACGCGTCTGTAACTTTACTCAAGAATTTCTGCTTATTGGTGAGTTCGGTCACAGTCGGATTGGTGATTCCCAGTAAGGTAAGGATGCTTTGACGCCAGTACAGCGTTTCAGGATTAGCTCTGAGCGTTGTTTTTGTTATGGCAATCCCGTATCTTAGAAGCAGAGGGGCATGGACGAGATCTCTGAGAAGCAGTGGTCTGAGGGTATCAGGGGTATCAGTGTCTAAGTAAAGCGATTGTCTCACCGTTTCGGCATCGATTTTGACCATATCAATTATCTGAGATACGGTAAGCACTTGTGCAGGAGTCGACACCAATGAAGATATCGGGAGCAGTTCAGCAAGGCGTGATACCGGTACGGGCATTTCGTTCAACCGCGTTTCAAGTGTTTCGATAAGTTGAGCGTCAGCAGTGTCCTCGGCGTTCATAGAATTATGTACTGAAACGTAGTCGTGCCAGAGTTCATAGAGATAGTCTCCATCGCCCTGTACGTATGCTCTTGCTGTGTTATCTAATTTCGTTGCCCTGCTCCGGCTGCCTCTGACTAATCCGCGTTCGTTAAGATACTCGTTAAATGCAGTATAATACGGCGAGGATTTGACGTGTAACGCAAGATATTGTCTCAATTCATGTGCGGCGATTGTCGTCACGACATTTTCATGGCCGGCCGCAACCCGAATCGTCAGTTGTTTGGCGTTTTGTTTGCCCCTGTACGATACTACCTCCGAAAAGCCCAGCCCGGACCTGGTTTTAATGAACCCGTTTACGCCGGGGTAGGTCTCGATGGTTATTTCTGAAACGAAACGGCCTAAATCGGGGAATACGCTGCTAAAAGCCGCATTGTCCATTGTGGTGGTGCTGACCGGGTTTCCATTATCTTTCAATTGTTCCCTGACGACTTTTGTTACCGCTCGCGCAATGGCCGCGATTGCCTTTGCATTAATCGCTTTTCCCACAGCGGCAAATACTGCATCTTCAATGATTTCTCGTGCCTGGGTGAACGGCATCCTCAATTCACCGTTGAAGGTATCATGAGTCGCTAATGGAGCGCTCTCTGGGGTGACTGCTGAAACGTCTGCCGCCCCAGGTGTTTTTCGGGATTCGAACATGCCGTTTAACCTGATAAGCAATGCATATAAATCATCAACTGCCTTAATATAATCGGGTGTCGTTTTGTCGAGAGTCTGAAGCATCGTGACATGATCAAGCAGAGCATCTTGCGCGAAATCGGGAAACTCGGTAAAGACGTTCATATCTACGACCTTATCAATAGTCTGGGCCAGAAACGTAAGGATGTCTGTTTTTGTTTTTTCACCGCTTTTGTACACGGGATAGCTCATTTCATTGCCGCTGAGCATTCCGTTTCGTGCCAGGAAGTACAGCATTCCCATAACCGGTACCAGATCATCAACAACAAGCATATTAAACACTACATCTAACTGCTCTAGAGCATCATGAGCAGCGCTTTGAGCGCCGTAGCGAGCCGCTTTCTCTATGTCTAATGCAATCGATGGTTTTTGTATAGTAGACGCAATTTCCGATCTCTGCTTCTCAACGATTGTGATTTTCTTTCCATCGCTTGAGACTTCGATGTATTCTCCCGTACTAAACCCCAGGATCATCCCGTTGAGTGTAGGCCACATCTCAGGCGCCATCTGGGTGTAGAGCCGGTGCGATAACGCCTGGCGGGAAAATACGGCCGCTTCCTCTTTGATTATTTCCTGATAGACGCTGGCTGAACCGGCGGTATCATTGACGATGTTCGGGGTGATGGTGCTATAAGATATTTTGCGGTCTTCAAGGAGTTTTTGAAGACCCTCTGAGTGAAATCCGCCGGTGATCATAACGATGACGCTGTGCGAGTTGTCTTTAAGGATGTTCTCAACAAAGCTGTTGGTACGGTCGTTGTTGACCTTGTAGTACTCATCAAGCACTGGGAACTGCGCTTCAAGGTCTTTGAGATGGTTGGTATAGGTATATTTCGCCCAGATCGTTTTGAACTTGTCGAACCGGGAAACGAAATACTCGTAATCGTTGGCTGAGAGTTTGTTGAACAGATAATCCTTGAACGTATCGTAAAAGTCCGCAAGGAAAGACACTTCTACTTCGTTGATGTCGCTTGAGAGCGCGATGCGCAGCTCCTCGATGAGCAGCTTTTCCTCCTGGATCAGCTGGACCGGGTTGACAGCTTTTCGTTTTTCAAGGTAGGTAAAGAAACGGTTAAGGTCAGGATAGTTTCTTGATAGATCTATTTTCTGTTCTCTGGCTATCCGGTCAAGCATGTCGTAGAGTGTATCAGTCTTACTGAAATTATCCGTTTGTTTGACTATGGCGGTATACGCGCTGTAGGGCAGCTTCGTTCGCAACTGCTGCATCAAGGTTTGCAGCTCCCGGGTGATGCGCGGGGAGTCAAGCCGTGTGTTGAGCTCAAGCAGGTCAAGATAGGCGGCGGTGTTGGGATAGTTCGACATCCGGATCTTAAACAGGGCGTTGTAGGTGTCCGGCTGGTCATTGATCGTGTCAATGTAGTGTTTGATCCGTTTATAGTACTTCTGGGTTGTAATCGTGTGGTCCCGGTAGTCTTTGATGAGGGTGTTGAGCTTATTGTTCTTGTGGGTAAGATAGCGTGCTTTGAGCAGCGCTATATCGTCATCGAGTTTAGCGGTTGTTTCTGTAAAGGACGTGTTCTGGCCCAGGATCCTGCCGAGCCTGATAATGTTTTGCGTATGGAGCTTCTCATCTTCAAGGCCTTTGAGGAGGTGCGGTTTGCCGGTGGTGATGGAGTAATACTCGCTGCCGGTAAGGCGTCCTGAATCGATCAGGGCCTGGGCGATCTTGTTTTTGATTTTTGTGTTGGGCAGCCGTGCCAGCCAGGAGGTGTCAACGTCGCCGAACCCGCCTTCAACGTAGACGTTTTTGAGGCCGTATTTTTCATCGAGCGTTTCAAGGATTTTAGTGATGTTTTTCTGGACTTCGGGGTTACAGTGCAGGTCCTGGATGGTTATGACGGAAAAGGCGCTTTTGAAGTCTTTTGAACAGGTTATGCTGCCGATACTGGCCGGGATAAGCAATTGTTCAGTATTGGGTACTGCGATGGCCGGGTGGGTTGTCTGCAGCATTTCCAGTGCTGCCTCGAGTGCCGGCGCACAGATAAATGAGAACAAAAAACAGAGTGCCGTGATGACCGCAATGAGCTTCCTGCAATGGCTCATACTATTCACCCTTGAAGCTCTCTAACGCTACATCCAAAAAACTTCCGTGCCGATGTCAATGAATCAATGGTTCTTACACTCTGATAGTACAAAGAAAATGAGCATGAGCGTGAAAACAAATGAAAAATATTTGTGAAATGTTTATGCGGTTTTTGAGGTGTTGCGGGAAGGGTGAGAGAAGTTTTGAAAAGTCAGCAGATTAAGACGTAAAATAATTTGTGTGTATCCAGTAACCTTGATTATTGAATTATCGTAATTGTTAAAAACCATGCCGAGATGGTCCATGCATCAATAGCTTTTTACATGTGTATTTGCCGTTAACAGTTCTTGGCAGTATTATATTATATAAATCCTTGTTGAGAGTCACTGCCGTACGATTGTCTTAATAGTTATGCCGCTTCAAGGAGAGCTTCTATATGGCGTGGATCAATGACAGTCGAATGATCAGAAACAGTCACCGTATCACTTCTGATATCATCAATTAAAAGATCTATAATCTGATCACGCACATACACTTTATCAGCGTCGGTTTGTACAATAGCACCATTGTCCAGGAGTAAATATAATGAGAGTACATTCTCAAAGATGGATGATGTGCTGGCGAGTCGATGGGCCTCATCGGTAACCTTTTCGTCGGGCGTACCATGAGATTTTATAAGGCGGTTCTCAAGCAGTAGGTGGCCTATCTGATCTTCATCCTTCGATTTATTTTTGTTAAATGGTATTCCGTGCGCTCTCAGGCGCTGTTTTGCCAGAGCCCTCTCAGCTAGGACACGCGACACCGATCGGACAATGACTTTGATATTGTTTTCGGGATCATCATGATAGTCTTTCTCAATATCAGTAAAGAGCACTCCAATAGCTGAATATGCGCCGACTGCGCTTATAAGGTCTTTAACTGAAGCATTGTTATCAGGCGCTGCACAAGTAGTCAATATGTCTACTGCATCTCCTTCCGGCAAGTGTATACGCTCAAGAGAGTGGGCAGCGCGCGTCTCCAGAGCAACTTTCTCTTCAAGCGTGTGCGGTAACGAGGTAAGACTTTCGAGTAAATGCAGTAGTGACTCCAAAGAACTCAGGCTCGTGCTCTCTAGCGCATTGTTTAAAAGAGAGCGCAACTGACTCGCATCAATGATGACCGGTCGCGACGAGGGTACACTGTTGCTTATATGAGACAGTGTTTCAAAGGTAACGCCGGGATGTAACACTAATTGTGCAATACTCCCCGGCGTAAGATGTATCGCGCTGGTGTGTCGGTCAACATCAATGACCTCAACAGACGTTAACCATGCATTCGGTACAATCACTGCGTGCTGGGGAAGTTTCACGAACATGTGCATGTGACGTTCGAGGAGCCAGGCCACTACCGCTTCTGCGGAAGTGGTATCCATTGAGCTTAGGTCAACGACAATCCCTTCAAGGGGGGTATGCAACACTTCTTGAAGCTCATCGAATTTCACCGGGCCGGTATGTATCGAATATTGCAGATAAAGTTTGTTATCGGTATTGCTGGCATAGGCTGCCACCGCTCTGAGTGCCGCGACGGGAGATTTTGATTGTCTAAACACATTCATATTAACCATCGGAGACCCGCTGCCCGCCTTATTGTAGAAATCCATGTCTTTCTTAAGTTCCGAGATGCTGGTTGCTGCACTATATACAATTATTGGTCGTACCGTGGCGTCGCGCCGGGCCTTTTTAGCTGCTATAAGGTTGCCGACAATGTTTACATTGCCCGATGAGGAAACGGCCTGTAGTTGAAGCGCAGTAAACTCCTGAGCGCTGACCATATCAATATCTGCATGCAAGAGGGGATCAATCGTGGGGGGTATTTGAGATCCCGTGAAATCAATAAGCAGTTTTGCGTCGAAGCTAATGTCAGATCTGGCAAATCCTTCAAAAATATTGTTGTCACGGCAAAATGTCTCAATCCGCGCGAGTGCTCGGGGATCGGCTTTCACCGTGGTTTTTTGATCGTTGTGAAGCTCATTGAGAATCTGGCGGGCGGCCCACTTTAATGTTAAATTAGTTTGTGCGCCATCCATATCGTTCATGTCAACATTAAATACTAGCACGTGCGTTCCGTTCTCAGCCTGTTCATTCGACAGCCAGACGGGAATGGTACGGGTAGTTTCAAAACCGTCAGAAGTAAGTGGAATTATAAGTGACGGCAGGCCGCTCGTCGTAAAAGCGGAACCTTCTGCGGGTTTTGGAGCGATCACAAAAGGCAGATACACCTTCTCATGATCTAACCGCCCCTCGGTCATCAGTTCTCCGGCTTTATCGATCGCCGCTTGCCGCCCGGTTGCGTTGGCCAGCATACATAAATGATAGTAATCCGTGGGCTCTTTAGTTTTAGCCTGTACGAGATGTCTTACCGTTTGAGCAATCCGGGATCTCATTTTAGGCACAAAAAATATAACCATGCCTGCTGCCATCATCACTGAGGCGAGAACTTCCAAAAGCGAAGAAGGTATGAAACTTCCCGTAAACCAGCCGGTGAAAACTATTGAAAATGCGGGCATTACACCAGCAATGACCGGATGATTTCTAAGGTATTTCAATCCCTTGAAAAAAACGAAAAGACTTCCAAGGTTAATAATGCCATAGAGTACTAGATAGGGTACATGCGTCAACGAAAAACTTTGTCCTAAGATATATGCTTCCGGCCAACCGACCACCAGCGATACCAGTGCGCCAATAAATAGCATCCCGAATGTGCCGATATGCCCGCTCATGTCCCGTGAGGGTACGTTTGATCCCTGAAAGATCGCCTGCGCGCCGATGACGAGCATCAAACCGAGCGGAGAAAAGAGTATGAGGTGCGATGTTGTTGCGCTAATAAAAAATATTAATGCACTGCCGACTAAAATCGTCCCGCCGACAATTTGTTGTCCAAGACCATTGTATTTCACCACAGACCTATCCCTTTTATTTTTAAATAATAGGTCAAATGCCGTATAGAAGATTGGAATTGCTACGACGTAGGTAACAGTCGAAAAAAAAGGTTTCAGTAGCTTAAGGCCTTCAACGCCCATTGGTCCCGCGAAAATCCACGATAAAAAAAGACCACCTATAAATATGATCCAGGGCTTTTTACTCTTTTTTATGCTATCAACAAAAACGTGTATCGGGCGTTTATCATGAGTGAAGTAAGCGCGGAAGCTATTGAATAAATTCCATTCCTTATTAGCGGTAAGCTTTTTTGGCAAGATAATAAACAATAGTGGAATTAAAAGAAACATCAAACCATTACTTAGAAAAGAGAGCGGGACCGGTTTGTAAAATTGAGTCAAATGACTCATAAATATAGTGCATGCTGAAGTTAACAGACGGCCCACCATCAAGTAGGAAATCCCTATCAACAGTGCGCGCTTTTCTCCGCGCAGGCCGTGCACCCGTGTTTTGAGGTGAGCCAACAAGGCAAATTCATGTTCTTCACTGGTGTTAGACAGTGTCGGTACAACTAATAACTGCTGGCGGGGGGTGGTAAAGTGGTCGATGTCCCACTGGGTATGCAGCCTGAGTGCACGCAGTTTCCGTGCGAAGGAAGGGATCGATAATGTGTTAACGTGGTCAAGCAGGTCGATGCCTGCTGAACGTTCGGCACTATCCTCAGGAAGATCCCTTCCTGAGTGCATAGCTAGATGCATATCGGTAAATGTGCGGGTGTCTTTTGTTGCTTCATATTCAGCTCGTGCTGATTTCCGTGCCCGCGCAGCAATCTGCCGGGAGAACACTATTGCAACAAAAGTGCGGACCGGTTCAATAGCCAGCAGGGACTCGATAAATATATCCTTGTTTTCTTTCAAAAACATCACTACCGCATCGTTGCCCTGGGCTCGGGCAATGTCTAGTTCCTGCAACCAATCCGGCGAGCGAGCCATCTGAGCAGCAGATAGGTGCCACCGTTCAATGAGGGTCTGCTGTTCTGTGCTTTTAGCGACAGAGTACAACAGCCCGTCACCGATAATAATCTTTTGATCTGTAAGATACTGTCCCACGGCAACCATGACCTCATCGGCAATGCTATAGCCGAGGTCCATGGTCTGGTTGATGCTCCACCGCAGTAAATCGAGATAAGCGTCAGCGGCGGCTTCTGATGAGTGTATAAAAACGGATATGAATCGCGAGGTCCATAATCGAAGTCGTGATACGGGATTGTTGCTGCCGGCAGTGGCGTATTCTTTCGTCGGAATTTCATATGTATTTCCATCAATCGAAATGGATAGAACGCGGCCTGTATCTACCACCACAACGTTTAGGTATCCCATGTCGGTCAGAGCCTGTCGAATACGTTCTGTTGTGCGACTTTCGGAAGGGATCGTTCGCCACAGAGTTCTTCTCAAGGCAGTTAATACAGATTTCCAGCGCTCATTGGGTTGTATTTGGCTTGAGATAGTTACCATAAGAGCGTTCGCAAGAAACCGGGCTTGTTGCCTGACCATTTCATTGTAAACATGAAGTGCTGGTCTGGTGTCGTGAGTAACATTCGGAGTAATCGTGAGGTATGAAATTCTTCTAGTTTCTAGCAAGCGTTGTATTTCCTTGGAATGAAAACCGCCGGCGATTGTTACAATAATGGTTGGGTGCCGCATGAGAGCTTTGGTATGAACGGTATCTGATAAGCGTTTTGAGCCGATGCCGGACATTATGTTCTTTATGAAGCTCTCCGTGCGCAGATTGTTGACTCTGTAAAACTCATTAAGTAGAGGGAAATCTGCCGCCAGGGTATTGATATTGTTTGTGTAGACATATTTTCCGTAAGTTTCCTTAAATGTCCCGAAACAACGGGTGAAATATGCGTAATCATCGGCTGAGAGATTGTTGTTGAGATAGCCCTCGAAATAGGGGAAAAAATCGACAATAAACGACACATCAAGTTCGGCGACATCATGCGACAGGCAGACTCTTATTTCACTGACGATACCTTTTTCCTCTTCAATAAGTTTAAGGGGGTTAATTGCTTTGTTTTTTATTACATAAGCGAGGTAGTATTCAAGGGACGGATAATGCTTTATGATAGTCGCTATGTCGGCAGTCTCTCTTTGGGTTCGGGCTCTGCGGTGGATGACAGCGCCGGGTGTCGGTTCACTGTACTGCGCGAGACGCTGGTAAAGCATGTCGGTGTCCTGAAAGTCCTTTGTTTCTAATCGGAGATTGCGAAAGTCTTGATATGGTATTGCGGACTTGAGTTCCTGCAGGCAATCCTGAAGTTGTGACGCGATTCGATGGTTGTTGAGGTGTTCTCGGTGTTTCAAAATGTCGCAATAGTTTTTGATGTTCGGATATTTGTCCAGGCTTAAGCCGAAAACATTGTTGTATTGGTGGGGGGCATTGTTTATGATGTCGATATAGTGCGAAAGTAGTGTATAGTATGAATCATCCGAAATCAGTGATTTTCGCCGGCGCTCACGGATGGCATTAAATTGTTTGTTTCTGCTGGAAACATATTTCGCTTCCAAAAATGCAATGTCTTCGGTGAGTTTGTTGAGTGCCCGATGCCACTGTGTCTGTCGGTTAAGAATCTTTCCCAGCCGAACGATATTTTCTTTGTGCATCTTTTCATCTTCAAGGCCGCGAAGCAAGTGGGGGTTGTGCGCAAGCATAGAATAGTATTCGCTGCCTGTGAGTTTGCCTTCTTCAACCAACTCGTCGGTTACCATGCGTTTGAGGGCTATATCTTTAATGTTCGTAATCCATGAAGTGTCAATGGAGCCATAGCCTCCTTCAACATAAATGTGTTCTATAGGGTATGTATCACCTACCGTTTGGAGTATTTTGACGATATTATGTTGAACCTCGCTATGGCAGTGAAGATCCTGGATATTTATAACAACGGTGTCGCTTCCCAATGATGCGGCATCGGTTATCCGGCCGATCGAAAGAGGAACTTCTAATGGCATGGGTGCGTTGATTGAATCGGCAATTGATGTGTTTTGAGTTTTTAATCGTGAGTCCTTAGCAATCTCCAGTGCGCCTTCTACCGCTTGAGCAAAGACACCCGATATTAAAAAACTACATAGCGTGATGAGGGAAATTGCTTTTTTCATGAAAAAGGGTTAGTCACGGTACTAGGTTTTCCTTATAGTACAATACGTAATTCAAGGCTTCCTGCGTTTATGTATCGAGCCCAGCTGAATTTCACGGCAATGAAGCATCTTGTTCTACGGTTACATACATTGCATGAATGATTAATGTGAAGGAAAGTCATTAAAGATCTCTCGCCGATAAAGCAGAAGATATTGTTCTCAATGCGTGTTGGTGTGAAGCTTTTCTTCGCAATAAGAAAAGAGAGTAAATTGTGAAGAAATATAATATCATAAAAGTCTGCGACCGTCACAGTAATTGTGTGAAATATTTATGCATCGGTGATTGAGGGGTGTACAAAGTTGGCAGGAAGAAAGATTGGTAACACCAGTTCTCTTCACTGATGTGAGTTCAATGCTAAGTTGTTAGATATAAAAAATGTCATTAGCACAAAGAGAGACGATTTACCTATTATGGGTAGAGGGAAAAGTCTGGTTGTCCGATAGATTGTTGATTAGTTTTTCATGCAATGTTTCTGGAGCAATATCAATGCCATTAGGCCAAGCAATTGTGCCACCATCTATGGTCGCTTTTTTGAAAAACCGCAAATCTTTTAAGGGTTTAAATACAGGCCCATTATTGGTATAGTTTGAAAAACTTGAGTTCAATGTGCTAGTGCAACACTTGGGATAAGCCTGCTATAATGAGCAGACATGAAAACGTATAGTCATCTTAGTGAAGAAGAGCGTAATTTGTTAGTAGTACTGTTGAACCGAGGGAAAAGGATTCGTTCCATAGCCAGGGTGTTAGGCCGCCAGCCCAGCACCATTACCCGCGAAATCAAGCGTAACAATGGCAACAAGAGGTATCGGGCAAACCTGGCTCAACAGCGAGCCGTAGAACGGCACTGCACAACACATAGCATTAGACGCCTCAAGTCACACGCATTGCGATTAGAAGTCGGGCACATGATAGTACAGGGGCATACGCCCGAACAAATCGCTGGCAGATTGCCGCTAGTACATCCAGAGCTTCCCCACATCAGTCATGAAGCTATTTACCAGTGGATCTATAGTGAAAAGCCCGATTTAATTGGCTGTCTGCCCCGCCACCATCGGCAGCGATGGCCCAAGGGAAAGGGCAAAGGACGTAGACGAGCAAAGTATTGTATGCCCGAGAGAATTCCCGTGAGTCAACGACCACCAGAAGCCAATGATCGTTCGCAACCAGGACATTGGGAAACGGACCTGGTAATTGGATCAGGACGATCAGCCTTGCAGGTGTCCGTTGAACGCACGACACGGCTTTGCAAGCTGGGACGAATCCCCAATCAAACAGCACCTGCTGCGCATCAGGGACTGGTTCACTCGTTGGCAGATCAGCCACCGTCGTTACGCCGCTCGATAACATACGATAACGGCAGCGAAAATTACGAACACATGCTGGTTAACAAAGAACTACAGACCATTTCATTCTTTTGTGAGCCCTATCATTCCTGGGAGAAGGGTACCGTTGAAAACACTAACGGTATTATAAGACGCCGTTTCCCAAAACGAACCAACTTTGATACGCTATCTTTAGAAGAGATTCAAGCGGTCGAAACGTGGCTCAATAACAGACCACGCAAATGCTTGAAATTTGCCACATCAATTGAGGCTTTTGCAAAGACT
>JBELAT010000031.1:0-16289 GCA_049508565.1 Endomicrobiales bacterium | reverse complement strand
AGCGACAGACGTTATTAGACACCATAGCCGTACTCTCCAGCAGTACGACAAAAATATCAAGTGAATTTGAAATGGGCAATATCTCGTTTAATCAAAAGGACTATGCGGAAGCGCTCGATTATTTTGATACGTTTATCGATCAATATCCCGATGATGCGCTGGTCCCGGATGCGTATTTTAATGCAGGGAGATGTTACTACAAGCTTGAATACTATAGCAAGGCAATAGAAGAATGGGAAAAACTGATCGCTCATTACAAGAGCCATCCTCGTTCTCAGGAAGCAGTCGGGATTATCGCGGACACTTATTTCCGTGCACAAAAATATCCTCAGGCCATCCATGCGTATCAGCGAGCCCTGGCTGATTATCCGGGGACAAGTATGGCGCGCGAGGCTCAATTGCGGATCGCTCAGAGTTATTTCAATGCCAATGATAATCTGACAGCGATTGCAGAATTTGAGAAATTTATACGTCAGTTCGGTGATGACCCTCTTACCAATACGGCCCTTGACGGAATCATCATGGCCTCGTATAAGCTCGGTCAGTCAAGCACTGAAGAAGACATCGACATACAAGTTATGCAACGACTTCTTGAAAAATATCCCGGGACAAAGTTTGCAGCAGTAGTTCAATATCGCTTGGCGGAACGGTATTATGAAAAAAAGGATTTCTCCCGGGCGGCAGCGGTGTTTAGAAAAGCCTATACCAATTTTTTCATAGGGGAAAACGCGGCGGGAGCCTTATTTTATCTGGCAGAATCACTCTACCAGAATGCCCAGTATGAAGATGCGTCAACCGTGTATCGCAGATTTATTGACAACTATGCCCAGCATGAGTACATTCCGCTATCATATCTCCATCTTGCAAACTCATTGTATTATCTTAAACGCTATGATGAAGCGGGGAAGGTATATGTTCATCTTACTCATCTGAGTCCTGTTGATGATGAGCTCGCGGTGACGGCACTGCACAATGCAGCTGTGTGCTTTAGAAAACTGGAAAATTGGGACCAAGTGGTTCTCATCAATAAGCGTTTTATCGAATTATTTCCTCACAGTGATAAAGTCAACGATGTCCTCTTAGAGCTTGCCGAGACGTATGAATCGCTTACCCAATATGATATGGCGATTGCTGTCTATGAGCAATTGCTGGGTAAATTGACCGGAAAAGATGCGCTCATCCCTGAAATGCATTTCCGGGTTGCGCAATTGTATTATAAAGAGTCCACCCCGGAAAAAGCGGTTGCGGAATTGCAGAAAATCATTTCCTTGGAGCCAAAGGATAATCCCTGGCGGTTGTCGGGAATGGTAAAACTTGCCCAGGAGTATGAACACTCCAAAGAACTAGATCAAGCAATGGACATCTATCGTCAGCTTGTTAACTCAACCAAAGAAGCAAAATGGATTTCAATTGGCGAAGAGCGGATTGCCGCTCTTGAAAACCAGCTGAAAATAAAAACAGAAAGCACGAGCAATTAGGAGGTCGTTTAACGATGAATATTGGTTTGTTCGAAGTGTTGCGATCGAGCCCCACACTGATAGTGTTACTGTTGATGTCTATTCTGGTTTTTACCATAGTGCTTGAACGGTTCTGGTATTTAAGCAAATGCAGCGTCAACGTGTCTCAGATACTCTCAGCAGTACAGGCATTTCTGGAAAAGGGTGCATATAAGGAAATTCTGGCGCTGTGTGATGAAAAATCAGTCCCTCTGACACGAGTTATTCGAACGATTATTATCAACAGAAACCTCTCTCGCGAGAACATCGAGGAATTAATTATCGGTTCACGGCTTGAAGAGAAATCTAAAATGGAAAAATATCTGTTGTTTCTGGGATCAATGGGCGCTATTGGTCCTTTATTGGGTTTGCTCGGGACAGTTATTGGGCTTTCACGCGCTTTTAAAGATCTGGCACTGTCTGGCTCAGCTGGTCCGTCAGTCGTGGCAGCGGGTATATCGGAAGCCTTGTTCGCGACAATTGCGGGCCTGGCGATAGCCATACCGACGGTTCTCATGTACAACTATCTGATGGGAAAAACACGAAAAATAAATACGGATATAGAAGTAAGTGCAAAAAAACTTGTGGTATGGCTGTTTACAACGGAAAAACAAAAACGCGCTACCGTCTGAGATTGATATGACATCGCAATGGGAATTGGGCGGATGAAAAAGACATATAACAGTGCTGTTTCTGAGCTGCCAGTAGGGGAAATAAATATTATCCCCATAGTTGATGTCAGCTTTTGCCTTGTTATTTTCTGTCTCGTTGCAATGAACATAATGTTGACTGCGGGAATCAATGTTTTGGAAGCTAAAACCGGTGGTCAAAGCGCACCGATAGTGGCGCATGACAACGTATCAGTCATACTGACACAAGACAACAAAATACTGCTCAATAATCATGAAATTGCACCGGTCGATCTGCCCGGACAGCTGGCGGCTCTTATTCCCGCCACAAAAGATAAGATGGTCTTGGTAACGGCTCATGAAAGTAATACGTGCGAACAAGTCGTTAATATACTTGACATCGCCAAGAAATGCGGAGCTCAGCGCCTGGCTTTAGTCAATAATCCGCCTCACGCAATAACAAGCGAAGCTCCCAAGAGGGTTGTGGCCAAAAAACACCACAGCAAGGGACGAAAAAGGAAAATGCGTGCTTGATAATGATCTGCCCCAACAAATAACTATCGATGTGACACCGATGGCCACTATTGCGCTGATCCTGGTGATTATTTTTGTGTCGTCGGCTACTACATGGATGCAGCCTCTGCCGAAAGTAGACTTACCTCTTGCTGCTACAGCTGCAAGCGAGCGCAAACAGAATCTGACCGTCAGTATAGCAGCGGGAGGACAGATTTCGCTTGACGCCTGTGCGATATCAATGCCGCTATTGCTCCAAGGGATGGAAACGAAATTGAAGGATAACTGGGATAAATTTGTCATCATCCGCGCTGATAAAAGTGTGCCGTACGGGCTTATATTGTCTGCGATGACTGTTGCCAAACAGGCTGGTGCAAAAAGCATAACCATAGCCACGCAACAGAACACGAAAGTTACTCACTAATACCATGTTTTTCGTTTTGCAGGATTATCAGAAGCGTTTTATAATCTCCTTACTTGTTGTTCTCGTATTGCACGGGCAATTTCTCTGGCTGCTCAACAGAATGCATAAGATCAAGCAGGACGAGGGGAAGGTTATTTCTAATGTTGAGCTTATGGAAGTAACGTCGATCCCCTCTCAGGTAAGAATGCCTGTTCAATCAAAAGCAAAGCTATGGGATCATATTGTACATGCCCTGTCGATTCCCGTGCCTGCCGCAACCAGGTCTAAAAATGAGATATGCACTGATCAAAAATCTGCGCCGCCCCCTCAGAAGATGACGGGTGGACAGGATCAGGCTTCAGCGCAATCTGCTCTTCACGAGCAGGCTGACGTACTCTTGCGGAACTCAAAAAAGCATCCGCAGATTTTGGATGTCGCTGGAAACCAGGGCAACTCGGCCAAAGAGATGGTAACCAAAGACACCGCAGGCAGGACGGCTGCGTATCCTGTACTAAAAGATAAATCGATGCCAGAAGATGTTGGGACGAAACATATGTCATCAAATGATTCAGATATAATTGATCGTCAGCGAATGCCGAGTTCTGCGCAAGTGTTTGATGTGCCGCTGAGAGATCGTTCTCCGTCAGGTACACTGACCGAAAATCAGACGGGTGGTGGAGTTGCAACAGTAGCAAAAAATTCAATGCGAGCCCCCTCTACTCCCGCGCTCAAGGAAAAAGATTTTGTTGAAGATGGTATTGAGGATGCTGCGTATCAACCCAAACGGGCTGCGACGAACCAGGAAATAATTATGCCGAAACTGGCAATGCGCACTCCCGTTGAAGAATTACAAAAAAACGACATCGATCCTGCGCGAGAGATCGCGGTTGCAAAAAGGCCTACCGAACAGAATACATTTTCTGAGAGCAAGCGCTCTCCGATGAAAATATCCGGTCCTCTGGAAAAGCGGAAAGTGCTTGCCGCAGCTATGCCTGCGTATCCTCAGTGGGCACGGAAAAAGGGAGTCGAAGCAAATGTTTCTTTGAAATTCTTTGTAAGTCCTGCAGGGTCTGTGCTGCCGAACATTTTTATTATGCAAACGTCAGGATATGGAGATTTAGATCAGGAGTGCATGAATTACGTGAGAAAATGGGTGTTTGCGCCACTCACGTCCGCTGAACCCCAGAGCGAACAATGGGGAATAATAACGATAAGGTTCAAATTAGAATGAAAAAAAATGAATGGTTTTTACGTGTAAAATGTGTCGGTATGTTCATCATGTTGTTTTTCAGTGTGACTGGTCCCCTGTGTGCTCTCGAGCAGGTGCAGACGCAGGGCACACTCGACGATGTGCTTGTTAAAGAAAAAGACAGCATGGGCATAGAAAGTGAAAAGGCACCGTTTGTTATTGATATTGATATACTTAAAGAAATATTGCCGATTGATACGACACTCCTGGAAAGAAATGATGAGCTGCCACGCATTTCAACCATCACGATTTTCCGGCCACTGGAAACACAGGGAACAGTTTCTCCCTGGTTATACTCTATTGCTCGCAATCCCATCGTCACATTCCGTGTGGCAGGCGATAACACGCAGATTGATCGCTGGGAGTTGGTCGTTGTTGATATGCAGGGACAGCCTATTAAACATTTTTATGGAAAAGGTCCGATGACAGCAGCAATTGAATGGAATGGACGGGACGACAGAGGCAGTTTCATGCGTATGGGTGAGATCTATTCATATTTTGTTGTCACTGTCGATAAGACAGGGGTAAAAAATACGAGTATTACCCGTCCGTTTAGTATTGATGCCGCTGTACATAAGGAAAAGAAAAATATTCTTATCAGTTTCGTTCTTTCAGCCGTGTTCGATAAGGATCCACAAGTATTAACGTCGGAAGAAGCAAAACGGTTGCTGACGGAGGCTTCTGATATCTTAAAGAGCTATCATCATGCACCGTTTTCGGTGAAAGTGTATGATCAAACCGCTGCGCGTGCGCAGTCTGAAGCTGCCGTTGTATCACAGTTTCTATCTGACCATGTTATGATTGCTCCGGAAAATATTCCGAGCGAAGGATATCAATCACAATCAAACAATTATCATATTGATCTTGTTATTAAAAACCCGTGATGCGTGGGTCAATTTTCTATAATCCGGCAACTGCCAACCATTCTCAAATGTGTTCTCTTCAGTGAATTGTTTTTTCTCATCTCGAACTCATCCTTTCCTCGAAGATGTTCCCAATTAGAAATGGTAAAAGTGATATAATATCCGAGAAACGTGGCAGCTACATTTTTGAGTTACAAAATCAATCGTATGTGTGTCAAACACATACACTGTGCGTCAGTAAATGCCGGTAGACGTGCGGTGTAGTTCCTGCTAAATATATATCTGAAACGTAAAAAAGATGTTGTGCTTGATAATTCAGGTTGAATTAGCAGGGAGAAATATGATAGTATAGAAAAAATTCATAGGAGTTTGATTATGCTCAAATTTAACAAGTATCGCCGGACACTCGAACAGGAAGAATATCATTACGAGTTGCAGGATGTCAGTGAGCCGAATCTTTTCAGGGCAACATTCCCGTATACCGATATCCCCAAAATACCGTTTAATAATCGCGTTGTGCCCATGAATCCTCCGGAAGAGATTTGGATGACGGATACAACTTTTCGCGATGGCCAGCAGGCATTGCCTCCGTTTACCGTTGAACAGATCGTTGATCTTTTCGTCCTTATGCATCGTTTGGGGGGGCCCCAGGGGATGATTCGCCAGACAGAGTTCTTTCTCTATTCTGAAAAAGACAGGAAAGCCCTGCATGCATGTTTGGAGAAGGGATACCGTTACCCAGAAATAACTTCCTGGATCCGGGCTATGAAAAGTGATTTTCATCTTGTTAAGGAAATGGGGTTGAAGGAAACCGGGATTTTGACGTCATGTTCTGACTATCATATTTACTTGAAGCTCAAAAAAACACGGCGTGAAGCGATGGACATGTATCTTGATATTGTCAGGGCAGCGCTTGAAGAAGGAATCATTCCGCGATGCCATTTTGAAGATATTACCCGGGCAGATTTTTATGGGTTTGTAATCCCTTTTGCACGGGCACTGATGAAACTGTCAAAGGAAGCTAAAATACCCATTAAAATACGTGCCTGTGATACCCTGGGGTTCGGCGTAGCGTATCCCGGTGCGGCTCTTCCACGCAATGTTGATGGTATCATGTACGGACTTACGACACTGGCAGATGTTCCATCACAGTTTATCGAGTGGCACGGACATAATGATTTTTATCGCGGTCTGACTAATGCGACGTTTGCCTGGCTGTACGGATGCGGAGCCATTAATGGTACATTGCTGGGAATAGGCGAGAGAACGGGCAATACCCCCATTGAAGCGCTCTGCATCGAGTATACAGCATTGCGCGGTACCAGAAATGGCATGGATTTGTCCGTGATTACTGAAATTGCACGGTATTTTACGGATAATCTCGGATACAAAATACCACCGATGCAGCCCTTTGTCGGGGCCCATTTCAATGTGACCCGGGCGGGCATTCATGCCGACGGTCTTCTCAAGGACCAGGAAATTTACAATGTATTTGATACTCAAACCATCCTTAATCGGCCACCGGATGTGGCCATCACCGATCGTTCCGGGCTCGCCGGCATTGCGTTCTGGCTCAATACGCAGCTTCTCAAAGACAGGAAGATTGACAAAGCTCACCCCGGAATCGCCAGGATAAAGGACTGGATTGATGAACAGTTTGCCGCAGGAAGAGTCAATGTTGTCTCGGATGAGGAAATGTTGGATCTGGTTAAAAAATACATTCCTGAGTATTATCCGGGCGATAAATAATTTAAACGTTTCTCTTCGCTTTAAAATCATATCGATAGTTATTCTGGCTATTGTTCTGCCGGCGTTTTTTTTTGGAGTAATACTCACGTCAATTAGTCGTTCAACATTGCGTGAATCAATCTTTCACCGCCAGCAGGAAATAGTACAGCGACTTGCCGACCGCATCAATACGCAACTGGAATACCATCACCGGATTCTTCTGAAACATCAAACCATGGGAAATCTGCTTCCCGGACAGCAAATAAATGCGGCGTTTGACATTATATCGCTGGGAACGGCATTTTCAGAAGTTTCTCTTATAGACAGTCACGGCAGGGAACTGTGGAAGTATCGTCGTGATGGTGGCCTGGTCCGTCAGGTTGCCTCGCGTGTTCGTGGCAAAATTCATCACAGCCTGTCTCGAGAAAAATCATCCATCAGTCAAGTTTACTTTTCTGGTCAGCATAACCCGTACATCATTTTATCTATTCCTCTATCGGGAAAAAAGGGTGTTTTATCGGCAAAACTTGATTTTGAACAACTCTGGCAATGGATAGAAGAAGTCAAGGTCGGCGATACGGGACAGGCTTTCATCGTTGATAAAAAGGGAAATCTTATTGCTCATAAAGAGCCTGAACGGGTGCTCGCGCATAGTAATTTCAGTAATCTTCCCGTGGTGAAAGATTTCATGGCTCAGCGTGCTATTGCATCTTCGAAGGATTGGCGTGAGTATCACGATGAACGCGGTGAGAGCGTTGTTGCACTGTATCAGGTCATTCCGCGTCTGGGATGGGCTGTGGTTATCCAAATATCTTCAGCTGAGGTGTATGCGCCGGTAAGAGCCATGTATAGAACCATCATTTTCTGGACGGTGTTCTGGAGCGGTGTCTTTTTGTTTGCCGGATACCATCTCGTCGGGCGTATTGTGCATCCTCTGCTCCTCCTGCAGTCAGGAACAGAACAGATTGCCCGCGGCAAACTTGATATATCACTTGATATCCATACGGGTGATGAAGTTGAAGAACTGGCAAAAAATTTCGAGCGGATGGCTACTGCTCTGCAACGGTCTGAAAAATTAAAACAGGATCTCACCGGTATGATTATTCATGATTTAAAAAGTCCGTTGAGCGGGATTATGGGAAGTTTGGATTATCTGGAATCTGGTTTAATGGGTGAAATCAGCGAAGACCATAAAAAGATTATTTCTTTGGCAAAAAATTCAAGCGAAACCATGCTGGTTATGGTCCAGAATCTTCTTGATGTGGCAAAAATGGAAGAAGGGAAACTGGAGTTGCGCAAAGAGGCTGTCGATGTCGGACTGCTTATTAAGGAACGGGTGAGCCAATTTACTGCCCTGGTAGCCAGTGAAAACAAAAAAATCACCGCAGTCATTGAACCTAATCTGCCGGCGGTGTCGGTAGAACGTCATCTTATCGAGCGAGTGCTCAACAATCTCATCTCTAATGCCATAAATCACACTTCTACTTCTCGCGGGACCATTACTCTCGGAGCGCAGCGAAAGGGCGATATGTTTGAAATACGTATTGAAGATAATGGTATCGGAATACCGCCCGAGTATCTCGATAAAATATTCGAAAAATTTGTTCAGGTGGAGCGGCGGCAGGCTAAACTCAGGACTGGCGCCGGTTTGGGGCTGACGTTTTGTAAAATGGTTGTGGAAACGCACGGCGGCAACATTCGTGTTGAAAGCCAGGTCAACCGGGGAAGCGCATTTATCTTCACTCTGCCACTATGAAAAAAATCCTTATCGTTGATGATGAAAAAAATACATGCCTGCTTCTCTCACATTTCCTTCAGGGACAGGGTTTTGACGTGTCATATATGCATGACGGTCAGCAAGGGCTTGAAGCCGTGAAGAGTCAGGAACCTGATATAGTGATTTTGGATGTTGCAATGCCCGGCATGGATGGATGGCAGCTGCTACGGGTGCTACAATCATCGCCGCGAACCCGGCTTATTCCCGTTGTGATGTGCACCGGCCAGGACATGATAAAGGATATCGACAATGCTGTTGAGTTGGGGGCGCGCGGTTACATTACAAAACCGTTTGCGCTACAACGGGTTCTCGATAAAGTTAATGCCATTTTGCACAGTGCAACATAGTTGAATCAATGAAGGAATTTTTGTTATACTTTTCTCTACCAATGAAAACACCTTTACGTTATTTTATCTGTTCAAGCCTCATTACCTTCGTGTTGACTGCAACTCTCTTCGGAGCCGTCTCACCGAAAAATGTAATAATCATAGCTGATTGGGGAGCGCTTGCCCCGCCACCGGCGGTTCTGGATTTTCTTGAGAGAACACCTTCATTGAAAATGACCATTCCCTGGTCCGCGTCGATTGCCCCTTCAGAAAAAATGAAAGAATTGGTCCGCCGAGGACAGGTTGAACCTCTCATGACGATTGTTGATGAACCGTTATTGTCATCGATTGATGAATCTGATGCCCGTGATATCATTGCGCGAACGCGCGAGTGGTTTCAGGGATATTTCCCTAAAGATAGTGCGGCACTCTATTTAAGGTCGGGTGTATACCCTGAAGAACTGATATCATCATTGAAACAATGGGGCGTTGCCGAGATTGTCTTGTCAAATGTGTCGGCAGCAATGCCGGGCGGCTACGCCGGATATGCCGGATCAAATAGTGTGTTAATAACAGGTAGTGCGAGCGGAACTACCACTGATCAATATTGGAATCAGGTTGAAGCTAGTAGCGCCAGTGTTGCGGTGATTGTCTTGCATGGCTCATCAGTATTAAACCCGACATTTTTTTCTGCACTTAACGAAAAGCTGATGCTCGATCCCTCCGTGGTTGCTACTGTTCCATCAGATCGAACATTGAAAAAAAAGATCGGGTTACCGGCTCCCGTACCTCTCAACAATACGACGCCCCGTTGGATGTACCCTCCGGCGTTATGGCAAAAAGTCTCTGAAGCAAGAACTGCTATCGAGGTATATAAAAACTCAGGGCAGGCGAATGTCAAAAACATGGAAATGGCACGAGGTGAGCTCTACCATTTGTATTCATACGATTTTGCACACCAGATTCAGGAAGGTACTGACCCGGTTTTTGAGCAGGAGTTTACCGCAGCATTACACAATATTTATCATCTTATTGGCAAACCGTTCCCCGCGGAAGAACCTTCCGGTGCTAACAATCTCGTGCCTGTACCCGTGGGATCTTCTTTTGCCTATGAAGTTAAGAATAATAGTTTGACTATTCATAATGCAACTCATGATATACCGAAAATGAACATTGAGTCGTTGACTGTCACCGTCGATAGTACAGTTGTCGGCTATCAGGTCAATGTCACCTCCGCTGCCTGGTCCTCGTCTTCTATTGTAGACATTTATATAGATATGAATAACCAGCGGGGTGCGGGATTGACCAGTTTCTTGCCGGGCCCGGCGGCGTTTCTGTATGAAGAGGACGCGTGGGAACTGGCCATTCGCATGGAGCGCTATCAAATATCGCTCTATAGATGCGGTCGCAGAGAACCGATATTAATGAAAACGTTTAAGACAAGCAGACCATACCATATCGACATTCCACGGTCATTGCTCAGAGGCAATCCTCTTGCGTGGGGGTATCAGGCAGTGGTTATGGCCCGTCGTCCTGTCGGTGAGCAATGGGAAATTTTTGATTTCCTGAGTTCAAGCACTGTAGAGAGGCATCACATTTTTTCGCAAACGCCGCTGCAGTTGCACGTTATTCGAAATAGGAACCCATGATAAAAATTATGTTGGTTACCAGCGAAACGGCTTTGCTTACACTCTGGCACAATACGCCTCTGCCGCAAGGCTATATGATCGACAGTGCCGTATCCGGTGCAGCGGCACTTACCCGTGCATGCGCGGATCAACCGTCAATTATTCTTCTGGGACCTCTTGAAACTGCTCCGGATGTTTTTACGGCGCAGCTAGAGCGTAACTCTAATACACGTCATATTCCGTTTCTTATTCTTGATCACGACACGTTATCGGACACGACCGCAGTTATTAATCTGGTTACCCAAGCTCTGGAACAAAAACGAATTCTTATTGCCGAAGATGATCGACAGATGTCTTCAATCTTAAAAACCATGCTTGCCAAAAGTGGGTATGCCGTAACTGTCGCCTTTGATGGTGCAGAAACGTTGCAACAGATAAAAACGCTCTATCCCCATCTGGTTATTCTCGATATCGGATTACCTATCATTGATGGCTTTCATATTTGCCAGGTGGTCAACGAAGATCATACGCTGCCTATCAGGCCGAAAATCATTATTATTTCCGGGCGATCCAGTGCCTGGGACAAAAAACTCGGCGATGCCTGCGGGGCTGACCGGTATATGGTAAAACCCTTTAGTTTCCTTGAACTCCTAGAAAATGTGCGAACAATATTATCGGGTGACTCATGAGCTTACGATTGCTCATTGCCGATGATGATTTGGAAATTCTGGATTTGCTGAAATTTGCTTTTGAGGCGGAACGATATGAAGTGGAAACCGCAATCGATGGTGAAGACGCCTGGAAAAAGATTCAGGCACATCAGCCCGACATTGTCATATTAGATGTGACCATGCCCAAAATGACGGGTTTTGATGTGTGTGAAAAGATTCGCAGCCACAGTACCACGTGTCTTATGCCCGTGATTCTCCTGACTTCGCGCTCTTCAACCAGTGAACGTGTCAACGGATTAAAACTGGGGGCTGATGATTATGTTGTTAAGCCCTTTGAACCTTTGGAGCTCAGTGCACGGGTTGAGCGTCTGATTCGACGCAACCGCGAAGCACTTTCAGCTAATCCTCTGACCGGCCTCCCGGGCAATGTGACTATCGAACGTGAGATCAGGCGCCGGTTAAGTGTCGGGGAATCGTTTGCAGTCATGTATACTGATATCGACAATTTCAAGGCGTTTAATGATGCATACGGTTTTGAGCGTGGGGACAGCATCATCCGGTTGACATCGTCAATTTTCCGCAGCGCGGTAACAAAAGTAGGGACTGCTGATGATTTTCTCGGACATATCGGTGGCGATGATTTTATCCTTGTTACGCGTCCCGAACATGCCCCTGCCATTGCGAAGATGATAATTTACTATTTTGACACCTATATTCCTCAGGAATATGACGAAGCTGTGAGAAGCAGGGGGTACGTCCAGGGGGTTGATCGGCAGGGACAGAGCAAACAATTTCCACTGATGACCATTTCTATCGGATGTGTCCAGATACAGGCAGGCGTCTATGTTCATTATGCGCAGATTGCGGAACGTGCTAAAGACTTGCTGAAGCAGTCAAAACAGGCGGGGAAAAGTAATTGTATAACCGGTTAATGAACGTGCTATACATTTTCAATTTCACGGTTAGTGTAAGATGAGTATTATGACACCGACAATAACGACCGAGGTCAAAATTGCCAGGGCTGCTGATGCAACTGAACCACTTTTTTCCTTGTCGTTTTGAGGTGTCTTTTGAGAAGTAACTGTTTGTTTGGCATTTACTTTATATACAATGAGTTCTTTTGCCGTCACGTTTCCTGCATGATCCCGCGCCGTTATTTTGATTACATTCTTTCCCAGGTTGCCCGATAGCGCCGTAAGAAACTTCCCCGTGTCATCCACCGGTACTGTTTTATCATTTGCCTGTAGATCTGTTCCGGGTTCTGTCGTTCCCGAGAACTCAATGAAATCTGTATCTATTTCTTGCTGGTCATGCGGGGCCGCTATCGTTAAAACGGGCGGGGTGGTATCAACTTCAAATTGCACGGGTGAAGAAAAGGAACTTTCAAATCCCATATCGTCAATGTAGGCTATCCGGTAATAATATATGCCGTCGGGAAGCTGATAATTTTTAAAAGAAACATCAGCAGCTGTTTTTAAGGATTTCATTTCATTGATAGACACCGAAGAAAACGATGCGATAGTTGAAATCTCAATACGGTATTTGGTTATCATCTGTCCGAGCACTTTCGATGCATCGCTTTTTTCATTTTTTGTTTCACTTGATGGCTCTTCGCCGGGAACAGGGACTGTAATCTTCATTGAAGAAGATTGTGAGATCAAAAGTGGTCGGGGAGCGGTTGTTCCGGGTAATGCCGTGTGCATGTTTGGCTGCGGCGGCAGGATGCGGGGCACTGAAGGGGGGCTCTGGAACTTAACTTCAGTACCGAACCCTTTTTTCACCGTGATGGTTTTACCCTGTGCAGTAACATCGACTATACCTTCGTAAACTTCGACTAACGTCGTCTTATCTTCTTTGACTTTTGTCCGGAAATCCGGAGCTTTTCCACGCGGTTCTATACGCGGTTCAATCAGTGATGAACTGCTGAGAATTTTTGTTTTAGAAGACCGGACTCCGCCTGATATAAGATCAATTTCTTCATGACTTTTTTCAGGTTTTAAGATAATCAGCGAGTTCTCATCAACTTGGAGAATTTCCCCGGACGCGAAACGGACTTTAGCTTTTGATTGTGCAAGTGTTCTCAACCCGTCATCGTTGTACAACGCCATATCCATCTGTGCGTTTTTCCAGTCTGATTCAGTCTTTCTTCGAAAGAGCACGTCGTTAGCCATACTGATAAGGTGCGCAGCTCGCAGATGTTCCTTGATAAGCATAACCGGAATTTGCAGTTTCATGCCCGGAAGAATCACGTTCATGTCGGAAGATGGAATGTTATTATATTTTAAAATTTCCGGCCAGCGCTGAGGGTCCTTGAGGTAATACGTGGCAACGCTCCACAATGTATCGCCGTCTTTAACGGTGATTTCTTGGAGAACCTCTCCCATGGCTGAAATACACGTAATGCCACACACGATGCACAGGATAAGCAGACGACGAATCATTTTGCAGGCCCTCCCACTATCGTTGTGGTTAGCCCACGGGGTATAGTAAATTTAAAGGTTGATCCCTCGCCGAGTTTTGACTCAACGCAGATAGTCCCCTTGTGCGCTTCAACTATATGTTTGCAGATCGTTAACCCAAGGCCAGTTCCACCTTTATGTTGTCCGGAAACTTGTTGGAATTTATTAAATATTTTGTCCAGGTAGTCCGGAGGAATACCTTCACCGGTATCGGTGACCGAGCACAAGAAGTGATCGGGCAGCGCACGGATAGCGACGGTTACGCGACCTTGTTCCGGTGTAAATTTTAGAGCATTATTAATGAGGTTGCCAAAAACCCGCTCGATTAATTCTCCATCGACAACAATCTTCGGAAGATCGTCAGGACAGTCGATGGACATGGTAATTGACCTGCGTAACGCTATAGCTTCAAGTATCTCAACATTGCGGCTGGCTAATGATTTGACATCGGATTCAGCAAGAGACAAGACAAGGGTACCGGACTCCATCTTGGCGATGTCCAGGATGTCATTAATAAGCCCCAGGAGACGATGAGAAGCCCTGTCCATGGTTTCCAGCATCTTCTTCTGCTGAGGACTTATAGGTCCGGCAACCTCATCGAGCATGAACCGCAAAAATCCCATGATAGAAGTCATAGGATTACGCAAATCGTGCGTAATAGAATGAAGAAATTCTTCCTTGATATTATCGAGCTCTTTTTCAAGGGTAATATCGCGCAAGGTGGTTACCAGACCTATTTTCTCCGTGCTTCCGGTCGTAACAACCTGGCCTGTCGATAACATATAATATCTGTTGAGCCCTTGCTGCGAAACCATGACCTCTCTCTGAGTGTTTTTTAAGGGGTCCTGGATGATATCTTCAAAGGCATCACGCAGATTGGAGTTTTTGATGAAATCTCTCGGTGATGAATTCTGCCACTGGGTTTCCGGTAAGTTCAACAGTTCTTTCGCGTGCGTATTGGCAACCTGAATCCTGCCTTGGCAATCCATCATGAGTATGCCATCGGTTATTGAAAAAATAACAGCCTCGGTTTTTGTCTTTTCTTCAATGATTGCATCGACCTGGAGCCGGTCATAGCGCTCAAGTTCGGTGGTCATTGCATTGAATGTTTCTGCCAGGTCGTGAAGTTCGTCATGGGTGTTTACTTCCACGCGTGTGGTAAAGTCTTTCCGGGCAACCTGGCTCGCTGCGGTAGTCAATGCAGTGATAGGTTTAGCCAGGCTCCGAGCGATAAATACGGCAAGTAAGCACGCGATACCTACACTGAGAACGATAAGAAGTCCAGCCTGTTCCTGCATGCGGCGGACAGAAATATATGCTTCCTGTTTGTCCTGTTGAATTATGAGTCCCCAGTGCAAGCGTTTAACCGGCGCATAAGCGCCGACGATAGTAACTCCATCTGGGCGGCGGTACTCACAGGAACCTACGGTCATCGCGCTCAGAGCCTGTTTGACGATCGGTAACTTTCCGGTGGATTGCGATGATCCCGATACTGAATGGTCGGGATGGGTTATCATCATGCCGGTACTATCAACGAGAAATGCAAATCCTGTGCTTCCGATCCGGGTAGTTGAAATTTTATTCCATAGTGACTCAAGTGAAATAACCGCATACAGGCAGTGTTCCGCGGTTAAGGGAAACAAGAGGTTCATGCGGGGGTGCCCCGCTTCTTCATACACGCTACTACGGTTGATTGTCGTCGGATTTTTGAGAAAATCCAGGAACACAGGATCAGAATGAAGATCGGTTAGTACCGGATTTTTTTCAAGCGTTGGATTATATGCTTTGATTAATTCCTGTCCGCTACGGTTAACAATAGAAATCGAAACAAAATTATCATCAGCATCTAGCAGGGATTGCAGTACTGACTGACGGTCTGTCCAGGCCATGCCGGTCGAGAGTGTGCGCGCAATGAATTGGGTTTCACGTTCCATTGTGGCCAGTGAAGAATCAACCGTTTCGGACAAGGAGGAAGCGAGATGCGTATGCAGTTCAAGAATGGCAGCCTGCATGCCTTCTTTGTTGATGGCGATGGTGCGCAACCCGACAATAGTCGCAGGAATGACCGATATGAGAGATAGGATAAGAATGAATTTCGGAAAAAGTTTAAGTTTCATTTACTACTGATAATTCTAGTCAAATTAGTAGAAAATGTCAACGAATTATTGAAAAATCGGTTAGCATGGACGTCATACTCACACAAAGTGCACTTTGTGTTGTATTGATGCGGCCCGTCTTGTTGGCACAATGATGTGATACGGTAATGGTCAAAATTTTTCGTTTTGTCGTTCTTTTGTTTGTTATCAATTTTTTGTATGATGATACCCCATGGATATCATTAAGAGTTGCAAGGACTGTATCATAGGTAAGGCGCGCAATCCATATAGCTCGTCGCTATTTAAGGATATTTCATTAATTGCATTTTTTGCCTGGATCGGATTGGGTGCTGATGGATTGTCTTCAGTTTGTTACGGTCCGCAGGAAGCATTTATTGCTCTTAAAGGACACATGTATCTCAGTGTCTTTGTTGCCCTGGGAACGGCGCTC
>JBELAT010000030.1:0-22452 GCA_049508565.1 Endomicrobiales bacterium | reverse complement strand
ATATAACCCCATTTCCAAAGTAGGCTCATGCTGGTAACCTCCAAGTGTAAATTCCCTTGGGTAACATTGTACATGAGTTGACCAGTTCTCGTTCGGTAACATTTTAGATGATTTGATTCGCACTTTTGACAAAATGGGTTTATTAGTGTAAAATCAATGGATTAAAATATATTAAAGGATGGTGTGTAATGCTGCGAATTATAAGACTGCTCCTTGTCTGTTCTCTGGTTGTTCCTTTTTCTTCCTGTTCACAAAATGCTACGCCTAAGGCGGATGTTGTCATCTGGCATTGGATGACCGACCGTCAAACTGCTTTTGAAAAAATCGCCGCACAGTATGAAAAAGAAACCGGCGTCAAAGTGCTTTTTGAAACGTATGCACCTTCAGAAGTATACCGAGATAAAGTCCGCGCGGCCGCAAGCGGAAAACTGCTTCCTGAAATCTATAGCCCGCTGGGCGATAAACGAGAGCTCTCTTCATTTATCAATGCCGGTTATGTTGCTGATCTCAGCGCAGACATGCAGGCTGGGTGGAAAGATATGCTCTTTGATAAACCGCTTTCACAAAATACATTTACCGAAGGTAATGAATGGAAAGTGAAACCGGGCATATACGGTGTGCCTATCGACGTTAACGCCATAATGATCTATTATAACAAGGATCTGTTCAAACAGGCAGGCCTTGATCCTGAGAATCCGCCGAAAACGTGGGATGAATTTCTGGTTGCGGGAAAGAAGCTCCGTGCCACCGGTATTCAACCGTTTGTCAGCGGATTCGGCGAAGGATGGCTGATCGGCGTGTTCGCCAATTCCTATGCATGGAATATGCTGGGCGAGCAGGGAATATTGGATACGATTAGCGGAAAGATCAAATACACGGACCCCCGCTGGTTACGGGTGTATCAAATATTCGCTGACATGGCTAAAAACGATATGTTTGCTTCCGGAGTAGCGACAATGGTCAACAAAGATGCTGAGCGGACCTTTGCCACGGGTAAAGCTGCCATGGCTCTCAACGGGTCGTGGGGAGTTAATGTATACTTTTCTATGAGCCCGAATTTGAACTACAGCGTCATAATGCCTCCCAAAATTGCCGTGGGAAAATTCCCTATGAAAATATTTGGTGGAGAAGGCTCTTCACTCAACGTAAATGCCACGTCTCCTAACAAGGATAAGGCTATTGCCTTCCTTAAATGGCTGACTGCAAAAGATCAACAAATCATGCTTGCACAAGAGACAAAAAATATTCCCTCTAATAAAGATGCCGCCGTCGGGTTGCCGGATATCCTCAAGACTTTCGCCGATAACATCAATAACACGTTTGACTCTTTACCGGTGAGTGAATCATGGCAGGTAAGCAATGTCATCAATACCGATATGCAGGCGATTGTCATCGGTGAGAAAACTGTCGACCAGGCTGCCGAAGAGATCCAAGCTGAGAAAGTACGTCAATTAGCTGCAAAATAAAAGCAAATCATGAATAAAGCAGCCAAAGAAAAATCAGTCAATCTGCTGTTTATTCTTCCAGCACTGATACTGTTTTCTATATTCAGTTTATACCCGATCATCCGCACTGTCCAATTAAGTTTTTATAAATGGGACGGCATTGCTACATCAATGCAATTTGTCGGATTTAGTCAGTATAAAGATATCATCTTCCATAATCCCGCCTTTTGGAAGTCAATGGCCAACGCGGCGTATATTACGACACTCGCTTTGACATTCCAGAACGGCCTTGCACTGCTTCTCGCTCTTCTGGTCAGCAGGGAGATCCGCGGAGAAAACATCTACCGGACGATCTTCTTTTTACCACCAGTTCTTTCAGGCATCGTGGTAGGACTTATCTGGAAATGGATTTATGATGGCAACTATGGTATCCTCAACCATTTCCTCGTTTCACTGGGGTTCACACAGTTTACTAATTTCGCGTGGCTGGCTGAAATAAAAACGTCTCTTATCGCCGTAGCAATAGTTCATATGTGGAAAGGTTTCGGATACGGATTTATTATTCTTTTAGCGGGTCTTCAAACCATTCCCAAGGAACTCTATGAAGCCGCTAAAGTGGATGGAGCCGATTCATGGCAGCAGTTCAAGCATATTACCGTTCCTTCAATGATTCCGGTTTTTACCGTTGTCGCCATTTTGACCATTTTGGGATCCATGCAGATATTTGACCTTATTTATTCCATGACTCAAGGTGGACCTGCAGGACATACACATGTGCCCATTACCAGAATCTATCAGTTCATGGGTAATGGAGAATTCGGCTATTCCACTGCCATGTCGGTTATCTTTGGTTGTCTATTGCTGCTTGTTTCGTTCGTCCAGATCGAAGTTTCACGGAGAATAAATAAATGAACGATGCCCGCCTGAAAAAAAACATGGTCAACATTATTACGCATGCCATACTCATCGTAATAGCGCTGAGCTGCGTTTTTCCGGTCTTCTGGATGTTTTCTTCGTCACTGAAGACACAGGAAGAAATATTTACCAAAATGAATCTTTTTCCCGATCACTGGAATTGGTCAAACTATGTTATCGCCTGGGTAAAAGCAGATTTTGGTAAATACTTTTTAAACAGCCTGATCTACACGTTTTGCGGTGTTTTCGGAGTCGTGTTCATAAGTTCACTTGCCGCTTATGGATTTGCTCGTCTTGAAATGTGGGGAAAAAATATTTTCTTTTATTTATTGATTTCCACACTGCTCATCCCGATCCCCGGTGTATTTGTCCCGCTATATTTGCTGCTTAAGAAACTGGGACTGCTCGATACCCGAACGGGACTCATACTCTGTTATATCAGCGGGGGGCTGGCGTTCGGCATATTTCTGCTCAGGTCTTTTTTCGAAGAACTGCCCAAAGAGATTGAAGAGGCTGCCCGTATAGACGGTGCGACAAAATTCGGCATATACTGGCGAATCGCGCTGCCATTGGCGCGGCCGGCCCTTGCAACGCTGGTGATCTTCAACTGCCTGAGCATATGGAATGAATTTCTCCTGGCGCTGGTTGTCCTGCAAGACACGGCGAAAATGCCAATTCAGCGGGGACTGATGGTCTTTCAGGGTACTCATATAACTGATTATCCGCTGCTAATGGCCGGCTTGACAATTGCGACAATCCCGGTTCTTGTGGTGTATCTTGTAATGCAAAAGCATATCATCAAAGGCATAGCGTCAGGTGCCCTTAAAGGGTAGTCGCTACATACCTGAATTCCGGTATAAACACGGTGTGATGTTCACCGCAGTATTTCAAACGAGAGATGTGCCTCCCTTCACATGAAAACAAAACTGAAGTTCTGGTTGATGCCCAACGCAGGATTTGAAAGCCGGCAGGTCATTGATCAGGAAATTAGTTGCTTCCAAAAATTACATCCCGACATTGAAATAAATTTTGAAATCCTTCCCTGGTCACGTGCATGGTTTATGTTGATTCACGCCATCAAAGAAAAGACCGGTCCAGACATAATTCAGGTCGGTACAACCTGGATAGCGACACTGGCTTACCTCGGCGCAATCAAACGACTAGAGAACCGCAATATCAGCCCGGGACTTTTCCATCACAGTCTCTTTTCACAATGCCAGTGTTTTGGCCATCTCTGGTCGTTACCCTGGTTCGGCGAAGGGCGGGTGATCTATTATCGCAAAGATTTTCTTGAAGCAGCCAAATGCTCGAGCGCAAACATAGAAACGTGGGACGGCCTGATAAAATGTTGCGCAAAACTCAAACGCCTTCATTCGGCAGGCCCCTCAATTGCTCCGTTTGCTTTTTCAAGCCAAAAAGAACAGGGCTTAATTCAGGACCTATCAAGCTGGATATGGTCATATGGCGGCGACTTTCTGGCGGCTCATGACAAACGCCCCTGGTTGGAGAGTGCAGAGACCAGGAGAGGAATCGCGACATTTGTCGAACTCATCTCTTCCAAACATATTTCCCGGCTCTCACTGGAACAGAATGCCGGTGAATTGACTGAAAGTTTTTTTCAGGGCAACGCATACGCTTTTCTCATGGCGAGTTCCTGGCCCATGCATGTATACCTCAATCCGTCATCAAAACGTTATATCGGTTTAAAAAACGCTCAGCGTTTCGGCATCTCACTGGTTCCCGGTGGTTCATCGGGTAGGTTTAATTTTGCCGGGGGAAGCGCATTGGCTATAAGCAACTATTCGCACCACTCTTCCGAAGCATATCAACTTCTTGAGTATTTGACTGACAAAGAATCTCAATTGCGCTACTGCACCAATATCAACATGATGTCAGCTCGTAATGATGTTTCGGTAAAACTCAGTTCGTCCCGCTCAATTCAATCAGTATTTGAAAAATCAATTATTAACCATGGCCGGAGTTTCCCGGCCCACCCCCTGTGGGGAAGCATTGAACAGATCATCGTCACCGGATTTGCTCAAAGCATTCGCGATTTTATGAAATCCGGGTATGATCAGGAACTGTTGTTTAAGGATATTGCCGAGATAAACAGTGAAATTGAATATATACTGACTATCTTCGGTGAATAGAATATATGGATAATTTTCTTTCCACTATCAGCTACAACTTCATGTCCCTGTCTGATGAAATTGACAAGGTTCTATCCGCAAATTTATTCCTGCTCATCAAGTTTTTTCATTTTGACCGGGCTGCTGTCTTTCTGTTCGATGAAAAACAAAACAATCTGACACCACATAAAATAGTCACTGTTTTCGGCGAGATGGAGGGCGAGGGAGAAAATTTGTTTCACGCAAGCCGGGGCAGCAGCTTTTCGATCGCCTTGAACCGGGAAAA
Source organism: Endomicrobiales bacterium (assembly GCA_049508565.1). Classification (GTDB taxonomy): domain Bacteria; phylum Elusimicrobiota; class Endomicrobiia; order Endomicrobiales; family CAIRNS01; genus CAIRNS01. The sequence goes on along the minus strand of JBELAT010000030.1, from coordinate 17,677 downwards.
GCCGGTCGTATGCTCCGGCAAACCAGAATACAGCGTCTGCCTGCCGATGATTGCTAACAAAACAAAAGTGGGCATTCTTCGTCTTGATAATATCTTCTCACAACGCCGGGTTAAACCTGCTGATGTCAAAAAACTTGTTGAAGTAGCTAAAATCTTTAGTTTCGGCATTAACACCATTCTCACCCAGAAACACCTTAAACATCAGGTAGCCAAACTCACCACCCTAAGCCATATCGGACAGGCATTTGCAACTACATTAAAATTGACCGAAATACTTGAGTCGGCAATTGCATCACTGGTGAAAGATCTCGGATACGATCGCGCACAGTTATTTCTGCTTGATGAGACAACCAAGTCGATTTCAGAAAACATCAGTATCGATTTCCGCGGGACATTCCGTACGATTGATATGTCAGCCGGCGTTTCTCCGCTCATTGAATCGCTCATGTACGAAACGAAACCATCATTTCTTTCACGGAAGTTTTCTTCCAATCTCATCGGATATGTTCCTATCAAATACAAAAGCAAGCGCACGGGACTGCTGATTGTCGACAATCTTTTTACCCGACAACCCATGACCGCGTATGATCTGGCTTTCTTAAATATTTTGTCTGACCAGCTGGCGACAGTCATCGAGAACTCGCGTCTTTTTGAGCGGGTAGAAAAATTATCAATTACCGACAGTTTAACGGGACTGTTCAATCATCAATATTTCTATGAACGCTTGGATGAAGAAATTACCCGTGCCAACCGGTTTACAAACCCGTTATCGCTTATCATGCTTGACATCGATTTTTTTAAAAGTTTTAATGACACATACGGCCATCAATCCGGTGATACAGTCCTGAGAACCGTGTCGCAGATCATACAGAAGAATATCCGTTCTATTGACGTCGCGAGCCGCTATGGAGGGGAAGAAATCGTTATTATTCTGCCTGAAACAGACCTGACCGGAGCCCAGCGTATTGCTGAACGTATCTTATATAACATCACTACCCACGAATTCAAAATGACCACCGAGCAGATTGCGCATATTACAGTCAGTATGGGAGTTGTATCGTATCCCTACGATGCGACGGTAAAATCCGATCTTGTCCGCAAAGCTGATGTTGCTCTCTACTGGGTAAAAAATCATGGTCGCAACAATGTGAAGGCATATCGCGAATGCAAAGATATTTAATTATTTTATTTAGCGCCGTAACGGCTCTGGTGGCCACTCTTCATGGCGCTCAAACCGTGAGCTTTACGACCGCGGACGGCATCATTTTAAAGGGTGACGCAGAAACTCGCTGCAGCCGGATTCGGTTACTTCGCCTATGACGCCAGGGGGCATGGCGACAGCACTAAAACTACAAGCGGGACAACGGTCAGCTACAAATATTTCGGAGCTCCCGGACCGGATTCACAGTGGCATGCCATGATTGGCGATCTTGATCGGGCTGTTCGGTTCCTGGCCGCAACGAAGAATATCAAAGAAAGCTCCCTGGTTATTGCCGGAGCCAGTGTCGGCGCCAATATCGCGTTAACGTGGGCGGCAAACCACCCTTCGGTAGTCGCTATCATTGTCCTTTCACCGGGACTTGAATATGCAGGCATTGAAACATCGGGACTTATCAGCCAGTTTTCGCACCGACGAATCGCCTTCGCTGCCTCCCCGAACGACTCCTATGCATACCAAAGCAGCCACATGCTCCTTGAACAAATCGCATCAAATCCACGGGCCGTCTTTTTCGAAGGTAAGGCTGGTCACGGCGTGCAGATGTTTAATGGTACATTCGAGGAAGAGCTTGTTCGATGGCTCAACCAATAGACATTATTTTGTTTGATCTGGGCAATGTTGTCGTTGATTTCGATTCTCGACGCATTGTCAAAGAGTTCGCTCATCGATCGGGGGCATCGCCGCACGACATTGCCCAACTCATCAGCACTTCGACGCTGTACCACGACTTCGAACAGGGTACTGTTACTCCCGCCGAACTCCATAAAGCGCTTGAACATCACCTTTCTTTTACCATACCCTATCCGGAATTCCTCCCGATATGGAACGACATCTTCAGCGCAAAACCGGATATGGAAGAATTTATTCGTGACATGAAAACAAAGTGTCGAATCGCTGCGCTGTCAAATACCAATGAGCTGCATTGGAATTATCTCAAAGAAAAGTTTGATATAATGAACATATTCGATGACTACTTTTTGTCGTTCCAGCTCCATTGCCGTAAACCGCAAGAAGTGATTTACTCTAAAGTCCTCGATTATTATAAGGTGTCACCTGAGACAATCGCGTATATCGACGACGTTCCTTCATTTATTAGCGTCGCCCGAAATCTGGGTATTCAAGGGCATATATTTACTACTGTCGATGATGTAAAACAATGGATCTCCGGTCGCTTACAGTCTGACAAACACCTGTAACTGGTGAAGCCTGTTTTCAATACTTTGCTATGAATAATTTCGGCGTTAGTCCCCAGAAACAAAAAGATCTTGAAGACCGGATGCTCAAGTACGGTATCCGGGAAGAGGATCTTATTGAGAAATTTATCCGCTCCGGCGGTAAAGGGGGGCAGAACGTCAACAAGGTTTCAACCTGCGTCTATCTCAAACATCTGCCTACCGGGATCGAAGTGAAATGCCAGAGAGAACGCGTACAATCAATCAACCGCTTTCTTGCACGCAGGATGCTCGTAGAACGCATTGAGTCTCAGGTAGAAGGAAAACTAAGCGCCGCCGAACAGGAACGCGAACGTATCCGCCGCCAAAAACGTAAACGCTCTAAACGCGCAAAAAATAAAATGTTGTCCGCAAAACACCTGCATACAGAAAAAAAGGAATTGCGCAAGAAAATAACTGTTTCTGACTAAAACGTTACACACTGGTGAAAGCCAAGGATATGTATGAAAATTGCACTGGCCCAAATTAATCCTACGGTTGGAGATATATCCGGTAATACCGCTAAAATTCTCAGCTGGACGACACTAGCCAGGGAGCGCGGCGCCAGCCTCGTGGTATTTCCCGAAATGACGGTTACCGGCTACCCGCCGGAGGACCTGCTGCTTAAACCGTCATTTGTTGTTGCAAACCGAAAAGCCTTAAACACGCTGGCACGCAAAATTAGTGGCATTACAGCGGTGGTCGGCTTTGTTGACAGTAAGGATGGATGCCTTTTCAATGCTGCCGCAGTCATTTCAGACAGACGTGTTACCGCCGTCTATCATAAGATGCTGTTGCCAAACTACGGCGTGTTTGATGAGAAGCGATATTTTTCGCCCGGTCACAGTCCACTCATTGTTTCAATCAATGGAATGAAAACGGGCATTATGATCTGCGAAGACATGTGGTATGATGATGGCCCACTGACGTCATATCGGCGCGATAAAGTCGATCTGCTGCTCGTACTCAACGCATCGCCCTACCATCAGGGAAAAATAAAACAAAGGGAAGAACTCGTCTCGACTCAGGCAAAGCGCGCACACGCGTACATTGCGTATGTTAATACCGTTGGCGGTCAGGACGAACTGGTCTTTGACGGGTACAGCATGACCGCCGATCCTCGAGGAAAGATCATCTCTCGGGCACCGGCGTTTGCCGAGGATTTGGTACTAACAGATCTTTCTTCTCACCTCACGGTCGTTGCACCCTTACTGGATCCAGTTCGTGAAGTATATGAAGCCCTGGTATGCGGTCTGCGCGACTACGTGAAAAAAAATGGGTTCAAAGATGTGGTTATAGGACTCAGCGGTGGGATCGATTCAGCACTGGTCGCATCACTTGCCGTTGATGCTCTGGGGAACAATTGTGTCCACGGCGTTTTTCTGCCCACTCGATATTCTTCTCATGCATCACGGCAAGACGCAGAACGACTGGCGAACAATCTTGGGATAGACTTTATGATTATTCCTATCGACACTTTATTTAGCACATATACCAACCTGCTTGAACCTGTTTTTTCGGGGCTTAAACCCGATAGTACTGAAGAAAATCTTCAAGCGCGCATTCGCGGCACTATAATCATGGCACTTTCAAACAAATTCAACTGGCTCGTACTGACCACGGGCAACAAATCAGAAATGAGTACCGGTTATGCCACGCTGTATGGAGATATGGCGGGGGGATTTGCCGTTATTAAAGATGTTCCGAAGATGCTGGTGTACAAATTAAGCACCTATCGCAATACATTAGCACCGGTTATTCCACAGCGCACCATAACCAAGGCACCTACCGCCGAGTTGCGTCCAAACCAGAAAGACAGTGATTCTCTGCCGCCATATCCGGTATTAGACCGTATCCTGGAAGAATATATCGAAAAAGATCACAGTCCCAGCGATATAATACGCCGGGGATTTTCGGCAGAAACGGTTAGAAAAACGACCCGCCTCGTGGACACAAGCGAATACAAGCGACGGCAATCGCCTCCGGGAATCAAAATTACGCCCAAAGCGTTCGGGAGAGATCGTCGTATGCCGTTAACGAACCGTTACTTCAACACGTAAACCATACTCCTCAAAATAATAACAGAATAATCCTACCAATACTGATCTTCTTTAGATATCCAGTCGTTTATGCAGACTTGTATTTGGTACGACATGATGTCTGGAATTACCGCGTATGGACAGTCGGCTGTATCAGACTGTTGCAATTCTTAACAGCACAGTAATTACAAGGGAAAAATATCGTCTCCTCTTGAGGAGCACTCCTTTAAGAGGTAGATTGATTATTGGTATTGAGAGCATGAGGAAACAGTGATTTAGGAGCAGGCTTTTTACCCAGAAACATGACCATCTTGCGCACAAGATAATATTCGTTGTATGGTCGGTCATCGGTAATGCAAAACGAGGGATCCCGGGGTAGTAAAATAGACACCGGAACTTCTTTGGACACTACCGAATACCAGGTAGCGCCAGGATCTTTTAAAGAAAACCATTCCTCAAGATCGCGCCGGGCAGACTCAGGCATTCGCGCAGTCATGACTTCTGTTGACGGCACGACAATGGGTGTTTGACTGGCAATAAAATGTATGCCCCATCCGCCAAAACCAACGTATCCCCTGACATACGGAAATGAATCACACAGTGATTGAGATACTGCAGACAGTGTATCAAGGGCATAAGGACCGCTTGTCTCGGGGAACCATTGCTGAAAAATTCCTCCGGGTTTGAGCCTCATCTTCACCAGCTCATAGAATTCTTTAGAATACAAAAGACTTGAGCCAGCAGCTTCTATAGGTGGGGGTGGATCGATAGTTATGACATCAAACGTTTCTTTTGTGCGCATCAGAAAACGCCTGCCGTCATCAATAACGATATGTCCCTGCGGGTTTGTGATAAAAGAATCCGCATCGCCAAAAAAATAAGAGAACACATCACGTACCCCGGGAACAAGCTCGACAACGGTCGTATCGATATGCCAGCTGAGCATTGATCGGAACGTTGTGCCCATGCCGAAACAAATGATGAGCCCCTTTTCCGGTCGCTGTTGATGAAGCACAAGCGGTAAATGTGCCATGATCTTGGTTACCGAGTTTGCAACGGTCATATTCTGGCCGTTGACTAATAAATATTTAGTGGACCCGTCACCGGTGGCAGCGACGACAGTTGCGGCATAATCCCGTTTGAGAATATAGGAATTAAACTGCGGAACTTCGTAACTAGAACTATAGAGCACGGAAACTAACAATAATATTACGGACGCAGACAAGCCCCCCCACCGCCATATACCAGAACTCGATCGGCCGTGCAGAAACAGAAGCCCCATAAAAGGAAGGGCAAGTAAAACCAGAGAATTAGCAGCACCAAAGTGTGGTAACAATGCATACGATGCAATAAGCGGACCGATGATACACCCCAGGATATTGATTGAATAACTTTTCCCGGCTTTCTTCGGGTCACCACGGGATCCTCTATCAATAAGAGAGGGGGTCAAATACCCCAGGACAGTCATAAGCGGCGTAATAGAAAGAAATATAAGTACAACTATTTCCTGTTGGCTCAGATGCACAGATATACGAGGATCATTAAAAACTATGGGGAAAAAGGAGAAAATTGCTGCAAGCGCGAGTAACTTTTCTTTAACAAGTCCCGTACCGCATCTGGCAAGACTGCGTCGGTACAGATAGGATCCCAGCCACGTGGCAAATAAAATACCGGACAGAAGCAATGAAAAAGCATAGACTTGAGTACCTAAAACAGGAGTAAATGCTCTGGTCCAGACCACCTCCATGGCAAGAGAAGAAAATCCAGTCACAAAAAGTATAACCGTTGTATATCCTACCCTCCCATCGCCGGCAGTGATAGCCTCTTGAGGAAGTGTTGACGATACATCGCGATCCGCTGGCAGTCCTGGTAAAGATAATGAAAGTCCTGCTATAATAAAATTCAAACCTCCAGCAATCCATAACGTATGGGTAAACCCATAGCTCTCGATAAAAACAATGGTTGTCAGCATCGTACTGAGCACTGCGCCGAGCACATTGGCAAAATAAAGGAAACTGAAGCTCTGTGATGAACGGTCCTGCGTTTTCTTGAGATAATCCATGATGAAGGGAAATGTCGTCCCCATGAGGAAACATAATGGTAAGATTGAAACAGTGATGAGCAGTCCCGAACACACTAAATAAAATAGTGAATTAGATTCACCCAGGCTCAGAAGTAATCGCTCATCACCAGAAAATATCAGAGGAACTATGAAGGCGCCACACCCAATACAGATTTCGGCAATGGCATAGAAAATATTCGGTGCAAACCCCGTTTTTCGTGTCCACAGATCAATAAACCTTCCGCCGCCCCAGGCCCCCAGAGCATACCCCAGCATAAATACTGAAATGACAACTGACAATACCGGCGTAGTAATACCGAAATGTGCATAGGCAAGACGGATCCAGACAATCTGATACAAAAGACTGCAGAATCCCGAAAGTGCAAAAACAGTAAAAAGCGTTGTTTGAGTTGTTCGATTCATGGTAAAAATAGTTTTCATTACGTAATAAATACGACTTGAAGTGTAGCTTAATTTGATAACCTTTTCAATCATTGCTTGACATCATTGTGTGATACAGTACCAGTCATTAAGACAAGACATGAATTGAACATGATTTGGACAGATTGAGACAGATTTGGACATGATTTTCCCTTCCCTTTCATCTTAAAAAATGATACAATTTAACTATGGAAAATTTAAATTTTAAAGATCTGTCCCTTTCGCATGAAATAATGCGCGCAATCACTGACCTGGGGTTTGAAGAAGCAACCCCGATTCAAACCATGGCTATCCCCAAGGTCATGCAGGGTTTGGACGTCATCGGCCAAGCTCAGACCGGCACCGGTAAAACAGCCGCATTTGGTATACCAATCCTTGAAATGATTGATGTTAAAAAACGATCTCCACAAGCATTGGTACTCTGCCCCACAAGAGAACTAGCCGTTCAGGTCGCTGAAGAAATAAAACGGTTTGCAAAATATAAAAGAGATGTAAACATTTTGCCTATCTATGGTGGTCAACCTATAGATCGCCAGATACATGGATTGAGACGAGGCGTGCAGATCATCATCGGTACACCCGGCCGCGTCATGGATCATTTAGAGAGAAAAACTCTCCGGCTTGATGGCATTAAGATGGTCGTGTTAGATGAAGCCGATGAAATGCTTGACATGGGATTTAAAGAAGACATCGAACTTATTTTAAAGAGCGTACCCAGCACTCGTCAGACCGTGTTCTTTTCGGCTACGATGCCGCGGGTATTTATGGAATTGACCAAGCATTTCCAGAAAAACCCGGTACTTGTCAAAGTAGTTCATGACAAAGTCACCGCACCCAATGTTGAACAGATTTATTTTGAAGCTCGTCAGCATTCAAAACTGGAGATTCTCTGCAGGGTCATGGACCTCTATGATCCTCAACGGTCGCTGGTATTTTGCAATACCAAGCGTATGGTTGACGAAGTCACGGCCCATTTACAGGCACGCGGTTATTCCGCCGATGGCATCCATGGTGATATGAACCAATCGCAGCGTGACCGGGTGATGTCCAAATTCCGGCAGGGAACCGTAGAAGTCATGGTAGCTACTGATGTCGCGGCTCGCGGCATCGATGTAGAAAATATCCAGGCTGTATTCAACTATGACGTCCCTCAAGATGAAGAATATTATGTCCACCGCATCGGCAGAACAGCACGCGCCGGCAAATCGGGCCGCGCCTTTACTCTTGTCGCTGGCAGAGAGCTGTTCAAGCTTATGGATATTCAGCGATATACGAAAATAAGAATGAAACGCATGACCGTTCCTTCGGTATCTGATATTGAAAATACGCGCATTACCCAATTCCTCGATAAGGTAAAAGCAGGCCTTGACAGCCCCGATATTGCAAAATACACAAGCATGATAGAGCGTATGATAGACCCGGAATGTACGTCTCTTGACATTGCAGCCGTACTGCTGAAAATGCAACTGCAGAAATAAGAAGTTTTCGCTGGCACATCTATCGACTTAATTTAAGGTATAAGTAGATCGCAGTCATTTACTTCTTAAAATAGAAGGATAGGTATGACAGCTAAAAATATAATCAACATTCTGTATGAGACCCATGACGATATCAAAGAAAAGATTATTGTCATGAAAGATGCTCTTAAAATCCTTGATACCGATACCCTTCGCACCAGAAAAGACGACATAATTTCTTTTTTTAACACCCATCTGAATGTTCACTTTAAAAAAGAAGAAATTCTTATCGCAACAACCTATAAATATCACACTATTACTCCTAAAGAACAGCAGATTCTAGCCGAAATAATCAGTGAGCATGTTCAATTATTGAACAAATACAAAAAATTCATCGTACTGAGCGACCAGGTGGACAAGCGGCATTCTCAGCACAACGATGATTTTATTCTCGTCTTTTATGACATTCTTGACACACTGCTCAAACATGCCGAAAAAGAAGATACTCTCGTGTATCCAATTTTGCAAAAATATTTAGATGCAACACAACTAAAAGAAGCTCTTCAGTGCATAACATCAGCCCCGGCAATCGATCATTCTGTTTAATTATCTATCTTGACTGCACATAGATGATGTGTTTCATTTAAAAATTCAAATAGCTACACAGTTTTAAATATTCATTTATTTTGCAATGGATTATTTAACCGTGGCAAGAAAGAAACAAGATAGTCTATATTGTCCATATAGTTACATTGCGCGCAAAAGAATTTCATTGAATAATTTTGTTTTTTCTGTTATACTTGTAGTGGAAGAGATCGATTTTTTATTATACATACATTGCAGGTGTTGCAACTATATTACTTAATGCCACTCAAGCGTTTCTTTTAGAAAGTTGGGCGCATGAAGTTACCCTGGATAAACAAGTTGATAGGAGGCATATCAATGATTGTCGCCGAGAAATCTTCAGGAACCAGTCAAGAGCGCATCTTGATCGTCGATGATGACGACACGTTGCGCAAAACGATGAGCAGGCTTTTCGAAAAAAAAGGGTTTACCGTTAACTCTGCCTGTAGCGGCACGGAAGGTCTCAACAGAATCAGGGAGATGTTCTATGATATCATAGTCCTTGATATACGCATGCCAGAGATGGACGGTATTGAATTTTTAAGAAAGATGAGACAGATTCAAGATGACCCCGATTGCATCAACAGCTATGTGATCATAACCACCGGATATGCCAGCGAAAATGTGCCCGTTGAAGCGTTAAAACTTGGTGCGGACGATTATATTAGAAAACCGTTCGAACTTCCGGATTTTGTGCATAGCGTCGAACAAAATCTTAAACTCCTACGTGCAGAGAAAGCCAAACGGGACTATGTAAAAAAACTCGCTGAAAAAAATGAAGAACTAAAAATTGCTCTTGATAAATTAACTGAAATGCAGGAAGAACTGGTGAGTTCAGAACGATTCAAAACTGCAACGCGCCTTGCTTCTTACATGGGGCATTCGTTGCGCAACCCGCTGACCACGATTAAAAACGTTGAATATATATTCAAAAACATGGCAAAACAAGACAAGGTTGACATAAAGAAGTTTACGGAATTTGTAACCTTGCTTTCTACCGGAACACAGGCGGCTGACAATATTCTTACAAGCCTGTTGCTTTTTTCAGATGACATAGAATTACATTTAAATACTGTCGTCGATTTGCCGAAACTCGTTGATGCTGCCTTTGATGGTATTACCGAAAAGAACTCAGTACAGCTTATTAAAAACATTTCTCCTCAAAGCAACGAGGTGTTCGTCGACTCCGAAAAAATGAAATTAGTCTTCTCGAACCTTTTCACGTATGCCATGCTACCGGTTAACGCAGCAAACAAAATAACCGTTACTGCTGAGCAGACCGGCGCGATGGTAAAGATTTCTGTTGCTGACAACGGAAAAGGTATCGATCGTGGTGCATTACAGCATATTTTTGAACCGGTGTTTGATACAACGACCGAAGGAACCTTTTTCGGGTTGCCTCTTGCGCGAAGCATCATTGAAAAACACAAGGGGAAAATAGAAGTCGAAAGTATTGAAGGAAAAGGAACAACGTTCACTTTTACGTTGCCTTCAGAAAAAACGATTAAAACGTAATCTGACTTTTAAAAGAGTGATTAGATACAACAACCTTGATCGACATGAGCCACATAATCGAAACCAACTACATACTATCAAACTACTATGGATAACGGACGCTTAAATATTTTAATTGCCGATGATGAAATAGGAATCAGAGAATCTATGGCTTTTATCCTTGAGCTTGAAGGATACAATGTGGTAACAGCCTGTAACGGATTTGAGGCTATTGAAAGCGTAAAAAAGTTCTCTTGTGACATCGCCCTTATTGACATTCAAATGCCTATCGTCAATGGCGTTGAAGCTTTTAGATCAATCCAGAAGATGAGCCCTCAGACGACCGTGGTGTTGATGACGGCTTTTGCCATTAGTGATATGGTCCGGGACGCTTTACGTGAAGGTGCTTATGCGTGCATCGAAAAACCCTTTGAAATAGATGAATTTATTAAAACGTTGAAGGTTATTAAAACCTTAAAAATGATTGCCTGATACTTTCGAGGGGTTATTGCACTACAACACGCCGTGACTCCAAACGAAGACACCAATCCCATTTGAGGAAGTAATTTAAAAACATATTTCTCTCATTGGAGCCCTCCTGATAACCCCTTCCATACACACCAGTGCTACCAGTTGCTCATTACATTAAAGTACTTAATATCTAGCGGCTATTAATAAGAGTGTCTTACTAAAGCTGTTACGATGGGTTTGATATCATCATCACAGGCATTGTAGCGTATGTTTAATTTTGATTTTCTTGACAATAAATGGTACGTTTTATATGGGGATTTGAAAAGGATACTTCACTTCTACACTTGTAAGCATAAGAAATACTTTTGTGATGCACCTGAACCGTTGTTATTGTAGCGTTTGTGTAAGGAGCTAAAATAATCTACAGCTTCACTCAATATTTACATGTATGACAACTAAATCTTTATTAAAAACATATATACGCGCTATTGTTCTCTTTTTTTTTCTGTATAGTCCCGTCCCATTAATGGCTGCGACTGCGACAGGCTACACGTTGCATTTTGATTTTATCAATAGTTGGAAACAGGCCAAAGAATTGATTCTCATTGCTCACCATAATGGAGCTGAGATTTTGAATGTTGTACCCCCGGCTCACATCTGGAACCTCCCGGCAAGCAAAAAAATATTACAAAACATCTTTGGGCTAACAAAGCAATTGCATATGCGCATAGTTTTAAGCCGGATTGACGCCTGTCCTCAAAGCACTGATGACCCACACCGAACAAATTATCTTTTTGGACAGATATTGGACAGTCCAGGCATTTTCCCGGGCGGTGAGCAAACCAACGCTTTTTTTAAAGAAACGGTCGGTCTTCACAGTTACGAAAAATGGTTGCGTGATGAAACGGAATATTACAGCAAGAACTATTCAAACCAAGAAAATTTAGTTGGTTTTAGTGTCGGGATTTTCAACGAGCCGTTCGTTTCACAGCGGGGAAGTATCCTTAGTTATGACTTTATTACTGATTCATATGAAATCGCACAGTATACACCCTCCTGCTTACACTGGTGGCAAACGTGGCTTAAAAATAAGTATGGAACGTTAAAAATAGTCAATGAGCGCTATCATAGCTCTTTTAGTGCGTTTTCATTAATACCCATGCCCAAAAACGAAGACGACAAGCGCTTTGCCAAGTCAGCTATGGCTTATTGTGATTTAGTCGCTTCTATAAATGACTGGGTCAAAGTGCAATACCAGGACTGTCGAGATATTTGGAATAAGAATGCTCATAGAAGGATTCCTCTGATTTTACAGTTTAGCGGCTATGTGCCGGAAAAGTTTTCCAAGGGAAGACCTGCTTTTGCTTTACTGGATATATATTCCTGGATTGAAATGGCAGATGCAGTGGGGATTTCTCTGTACACCAACAATGAATATGATGATTGGGGACACGATTCTGATACAGCTATGGTTAATTTTCTTTACCTGGCTGTTCTTCAAAATAAGTCTATTTTTGTTATGGAAGGCGGCAACGAAAGAAACGGCGCAGTATTGGTCCCTAAGGAGTTAGACTTTTTTGGTTCTGTTGGCCGTATTCTAAAACCGGAAAGTTATATATATGAATTCCTTAAAGCACCCTATTACGCCCACTTTCATAATACCGACGGATATATAGTCAGTTCCACCGGAGCCATTAACTACCATGCACTTACTGCCGTCAAAAACGAGCTCAGCACTTCTAAACAATCCGCATACATATCTCACGCCGTATACGTATTAGATGATCCACAGTCACTTTCATTGGATAATGACGACCTGGAGATTCAACAACAACTACAGGTCATTGCTTTAAAAAAAGCCCTCATTTTTGTTCCGAAAGATTCTGTATCTTTATTACCGTCTGGTTGTTCATTATTAATAATCAAAAAAGTCTATAAGGAAGATGAGTACAAACAATTGTTACCTAAACACATCAAACTCATTGCCGCACGTCAATGGATACACGAAGGCCTGTTGCAATAACCAAAAAGCCTGGAGGTATCGGGTCATGCGCTTTGCCAGAGATATTAGTTTCTCGATTCCCGCACGCTTGTGAGACCGGGCTTGGTTGAGCTACATACTAAAAGGAGACAACACCGGCAGATACGACATTGAAACCACGATGCAACGATGGGATTTTTTTTCGCACATTGATGTCAAAGAGACAATCAACAAGCCATGTGATATCTTTTTAACAGCCAGAAAGGAAATCAAGTATGAACACATTATTTAAAATATTATGGGGGGTCACTGTAATGGTTACTGTAAGTACTGTGCCGGCACACGCGCAAAAGGAAAAACTTAATTTTTTTCCAATCTCACACGCAAGTTTTGTCATTGAAGCTGATTCAGTGACAATATACGTTGACCCGACCGGCGACGTTAAAAAATATAAAAGCTTTCCACCGCCGGATATTATTTTAGTCACCCATGAACACTATGATCATTTTGATAAAAAACTCATTAGCGCCTTAAAAAATGAAAAAACAATGATTATCGGACCACAAGTAGTCATTGATGAACTCTCTTATGGCAACATAGTCCGTAATGGTGAAAGTAAAATGTGCGGTAGCGTAACCATTGAGGCTGTTCCCGCATACAATATGTCTGCCGAAAAACTGAAGTATCATCCCAAAGGTGTCGGCAACGGATACGTTGTCACCGTTTTAAACAAAAGGATATATATTTCAGGTGATACAGAAGATACCCCGGAGATGCGAGGTTTAAAACAAATCGACTATGCATTTGTTTGCATGAACCTTCCGTACACCATGTCGATTGAACAAGCTGCTTCCGGCGTTCTGGCATTTAGGCCGAAAACAGTATTCCCGTATCATTTTAGACAAAGCAACGGTTTTGCCGATGTACGTAAATTTAAAGATTTAGTAGCTACAGATAAAAATATCGAAGTCAAAATCCTCACATGGTATTAGTAAACAATGAAACTATCTACCAAGAGATACCTTACATGAATGCACACAGCGAGAACCACCCCATTATCACCGTTACTGATCTTACAAAAAGCTTTGATGCTTTTTTAGCAGTAGATCATATTTCCTTTGAAGTAAAGAAAGGGGAGATTTTTGCCTTTCTTGGTCCAAACGGGGCGGGGAAAACTACGACCATACGGATGCTTACGACGCTTCTGGACCCGAATTCGGGCAGTATACGCGTTAACGGCCACGATCCAGCGCATGATAAGGACGCCGTACGAAAATCGTTCGGAATCGTTTTTCAGGATCATAGTCTGGACGACGATTTGACTACGCTTGAGAACATGCAATTTCATGCTGTTTTATATAAGGTTCCGGCACCGACTCGAAACACGAGAATCGAAGACCTGCTCCAGTTCGTTCAACTATGGGATCGGCGCAACGATCTGGTAAAAACATTCTCGGGTGGCATGAAACGGCGTCTCGAAATTGCTCGGGGACTCATTCATCATCCCACTATATTGTATCTCGACGAACCAACGCTGGGGTTGGATCCGCAGACCAGAAATCATATGTGGAATTACATTAAAGATAAAAACAAACAAGAAAATATGACAGTGTTTTTTACAACCCACTACATGGAAGAGGCAGAGAAGATAGCCCATCGAATAGCAATCATTGATCATGGCAAAATTGTCGCTATGGGAACTGCGGCTGAACTTGAGAAACAGACACACACGAAAACACTGGAAGAAGCCTTTCTGTCAATGACCGGAAACACTATTCGTCAACAGGAAGCAAGCGGTATTGATCATCTGCGATCAATGCGGAAAATGTGGCGGAGGCGCTGATGAGTACCATCTATATACTCTGGTTACGACAGATTAAGAAATATTTCCGGTCACGCTCACGCATGATCGGCTCGCTCGGCCAACCACTGCTTTTCTTGCTGGCCCTGGGCTTTGGTTTCAATTCTATCTACAAGCAGGCGGGCAGGGGAAATTATGTTCAGTTTCTGGCTCCAGGCATCATTATGATGAGCGTGCTTTTTACGGCTGTGTTTTCGGGTATGGATCTCATCTGGGACCGGCAGTTCGGATTCTTAAAGGAAACGATGGTCGCGCCGGTGTCACGCCTGCAGATAATGCTTGGTAAAACACTGGGCGGTGCAACCGTCGCCGCCATACAGGGATTGATTGTTTTTGTGCTGACACTGCTGGTAGGGTTCAGGCCGCAGAACATGATGCTATTACCTGTCGTTGCGGGGTTTGTATTTCTTGTGGCTTTATTATTTACCTCGCTGGGTATTGTTATTGCTTCAACTATGGAAGATATGCAGGGGTTTCAACTCATTATGAATTTTCTGGTTATGCCGATCTTTTTTCTTTCCGGCGCTCTCTTTCCACTTCAAGGATTGCCGCCGGCTTTGAAAATTGTTACACGAATCGATCCGCTTACTTATGGGATAGACGGAGTTCGCGCTGCACTCATACACAGTGACACATTCGGCATGTGCAATGATTTTTTTATCCTCACCGTTGTTACCATTATCTTATTGTTAGCGGGTAGTTACCTGTTTGAAAAAATACAAGCATAGCTTAATTGCGCGAAACAGCGTACAAAGGATTGCTTTTTCATTTCAATCTTGTAATTGTATTAGTAAACATGTTATTACAATGATACAAGTAAAAAACACTCATAGCAGCTTGTTAGATTCACCAATACCCACCCGAGAGAGGTAATTAACATGAAGATTATGGCAATCAATGGAAGCCCGAGAAAAGAATGGAATACGGCAACTCTTCTTCAAAAAGCTCTGGAAGGAGCGGCATCACAGGGAGCAACAACAGAGCTTATTGATTTGTACGATTTAAACTATAAAGGATGTATCAGTTGTTTTGCCTGTAAAGAAAAAGGCGGACGCAGTTATGGCAAATGCGTTGTACACGATGATTTGAAGGCGGTTTTTAAAAGTATTGAAGACGCGGACGCTCTCATATGTGGTTCACCCATCTATCTGGGCAGTATCACAGGGGAAATGCAGTCATTTCTTGAGCGGCTGATATTTCCTTATTTGACCTATACCGATCCGCCCGCATCGCTTTTTCCTAAAAAGTTACATGTCGGATTTATTTATACTATGGGCCTCACTGAAAATCTGATGAATGAATTTGGCTACAACCAGCGTTTTGCAGCCATGGACCGGACACTGTCAAGGATTTTTGGTTCAAGCGAAATGCTCTGTAGTTTCGATACCTATCAATTCAAAGATTATTCTAAAGTAGTTGCACCGCGGTTTAATGCCCAAGAGAAATTGAAAAGACGACAGGAAGTATTCCCCCGGGATTGCCAGAAAGCCTTTGAAATGGGTGTCCGGTGTGCCGATAAAGTGAGACAATAAACATTTTTTAACAAACACCTCATTGCACGACCATTTTTTCAATTATTTCAACAGCTGAGCCGGCAGCATTGCTGGGTGCACAATGATACTCATTGACTATACGTTTAGTTCATGGTATATATGTATAGAGACGACCGGTACAATCGGTGTAGCGCTTAGCATATACATATATAAATAACTGAACGTAAACGCTGCCGTATGACGCTATGATAAAAAAATACATTCTTCTGCTTTGTCTTTCACTTCTGACTCTTCTTTCATCTTTGCTTTCTGCAGATGACAATATCATTAAAAAGCATCCTACCGGATTAAGAAAACTTACCCCTCGGGAACAGTCTTACATAAGCAAACGGATACATCCTCTCACAAAGCCTGAACCAAACAGGCTCGCTCTGCAAAGATTTGCAGAAGCTCCGGGTACAAATGAGGGTATTGCCGCTTCAGCTATAAATTCCCAGTTTCTTCCGCCTGTCGGCGACCAAGGCAATCTCAGCAGCTGTGCCGCCTGGGCGAGCTGTTACTACGTTAAAACCTATCAAGATGCACAACAACGCAATTGGAGTGACCTAGCGACAAACCTGGCACACCAGATGAGTCCTGCGTTTGGATATAACCTTGCAAATGGAGGCGTTGACGATGGGAGTGACCCCGGGTTTATCATGCAGTTAATGTGCGACCACGGGTGTACAACCATGGCAGACATGTTCGTATCTTCGGTATCAACGGATGTTATCACCTGGCCGACTGCCCCCATGTGGCAAAGTGCCATTACCTACAGAGCGGATACTGCGTCAACCATAGACTTGTCGGTAAGTTCAGGGATCACCGCGCTCAAACAGTGGATTGCAAATGGAAACGTGGCAGTGATAGGGATTGAAGCATATGAGAACTTGGAATATTATCACAACCCCTTTCTCCGTCGTGCAGTTACAATAAGCACAAACAGCGTGCTCTATGCCAATTCGGGTATCGATGAAGGCGGCCACGCCATGACCGTCATCGGTTACGACGACACTATATCATTTACAACTGGCTCAGGCCAACAAGAAACCGGAGCGTTTCTTTTAGTCAATTCGTGGGGAACGGATTGGGGAATCACCGAACCACGCACTGGCATAGCAACAGCAGGTTTCATATGGATATCCTATGACTATGTACAGAATCTTTCAACATATAAGGAAGCATATGTTATGACTGACAGATCTGGGTATACGCCTACAACGTTCGGGACATTTACGCTTACCCACCCCGACAGAGGAGATCTCGACGTTCAATTTATGGGAGG
>JBELAT010000003.1:0-27922 GCA_049508565.1 Endomicrobiales bacterium | reverse complement strand
CGGTTTTTGTTGCGCTGCATGTCTGCCGACAGTTATAGACAGTTCGTGCTTGTTCGATATGATCATCGGCCGCTGGGCCAGCGTGTGAGGACAAATGGGAGTTAATATAAGCACTGAGAGGTGTGGGTGTACGATAGGTCCCGATGCAGCCAATGAGTATGCTGTCGATCCGGTTGGTGTGGAAACAATCAGCCCATCGCCCACATAGTCGGCTAAAAACTCGCCATTAACAGCAGTGTTCAAAGTAATAACACGGCCATTATCGCCGGAATGAATGATGCAATCGTTCAAGGCGGTGTTGATTACGCTCCGGTGTTTGAACACAATCGTTACTGACAACATCGGCCTGCTTTCCACCTGGAAACCATTTTTCAAAATATTTTCAAGGAACGCATATGCCTCATCAGGATTTGTTTCTGCTAGAAAACCGAGTGTACCCAGATTGATGCCCAGAACGGGTATTCCCGCAGGAGCCAAAAATCGGCTTGCTTTTAGCATAGTGCCATCGCCACCCAGTGTCAGGGCGTAATCAAAGGGTCCCAGTTTTTTTGTTGATGAGGGAACGATGATTCCAACGCAATCATGGCGTTTGAACCACTTTTTGAGCCTCAACGCCTGGGCCCCGGCTTTAGGTTTTTCGGAATTATAAATGATAGCAATGCGTTTCATTCTAATAGTAATATTATACAATAATACCCGATTTTGCAAGTAGTTTGATCAGTAGTTTGATCAGTAGTTTGATTAGATGTTTGATCAGATGAATAGATGTAAACGTGAGCACGGTCCGTGACTTGCAATTTTTTCACTGTAATGGATAAGAAAATTATTATTTTGGTGCCCGCCCTTTTGCGGGCATGTCTGTTTCATTATATAATTCTACTTTGTTTCAGCAGTTCTCTTTTTTTAAAATAAAGCTGCTTTTTTGTAAAAAAGAAAAAAAGTGTCTGCATAGGAGAGGTAACCTGAGCAATAGAGTAAGTTATTTCCAATCGCCTGGATCTGTGTAAAAAATCTAAAAAATGAACAGTCTTCGCGATGTACGATTGTGCTCATAAGAAAATGACATGAAAGTGACGAAGGAGGAAGCAGTAATCGTTGTTTTCATCTGAGTGCTGTTTCGATTGCAGCACTTCAGTTTATCATGATGCAGATCTTTGAGAGAAACATTTGAACTTTTTATACTAATAATATAAGATATTCAAGATGACGTTATAATATAAGAACTACTGTATAGTGGGAATCGGACTACCAATAGTACATGCTAAATTTAAAACAACTGCTTATTTTGCCCGTCGTCCTGTGTGCTTTGAGCGTTACTCAGGTTCTGTGTCATGCTGACCCGGTAGCTGATTGGCATATGTTCGAACGTGCTGTACGCGATGGCACACTCGCTAAACCCGAAGCGCACATTCAATTGCCATCAGTAGTCAATAATTTGCACACATCTTATGTCGTACAGATTAGCGCTCCTCCTATGCGCTGGACATTCCCGGTGCAGGGTTATGATCTGCGCGCGGTCAACCGAAGTGATTTCAAACCTCACAGCCGGTATGGTCCCAAAAACGTCAAAGGGTACGATTTCTTCGATGGCAACCAGCATGGCGGTCACCCCGCATTTGACATTTGTATCCATGATAAAAATCATGACCTCCGTGATGATCGAACCGGCAAGCTGGTCAATGCTGTGGCCATGACTGACGCCATTGTAGTCAGTGTATGTCGTGAATGGTCAACCAACAAGCTGCTCAGAGGCGGGAATTATGTGTGGCTTTACAATCCATCTATTAATTATTTCTTTTACTATGCTCACTTAAATGAAGTGTTAGTTGAAGAAGGTACACTGTTAAAAGCCGGCGATGTTGTCGGTACCATTGGCCGCACCGGTTTGCTAGCCTCTCGAAAGGCTTCACCGACGCATGTCCATCTGATGGTACTCAAATATTACAATGGTAAAATGATTCCCATAGATTATTACGCTCATTTACAGTAAGGATTGTTTTAACTGCAATTGTTAGAGACGTACTGTTAGATCGGCATATTGTTTTGTTCATCTCTTAATAATTTTATTTAGAAAGGGGCACACAATGGTAGAAAAAAAAGACGCGGATACTGGTAATATTTTTATGAACGCCACACCCGTCGCGACAGTTAAGAAGAACAGTCTGGAGGAGATCAGAATATCTGTTCTCAAGAACAACAAGATTGATCTGCGGGTTTATTTCTATTTTCCCAACGATCCGCTCGCCCGTCCAACCAAAAAAGGCGTGTGGCTATCGTTTAAACATATACCTCCCATTCTCGATGCATTCGAAAAATTCCTTAAGGATCCCAAACAAGAATTTAAACTGGAATTCGACGAAACAGAAAAGAATAAAATCGTTGCCTACTTAAGCGATTTCAAGGGTGCAAAAGTTGTCCACATCCGTACCTTCTACCTCAAAGACAGTGAATTCCTTCCCGGGCGAGGCGTTTCGTTTTCTGCCGCCGTCATGAAAGATATGTATGATGCCATGAAAAAACTGGAAGCCTTTAAAGAATAACCACCAGTACGGGCAATTTGAAGTAAATAACAGCGGAGCCTAAAGCCATACTGGTTTTAGGCTCCCTTTCATTATAAGAGCACGTGACACTTGCCATTAGAGACATGGCGGGGTAGGCTAACTATCAGGTGCGAAAATTATGAAAAGACTGATTAATATGTGACGTGTACCGTGCAATGATGATGAGATAGGACAGCCAATGAATTTTGTCTCAACAGAAGATATCACCAAACAAAAATGGAAGTTTTATTTTGTTGCGGCCGTATGGCCACTGTTTCTACTGATTACGCCCTGGGTTTTTAGTAAGTCTATGCCGGTCGCACTGATCATGATGATTTTTCCCGGTGCCTACATTTTTACGTGGGTAGGATTTCTGATGCATGAAACGTGGCATAAGTATGTGCCGGAACTGCCGAATAATTTATTCTACCATCTGTTCTCCTGGATGTTGCTCACAGATCCGCAAATATATTCTATGCAGCACGGATCGCACCACGCCCAGGTAAATACATGGGACGATCACGAATTTCATCCGCTCGGGAAAATATCACATCCTTTTTTGAGAAGGACCAGTAATCTAATTGAAATTATGACGGGCATTGCGTTTCTTGTTATCGTTTCGTCTCTGACTCTTCCGTTTCGTCGACAATTCAGTCAAAAATACCGGGTCACAAGCCTTATCGTGTCACTGCTCTTTATCGCATCTTTTCTCGGAAGCATCGCACTGGTAGCTCATGTAGCGTTGCATGTCTCATGGCATATGATAGCCATTGCGCTGGTCATCAATTTCTGGATAGACTCATGTATGCTTCATCATTCTCAGATGATCGAACACGGCAATCTGATAGTCACCGGAGACTGGAATCAAAGAAATCTAAAGGTTCGGAATCTCTCTGCGGGAGGATTGCTTGAAAAGTGCTTTTTGTTCCTTACACACGGGGACAGCCGGGAACACGTCTTGCATCATACGCTTGTCAGTGTTTATTCGCGGCCATTTCCGGGGAAAGTCCCGATGCCGGACCAAGCAGTTTTTATAAATCTACAAGAGTATGTAGGGATTCTTTGGAGGATGGTAACAGAAGGATAATGATCATACTGGTAAAACGAGGGAATTAATACAGCAAGATGTGCGAGAGAGTGATACAATAATTGAAAAATCTTCGGGGTAATTTCTAGTTAGTATAAAAATAATGAAAAAAATCTTTTTTGTGGAAACAGCATATGAATAATCTTTATGGTACATTTTTTCGTGGTTTAGCGCTTATCGCTTTTTTGTGTGCATACCCCGTGTTGTACGTAACGGCAGAGCTTACAGCTGTCGCCGGAGGGGGCAGTTACCACGCTTCCGCACGTGTACTCATTGTGACTAGTAAAAAAAAGTTGAGTGATCCTCTTATAATTAGAGTCTCGAACGAGTTAAGAAAACAAGGCCATTCTGTCACGCTCAGTTCACGAACAAGCCTTCGAGGAGTACAGGCGCACACGTATGGTGCCATAATAATTATCAATTTCGTTGATACTACAAAAAAGGATAAAAGTATCGAGGTGTTTGCAGATGAAGGAGTTCAAAAAAAGATAGTTCTCTTTAACGCTGTAGGCGACTATCTTTCGATGGCTCATGGTCAGACACTGTCACAATCGGCTGCACGTGAAAAAATTGTTTTTGATATACTTGCCAGAACAAACACTGTTTTAATGCTGAAAAATCAACAATAACACATGAAAAAAATTATACTATTAAGTATTGTCGTTGTTGCCCTTGCGATAAACGCTACAGCCAAGATCTCAGACCGAATCGCTTTTGACGCCGGGGAGCTGAGCGCTCTTGAGACCAGCTTCTTTGCGGATCTCGATGATGGTTTGCTTGAACAATACACGCTGTATGATGCCTATTTGATCGCATCAGGACTAACCGACCAAACCGGAGAAAGTGTATACCGGGCGAAGTTTGACGCATTGCGCAGAAGGGCTCGGATCGCACTGTCTCAGGTGGGTACTGATCCGTATATCAGGGCAAAGGCCCTGCTTTTCTGGTTGCATGAAAATGTTTTCCGGCAATACCGATCCCAGGCAATAGAAGCCGATGGCCTGCTCGATAATGGCAGTTTTAATTGTCTCTCATCAAGTATTGTGTATGCGCTTTTTGCGCGTGAGCTCGGCCTTTGCGTTAAAGGTGTTCTGGTAAAAGACCATTCCTTCTGTATGTTGGAAGATCCACGCGGCGATAAAGATATTGAGACAACGATACGCTTCGGGTTTGATCCGGGTGTCAAAGAGATAGAACAGTTTGAGACAATGACCAGTTATGTGTACGTTGCTAAAAAGGATTATCAGCAGCGAAGAACCGTTGAAATTCTGCCGCTTATAGGCGCGATATACTCTAATAAGGCTGGCCAGAACGAATCCTCCGCCAGTGAGTGGAAAGCAAACCTAACCCTCTATAAAAAAGGATATTATTTCGATCCTGATTCAAACCTTTATTCAACGAACATTATCGCCTCTTTAAATAATGGTGCGATTGATGAAATGGAACATGATTCACCAGAAAAAGCTCTCAACCTAATCCTTCAAGGCAGGAAATTCTCTCCCGAAGACGCATCGTTTTCACAGCTTGAAGAGCAGTATTATGATAAACGAGCACAGAAATATGGTGAAGAGGGAGACTACGAGACAGCAGTTACCTGGGAAAAAAAAGGTCTTAACGAACTTTTAGACAGTACGTTGCTTCGCCATAACCTCCTGTTTTTCTATACCTCATGGGCTGCGCAGAACGTAAAAAACAAGAACTTTGATAAGGCTATTGAAATACTCCGTACTGCACTGACAGAAGCACCTCAAGATAAACTGATTCGAAACAATTTGAAAACAGTCATGTACAACAGAGCGGTAAATGAATATAACACGGGCAATTACCAGCATGCGTCTCAGCTGGTGGAAGACGGACTGGAGCTGTTTCCCCGGGATAGTGATCTTACTCATTTACGGCAATCTATCTTTATGGCAGCTAATAAGTAGTACAAAAGATGTCGTTTTCGTCATGTCCGGTTTGTCACTGTAGATAGTGCCGGTTTGGGGATAGTATGATCACAATTAATCCGAAACAGTCGCTACTCTGTGAGGAGAAACTCTAATGAAAAAAGAGAAAGTAAGTGCCGGTGAAGCGATTATGCATGCAGGAGCTCTGCGGTATCAAAAAGGCTCTATAGTCAGTCAGCAAATAACAAAGAAAAGCACAGGCACAATAACCCTTTTTGCTTTTGATCGAAATCAAGGATTAAGTGAACATACAGCTCCCTTCGACGCCGTCGTATACATTATAGATGGCACGGCAGAAATAACAATTTCAGGAAAGCGTCATGTGGTTAAAAAGGATGATTATATCGTTTTGCCAGCACATAAGCCTCATGCTCTGCAGGCAATTGAAAAGTTCAAGATGATGCTGATAATGATAAAATCAAAGTAACAAGGCTATAGTCCTTCGGCCATGATGCCGATGACGATGCACACAATACGGGGAAAATGAAAACCTTTGATCAGATCATTTCTCAACGGCGCAGTGTCAGGAACTATCTCGACCGTCCGGTCGAAGAAGAAAAACTGCGTGCGGTGCTCGAAGCGGCTCGAGAGGCACCATCAGCATGCAATGCTCAGCCCTGGCGGTTTGTGGCGGTTATTGACCCTGTTTTACGCGACTCAGTAGCCGCGCGGGGATTAGGCGGGGTGGTGCCTAATGCGTGGGCGAAAACCGCGCCGGTAATCATTGTTGTGTGCAGCACGCTCGAATTGTTGACTCATCGCGTCGGTGAAGCGGTGCAAGGCGTATCGTACCACCTGATAGATCTCGGCATAGCGATGGAGCATGTGGTGCTTAAGGCAACGGAGCTTGAGCTGGGGACTTGTTACATCGGATGGTTTAATGCAAAACCCATACATAAACTGCTTGATTTGTCACCATCATGGAAGGTGGAATGCCTGATAACTCTGGGATACCCGGCAGAGATTCCCGGTCTCTCCTCCCGCAAGGATCTTTCTGAGATATGTATCATCCGCTGATAAATGCAGGATGAAAAAAAAGAAGCAAAAATACCGAAAGAAAGAGAAGTAGTGAGAGGAATTTTATGAATAAACGCAGGAAATATATTATTGATAGAGATTTTCAATATCGTTACATATTGCGGAACCTGGTTTTTATCATGGCGGGAGCTGTTATTGTTTTCGTATCGGTCGTTGTCTGGAACACGTATCGGTTCCAGCAGAATTTTCTTATGCTGACTCCAAAAAGCGAACAGCTTCTTGAGTGGTCGAACAATCATCATATTTCGCCCGGTAGTGTTGAGTTTGCCTGTCAGTTTCTTGTTCAGTCGAAAAAATACACGTTTGTTCAGCTTTTGGGTGTGCCGCTCTTGGTAACAGTAGTAATTAACGTGGTGATGTCATTGATGACCAGTCTTTATTTTTCACATCACATGGCAGGCCCCCTGTATCGGGTAAAAAAAGCTTTACAAGAAAAAATAGAAGGTAAAGAAGTTCATCCCATCAATTTACGCAAACACGATTTGTTTGTTGAGCTTGCGGAATTGACCAATAAAGCTCTTGCACCACAAAAAGAAGAACCGTCCCAATAAGGCGAAAAACACACGGGCAGTGATGGTAAACAGTCTCTCGTGAAATTGATGAACAATACAAAGAGCTCAGGAGTAACCGGGGAGGCATCATGTTGTTGAAGGCTATAGTAACAGCACTATCGTTAACGATGGTTTTGTGCGGATGTGTTTCTATCCAGCATTTTGAGCCAAATGCCGCCGGCAATCATGTGTGTGAGCTTGCCAACGGAAATAAAATCTGCGTATCTAAACAACAGGATAGCACAGTCATGGTGAGCATACACAAATCACGAGATGGGTATATGCCCCTACTGGTATTGATAGCTAATGAGTCTCCCGAACCATTTGATGTGATCCCCACGGATATTGAGGTAACCTGTAGAAGTGACCATCATGCTGCTTACCCGGTCAAAGTGTACAGTGCGGTAGAGCTTGAACATAGGCTAAATATTACACAAGGGTGGGTACGGGAAGACCTTGCCCTTGTCCAGGCCAAGCGTGTTGAGGAGAATAATGATGTCCTTAAGTCGGATGTGTACCTGAAAGATTTTAAAGAAATGAGCTCGTTGACGCAGGAACAAACAATGGAAACGACCGGTTTCTTAAACAAAATATTGAGAGATAAGACTCTTTTCCCGGGACAGTTTATCACCGGGATTGTGTGGGCGGAATATAAAGATGCTGATACCTATACAGTCACGTATGAAATAAATAATGATGTTCATACGCTGGAGTTCAATCGTATAGTTGAATGATCGTTATTGACCATCTATCGTACAAAGGTCGTATTGCAGGAAAGTTGATGAGATTATAACAGTTAAGTTCGGCGACAGGCGAGACTATCCTTCTCTGTCGATAGGAAGGATAATGCGGAAAAGAGAGCCTTTGCCGACTTCGCTTTCTATTTCAATTTTACCTTTATGTTTTTGAATGATCTCATAGGCTAACGATAACCCCAGACCCGTCCCTTTGCCGGCTGCTTTTGTGCTAAAAAAGGGATCAAATATCCTCGTCTGTAATTCTCTGGGAATTCCCGTTCCCGTGTCGCTAACCCAAATCTCAACAGTGCCGTCACCTGCAACGCTCGTGACCTTCAGTGTGCCACCGCCGCTCATAGCGTCGACAGCGTTGGTACACAGATTCATAAGAACCTGCTGTATCTGATCGGGGTTTGCTGTTACTTTTTTAAGGTCTTTGCCCAGTTCCTTGATCAGGATAACCGATGAGATCTTGGTTTGAGACATTACGAGAGTAAGAGTATTCTCTATGATGGCATTAATATCACACGGAACACGGATGGGGTCAGAGCTCGTGCGTGAGAATGTCAGCATGGATGCAACCAGATCCCGGCACCGTTTTGCCTCATGCTCTATGGCACATAAGGAAGTCGAAAGAGGATCATCTTTTTTGACTTGTTTACATAGGTTTTGTGCGTACGCAAGAATGATGCCCAGCGGATTATTGATCTCGTGAGCAATGCCGGCCGTCATCTGTCCCATTGCCGACATCTTTCCCGAAAGAACAAGCTGAAACTGCGTTGCTTGAAGCTGTTCATAGGCTATTTTCAGCGCCGCTTCCGCTTTTTTGCGATCGGCAAGTTCCTGTTCGACTTCCTTTGTCTTGCTTTTGAGTTCGTTGATAAAGCGGTGGGTTTCTCTGACATCCCGGACAATCCCCACAAACCCCGACACAGCGCCCAAAGTGCTTTTTACGGCGGCAATGCTCAGGTTGACCGGGATAGTCGCTCCTTCCTTACTCACGCCAATCATTTCAAACGAACGCGCTGAAATGTTGTTTGACTCAACAGCGCGGAACATCTCATCTTGAAAAACATTTTTCTCAATAAAAATATCCTGTACGAATTTTGTTGTTAATTCACGTTCGCAATACCCGAAAAGGTTCACCATCGCGGGATTGACTGTTACTTCCAACAATAAAACAATGACTAAAAGCAACGATAAAAAAGGTTGTTTTGCGGCATAGAATAGAACGTTTGCATAAATAAAACAAGAGGAAAACGAGTAAACGGCAGCAATAAATGTTGTCGTTTTTTTATTGTGAGGAAGAAAGATAAACGTGTCAGTGAAAGCTGTTTGTGAATCAAAACACCCCGCATGTAACGGAGGTAATCCATCACAGCGGGGTGTAAAGAAACGATGGGTGGTTTCGTGCGGGACCGAACGATTACAGTTCTTTAGATGCAGCAAAAACCTCCTCTTCGGTGATGGATGAAATGTTTTGCGTAGCGGCCAGTGTCAGGGATTTGAGCGCAAGATTATCGATGTTTCTGGGAACGCCCTGAGAATTTTGAAAGATAGCCTCACAGGCGGATTCGGAAAACGGTGAATGTTTGCAACCACAGGCGGCAAGGCGATGCTCGATATATGAAGCAGTGAGCTGTTTATCGAGCGGCGTAAGATGGAATTTGATTGAAAAGCGCTGATTTAAGGAAACAGTGACATGTCCCGTTATTTTGTCGCGCAAATGTGACTGGCCAGCCATGATGAAAATGGCTGGGTTAGTGGAATCGATATCGAAGTTAAGAATAATCTGTATTTCAGCGAGGGTAGTGGGCATGAGGAGGTGAGCCTCGTCAATGATGATAACGGGGACTTTTTTATGGTTGGTAACCATATCCTTTACGGCCGTCTGAATGGAATTGAACAAATCGACTTTGCGGTGAAGGAACCCGCCGGTAAGTTTCCCGTTGAGCTGGCGGTAGAACTCGATAGGCGAAACGGTGCTCAATGGAATATAACAACACCAATACAAGGACTGATTGAGATTTTCGACGAAGGATCTCAGGGTTATGGTCTTACCGACGCCGGGATCGCCGGTCAGGAGCATGAGCCCACGGTTTTTCTTGAGGTAATCAAGGCGTGATGACACTTCCTGGTACGCGGGTGAAGCAAACACGTCTTTGACCGGTATTTCTTTGCCGAACGGATAGATTTTGAGGCCAAAAAAGGCTTTAATCATGGGAAGATATCCCCCTGTTCATTGGTTTTGTTTTCTGTGGTGTCTGTGGAATCAACGATGAAATTCTTGAAATGGATGCCGGTATAAGGCTTGTTCGCGTTTTCTACTAGATTAACGTGCCTAATACGGGCGATGGGTTTGCCGTTATCGAGTAAGGTGATCGTGTCTGGCTGGTCGATAGGGAAGCTCAACTCGACGAATTTGCCGATGTACGATGGTGGAACTTCGTATAATTTCTTGTTAAGCGACACGGTGGCATCTTTTTTAACCTTTCGCTGGACGACGTTGAGGAAACAATGGTCCAGCTCGTGGGCGGCAATGCTGGTGATTTTCGTTGTGGCCGCGTTGCGGAGATATCTGTCAAGGGGCCGCTCGTTAATGCCGCTATGGATCTGCTGGTGGTACTGGGTTTCGATCCATTGGTCAAAGGCATCGTTAAACTCTTCAAGGGTTAACTGTGTCTCGTTTTGGCAACCCAGCGCGAGGAACTTCTCTCTGACGGTCTTGAAGAATCGTTCTATCTTGCCGCGGCTGGGGCTGTCGTACGGACGTGAATGCACCAGGGCTATGCCCAGCTTTGCGCACACCAGGTTCAGGTAACTGCTCACGAATGCGCTGCCGTTATCGCAGTAAAAGACTTTGGGCATCCCGTAGATGCTTACCGCGTTTTTGAGCGTTGCCGCAAGCGTCTGGCTGTTCTCGTGCAGATACCACCCGTATCCGACGATCATACGTGAATGGTCATCGATGATCGCGCACAAGTACATCTTCTTTTTTCGCTTACCGACACGTACGCGAGGGCCATGGAGGAATTATGTGGCGTTGAAAATTATGTGGCGCCCAGCTTTTACAAACAATCACTATCGTCGAACACAACCGCTAATCCATGATTTGAACGCCACATAACTTTATATAGTAGAGCTGTCTTTAAATCTTTTTTAAGGAGGCTCTACAATGTTTCAACAACTGTTTCGATGTCCAAAGGCAGTCAGACGTTATTTGAACAGTCCGCTCTTGTCATCTCGTTTGCGGTATCTCACACATTACGTCGAACTAGGTGCAGCACGAAAGACACTCCGTAGTATTGCCTGTTATCAGTTGGTTATTATTAAATACCTGGATCTAAAAAATGAACGAACAGTCACTCTGCAAGAAATTGAAACTGCCTTACGACGTTGGTCCCATCGCAAAGCTTGCAATTCTCGCTCAATAAAAAACGTACCTCGATACCAAGAACCCTTTTATTTAATCGCCAAAAACTGGTTACGTTTTTTAGGGCAACTAAAGCTTCCATTACCACAACCAATTGCCCCCCAACTTACAGCATTCGTTGATTACATGCGCTCGGAAAAAGGCTTGTCTGAATTAACAATCAAGAAACGTTGTTATTATGTACAAAGATTTCTCAGCCAGATCGGCGCTCAAGGAATTTCACTCGCCACTATCACAATAAATCAAATTGATGCTATTCTCATTAAAAATTCAACAATATCATTTGCTGCTTCTCTGCGCACATTCTTAAGATTTGCACAATCGCACGGGTGGTGTCAGCCGTATCTCTCCGACGCGATTAAAAGCCCACGCATCTATAAACATGCATCTCTTCCTTCCAGCCCACCGTGGGGGGAAGTAAAACGCCTTATCAAGACAACTCAAGGCAATGACCCAACGAATATTCGCGACCGTGCAATCTTGCTGTTATTTGTCATATACGGACTACGTATCAGCGAAGTGGCGCGGTTACGATTGGAAGATATTGATTGGCAGCAGGAAACCATTCATATAATTCGTTCCAAAGGAGGACAGCTGCAGCAATTCCCGCTCAACCAAACAGTCGCTCAGGCCATCATCCGTTACCTCAAAGAAGTTCGGCCACGCTCATCATATCGTGAAATCTTCCTATCCAGACAAATCCCTATTAAATCTTTGCACAAAACGGCGCTCAGCGCCATAGTAACGCGGCGATGGAAACCTCTCAATGTTACGCTTCTTCATTATGGTGCCCATGCCTTACGCCATGCCTGCGCCACTCGATTGATTAATCAGGGAGTATCCCTTAAGGCTATTGCCGAACAACTGGGACACCGTAATTTGGAAACAACACGAATCTACGCAAAAGTCGACCTCACGCGATTACGGGAAGTCGCCAATTTAAATATAGGAGGACTCCTGTGAATCTCCTTAAAGCTGTAGTCACCTATATCGCATATCAAAAAACTTTGGGAAAACCTTTTATATCTAATGAACAGATCCTAAAATCCTTTGTCAGGACAATAGGACAACAATCTCTTCTATCTGATATCAATCCAAAGCAGGTAGTTACATTCCTTTATGGAACAGGATCTGTTACTAGAACCTGGCACAACAAGTATCAGGCATTGCGCAACTTCTATTCTTACGCTATAAGCCGCGGGCATGCAAAAACTTCACCTTTACCAACAACTATTCCAAAGCGGCCACCGTCTTTTGTGCCGTACATCTATTCACGTCAAGAACTACGCTCTTTACTTGATGCTTCTTTCACCTATCAAAAACTACGAAATCAGGTTGAGCCATATATGGTACGCACAATCATTCTGTTATTGTATGGAGCAGGCTTGCGCATCAAAGAAGCCATTTCCTTAACACTGGCCGATGTGGATTTGCCTCAGGCGCTCCTTACTATCAGGAAAACAAAGTTTAATAAAACCCGTTTGGTGCCATTGGGCAAGCAACTGTGTGATGTTCTCTCAACCTATGCTGCTCAACGTAATCAAACAGGCTACTCCCAGAATCCCGGCGCTTTCTTCTTTGCCATGCGCAATGGAAAAGCTATTAGACGAAAGTATTTTGAAAATGTTTTCCTGCGTATCCGTGAGCAATCGGGCGTGTGCCGTACTGATGGAGCACGGTATCAGCCCCGGCTGCACGATTTGAGGCATAGCTTTGTCGTCGATCGTCTCACCACATGGTATAAACAAGGTATTGATGTCCAGAAATGGTTGCCCGTACTATCGGTCTATTTGGGCCACCAGAATTTAGCAGCCACTTCGGTCTATCTTACCATGACGCCTGCTCTGCTTCATCAAGCAAATCTTCGTTTCCAATCATATGCTCTTAAGGAGGATTTTTATGAATAACTCTCTACTCGGTTCTTGGATCAAACGCTTTCTTCTGGAATATCTCATCACTGTCAAAAACTTATCCTTCAATACCCAACACTGTTATCGCGATACCTTCTGTTTGCTCATTCCTTTTCTGGCTCGCCAGGCCAAAAAAGCTATTGATCAACTCACTGTCGAAGATGTCTCACCGGAACGCGTAAAATTCTTCCTGCTCGATCTCGAACAACAACGCCATTGCTCCATTACCACGCGTAACCTGCGACTGGCTGCTATCCATTCCCTGGCTCAGTTTATCGGGATCAATAGTCCTGAACATCTGCACTGGTGCTCAACAATCAAAGCCATACCTTCAAAAAAAGCTCCATGCTCCACTATCACCTATTTAGAAAAATCAGAAATGGACGCCCTGTTGGCTGCCGCAGAAGGAACATCGGCACTGCAACGCCGTGATCACGCGCTGCTCCTGTTTCTCTATAATACCGGCGCTCGCGTTGATGAAGTTGCACACCTCATCATTAATGACCTTACTATTACTCAATCTCCCCATCGAGATTATTCTTCCACTCTCATTCACGGCAAAGGCAATAAAACACGCCATTGCCCTCTGTGGAAACAAACCATTAACGAAATCCTACCACTTATAAAAGATCGTCAAAAAACAGATCGTGTTTTCATCAACCGCTGCGGACAACCCATTACGCGTTTTGGCATTCACACCATTGTCGAACGGTATGCCACTATAGCTTCCGTACAAATCCCATCACTGAAAACTAAACGGGTAAGTCCACATACTATTAGGCACACATCGGCTACACACCTGTTACGAGCTGGCGTTGATATCAATACCATTCGCGCTTGGTTGGGACATGTCTCTGTCAATACAACCAGCATCTATGCGGAAATTGATCTTGAAATGAAAGCCAAAGCGCTTGCTCTTTGTGAAGTGCAACAGACACAAAAAGCAATGCGCCCAAAAGATGATCCGAATCTAATGAGCTTCTTAAGGTCGCTATAATTATGTGGCGCTCAAATCACTGTATCACTGCATTCATTCGACGATAGTGATTGTTTGTAAAAGCTGGGCGCCACATAATTTTCAACGCCACATAATTCCTCTTATGTTGTGCGCCACATAAGAGGAAATCCCCGACCCAAAGTTCGTTAACATGTTCTTTTTCGTATTTCTTCCTGCCGACTTCAGTGGTACCCGTACCGCGCAGACTGTTGCGTTTGATGTAATTGCGCAGCGTGGTCTCCCCGAAATCACCCGAGCGTATGATACCGCGCTGCTGCAGCACCCGATATACCCCCGACGCTGACAAAAAGGGAAACTCAGCAATCACTCCTTTTATGCTCGCAGCAGCAGCCTCCGTTATTCGTCGAACCACCCCTTTGTCGCTGCGCTCAACCGGCTTGAGGTTATCAAGTCCTCCGTTCTTGTAGTGCACCAGCCAGTTTCTAAACGTGTTGGTTTTGTATCGTTTGATTCCGTAGTGCGGCACGTCCAGTTCCTTGCCGGCCAATCCCTCAAAGTATTTCCGGCGATCACCCCCACTCATGTGCAGTGCCGGCGCTATTACCCCGTACCGAAATACACCTACTGACTCTGACTTCTTTGCCTCTTTCATGTGTATGCCTCCTCAGATTTCTATTTCAGGACACTTTTTCACGCCCTGATGAAGGCATACTATAAAAACAAAAAAAGAAACGGTATCCATCCTCTGTGGGATCGATCTTTACCGCTTCTTTTCTCAACTTCCGACCAGTTTTTACCCTGCCTACAACCCGGGTTCACGCTCTTTTATTTCTGTACGCCGCTGAAAATACGTCGTTTTCCATTGCTCAGCAACGACCAGTGTTCTCTGGAACAGTTCTCTCCCCGTGATGCACACCGCATCCCACTCTCACTTCGTGGTGCTATCTGCTCTCGGTTCCATCATCCCGCCGGAACTGCGATGCTGTTCCAAACAAAAATTGGCTGTTGCTCGACTGCCCACCGTTGTCTTCATAATACGCCACGCTCAGCGCCGCTGCTTTACCGTCAACACCGCCACAGTGTCGAACGAATCTTTCCAACGTATATTCACTGCGCCCGTAGCCCTTCCAGATCGTATATTTCGTCAGCGCCGTTTTATACAACTTCTTAAACCGGTACATCTGTGATTCACCGAGTGCCAATAACTCATCACTTGCATTTTCCATATCCATAAACAGCTTTCCCAGCGTCTCGCCCAGCGACATTGTTCTCTGCTGACAACCAACAACCACTTTCGTTATGATTGCCAACGTATACCGCCAGTACGGCACCACCCCGATTGGCAGCAACGAAAACGTTACCACCCCCTTAAACGGATGGGTGAACTTGTACCGCTGTATCCATATGATCATGAGTTTTCCATTTTCTTCGCAGATCATTCGGCTATATTTCCCATGCTTGTGCGCTATCGGCGCAAACACGGGATACAGCCATTGACCCCTCGCCACTTTCAAACAGTATTGCGCTATTGTGCATCGTATGTCATAAGGCATCTGCATCGCTCGCCTCAGCCACCACCCCGCTGCGCACCAATGCTTCACGGATACTCTGCGTTATTTCTTTGTCATCCTCGTATCGCTCTTTTATCCGTCGACGGTAACTCCATGCCTTCACATAACTTCTTCGCGCTTCTTCGGCTTTGCCCAGTTCCCAGTATGCTTCCCCGAGCATGTACCACCCAAGGATCCCTTCAGGATCATTGATCACTTTCTTCTTAAACATCCGCATCGCTTTCTTGTAGTTTCCTTCATACATGCACACCAGACCTCTGTTGTATGGCGTATCTTTCAGCAACCGCGCTCCCAACCGTTCGGCTAACCACCCATGTATGTTTCTTATTGCACGTATTATTTTTTCAATCACTTTTTTTAGCATCGTTCTTTTTCACCTCTGTTACAATAATAACAGTTTTATTCCTGTTGTTCCACCCCCTTTTTCTCTTTTTTTATTGTTGCTGATTACAGATTGACTGAGAGAATCTTGCCGTCAGATGCAAACACGATCAGCGCTTC
Source organism: Endomicrobiales bacterium (assembly GCA_049508565.1). Taxonomy (GTDB): domain Bacteria; phylum Elusimicrobiota; class Endomicrobiia; order Endomicrobiales; family CAIRNS01; genus CAIRNS01. Next base: position 11,647 of record JBELAT010000003.1, on the reverse strand, counting down.
CACCATCGTATTGAGTATTGTGGTGGCGGCCATTGCAGGGGTGAGCAATAGCCGGTATTGCCTCATGGCATAGGCAATGATTGCCACAAGGCAGAGAATGGGAATATATCCAAAGGGGTAGAACGTTATGCCGTAAGCCGCAATATAATCAAATGCGCCGAGATAGGCGATTAACAATCCAAACAAAATATACTTTACCCGCATCCGTTCATCAAAGTCAGTTATGTTGCGCAGTGCATGGATGTACATCCAGAGGCAGACTACCATCAATGATCCCCACTGAATGAGAAATGGGTAAGACAGGGATCCAAACAGAGGGTACCATCCCCAGAAATACTTTTTCATTCCAATAATAAAACGGGTTGAATGCACTGATAAATAATAAAAATAAAATGATAGGCCGTAGCCCAGTAGAATAAAATATTTGAGTTGCTTAGCTTGATTTAAAAAGCAGGCGGAAAAAGTGAACAACGTCGAAGAAATCAGCGTAACGCCAAGAAAAGCCACTGAATACCAGAACTTGGCCAGAACGATATCTTTGCTTAAATACATCAGCGATTCACCGGTCAACCACAAACCGATGCTCAGACAAAGACTCAGAAAAGAAATATTGGTTAAGGAATTTCTTTTATTAAAAAATATCACCGTCCCTAGGGTCACTATTCCCATGCCGGTTAGTAAAAAGGGGATCGCATAGATGTTGAAAAAGTACTGCGAAAAAGTAAATATTGTTTCAATCATAATCCACCGGTTTTAAAAGTGCACTTTTATGTGTGCAAAATCAACAACGCTCTGAAAATTGTACTACTTTGTTGGTAGCAATTGCAAGAGGATTTAGAAAGTTTGACGACGTTTACTTGAGAGGACTCTGCAGAATAAAGTCAATTAAATAGGGATAAGAGACCTTTACATACGTGATTGCTTTTTATATTGTTTTAAAGTATATCATAGGAGATTTTAAATGTCTCTTTATTTCTGAAGTATCAAATCTGTTGCAAGTATCAAATCTTTATTTATTATTAACAAATATTGTGTATTATAATAATATAAATAGTATAATGGAGCCATTATGAAAAAACTCTACTTCCTGCGTCATGCCAATGCGGTACTCAGAGGGACACCGGGATATCCCAACGATGATCGTCCTCTGACCGATGAAGGCATCGAAAAATTCATCCAGTCAGCTAAAGGGATCAAGCGTCTTGTGGATTGCTTTGATGTCATTATTACCAGTCCACTGAAACGGGCGCATGAAACTGCGGCCATCCTTGCGCGGGAAATGGGCTTGGAAGAACGTATTGTTGTGACCGATCATTTGCGACCGGGCAGCAATCTTCGGCTGCTACTTGCATGCCTTGAAAAATTTAAATCAAAGCAGCAGATCCTGCTAGTCGGTCATGAACCGGACATGAGCGCGCTAATATCTCGTTTTGTCGGGTCAAACCACCCGGTTGTCACCATGAAAAAGGGTGCGTTCTGCCGTGTGGATGTCGATGCTTTTCCTCCGCGCGATCCCGGGCAAATTGTCTGGCTGCTTCAACCAAAATTATTGAGAAAGTTGGGCTAAGATGGCACATTTGTTTGAAAATAACCATCCCTATCCGGGCAAGTTGATCATCGTAGAGGGCATAGATGGGTCTGGCAAGTCGACGCAACTGCGTCTGCTCCACGGCTGGTTACGAAGCCTCAATCATCGCGTGTTCTTCACTGAATGGAACTCATCGGCACTGGTTAACGAGACTATCAGGCGCGGTAAAAAGAAAAATCTTTTGACGCCCGCAACATTTAGCATTCTGCATGCTGCTGATTTTGCTGACCGGCTAGAACACCTAATCATTCCGCCATTGAAAGCTGGGATGATTGTTTTAGCCGATCGCTATATCTATACTGCGTTTAGCCGTGACGTTGTTCGCGGTGTTGATCGTCAGTGGGTACGCGATCTCTATGGGTTTGCCATTAAGCCGAACCTGTCATTTTATTTCAAGGTTCCTATTGATGTATCGCTCAAACGCATTCTTACGGGCCGTGCGTCGCTCAAATTTTATGAAGCGGGCATGGACCTGGGCTTGAGTCCTGATCTCAATGAAAGTTACCGCATTTTTCAGAGCCGGGCACTTGAAGAGTATGACCGCATCGCAACCGAATACAACTTAAACGTGGTCCCTGCCGAGGATTCGATCAAAAAGCAGCAGGACGCCATCCGCAAAGTGGTTTCGAGCATGCTGTTAAACTATACGCCAGTCCCCATGCTTTAGATAGAGGTATTTATGAGCACCGAAACGTTTACCGGCATCAAACTCCCGCGCTTCGATCATGCAGACCTCATCGGCAAACTAATAGTCGTTGAAGGAACGGATGGAGTTGGTCGTTCCACTCAGACTCGAGAAATAAAAGAGTGGTTGGAAATTAAAGGGTATGCAGTGAAGGTCACCGGCATTGCCCGTTCGCCGTTAATTAGTCGCGTGATAGAACAGGCGAAATCAGGGCATAGCTTGAACGTGCATACCTTCAGTCTTTTGTATCTCGCCGATTTCGCCGATTGTCTGGAACACGAAATTATCCCCGCATTGAAGGCAGGGTATATCGTGCTTGCAGATCGCTATGTTTACACCATGCTTGCGCGCGGCATTGTGCGCGGCGCTGATCGTGACTGGATGAACAAATGTTTTGGTTTTGCACTTGTTCCTGATGCGGTATTCTATTTACGAGTGGGTATCAAGGATCTTATTCCTCGTATATTAAACAGTGCGAATCTCGAAGAAGGATACTGGATAAAAAGTACAGACGGCGTTATGGATTACTGGGAGTCCGGGATGGACATGAAGCTTGGTGGTGACTTTTATGACAGTTTTGTGAAATACCAGAAACGGATCATCCGCGAATTTGATGCCATGGCCACTAGTTTTAAGTTTACGACCATTGATGCGTCACGAGATTTTGAGACGGTTAATACCCGGTTGAAGAAGCATATTGACCAAATCCTTGTTGAACCACCTTCCCAGAATCTTTAAAATGCTCAAAAAAAATATGAACAAACCAATAGCTGCCATTGATTTGGGTACTAACTCATTTCATCTTATCGTGGTCTCGTCCGATTTGTCCAGCGGGAAATTCAAGGTTGTGGACAAGGCGCGGGAAATTGTGCGCCTGGGCTCGGGATCTACTGACATGAAGTATTTAAGTACGCCTGCCATGAATCGGGGCGTTGAGACCATGAAACGGTTCAAGGTTATTGCAGATGCGCATGCAGCAACAATTCGGGCACTGGGTACGAGCGCTTTGCGCGAAGCCTTGAATGGCAGCGAATTTGTTCGTCGAGTAAAATCTGAGACCGGCATTCGAGTTGAGACTGTGTCAGGTTTTGAGGAAGCCCGTCTTATTTATCTGGGTGTGCTTCAGGCATTGCCGGTGTTCGACAAAAGGGTGCTTCTCATTGACATTGGGGGGGGCAGCACAGAGTTCCTGGTAGGTCGTAAGGGAGAAGTATTATATAGCAACAGCCTTAAAGTGGGCGCCATACGCATGACGCAGCGATTTTTTGAGCAAAAAATAACTGAAAAATCAATCAAGAAATGCCGGAGATACGTAGCGGGCATGGTGAGCCCGGTATTTCGTGAACTGAAAAAATATGGGTATGATATGGTCATCGGCACCTCCGGCACTATTGAGAATATGACGCAAGCGGCCTACGCGTTGTCGGAAAAGAGGCTATTGGAAAAGATCAATGGTGCCACGCTGCCCCGGGAGAAACTGTTTAAAGCAGTTGACCGGGTGGTAAACACAATGTCCGTTGAAAAACTTTCAAAGATGCCCGGTATCGACCCGTCGCGCGCTGATATCATAACCGCGGGAGCAGTGATCCTCGAACAAATTGTTAAAGAGTTAGACATCAAAACGCTGACGGTCTCTGAATATGCGCTTCGCGAAGGTATTGTGCTTGAAACCGCAGAACAAAAACACCATATCAAAGGTCATGAGTACATCCAGCATGCCAAACAACGAAGTGTCGATGCGCTCCTCTTACGAACCGGCACTGATATACAGCATGCGCGCAGTATAGCTCGGCTAGCTCTACAGCTTTTTGATCAGACGCATGATTTACATCACCTCGGAAAGAAAGAGCGTGACTGGCTTGAACATGCAGCACTTCTTCATGATATCGGACTGTTTGTCTCTCACGCGCAGCACCACAGGCATTCCTACTACTTGATACGCAACGCTGAGCTTTCGGGGTTTACAGAAAACGAGAAAGAACTTATAGCTATCATTGCCCGGTATCACAGAAAAAGCCATCCCAAGATCAAGCATGAAGGGTTCGGACTCCTGAGCCCGGATGAGCGGTTGATAGTATCGAGACTCGCGGCGATTTTGCGCATTGCTGACGGATTGGACCGGTCCCATACCGGTCAAGTTACCGGTGTAACATGCAAAATTAGCCGAAAAAAAGTTGTCTGCAGACTCAAATCTTCAACCAAACAGATCAGTATCGATATGTGGGGAGCTGACCGGAAAAAGCAGTTGTTTGAAGAGTTGTTTACAAGGAACTTTGAGGTCAAGATACAAGGAAAATAAGCATCAATTGTGCACAGAGCACCACATAAGAGGAGTCCGCAATGGATATTAACGGTAAGATTGCCATAGTAACAGGAGCGTCAGCCGGTATCGGTTATGAGACCGCGAAACTGCTGGGCCAGGCCGGCGCTAAACTCGCGCTCGTTGCGCGGACAAAAAGTAAACTTGAACTTTTGGCAGCGGAGTTGCCCGGGTCATTGCCCGTACCTGCGGACATGACTGATGAAGCGGCGATTCGCGCAATGGTGGAAGCCGTATACAAAAAATTTGGGAGGATAGATATCCTTGTCAATAACGCTGGTCGCGGCTATGATTGTCCGGTTGAGTTTATTGATACTGAAAAGTACCGACTTAATATCCAATTGAACGTCATCGGACCGCTTGTTGCGATGCAATCAGTCATACCCGTTATGAGAAAACAGGGTGGCGGCTCGATCGTCAATATCAGTTCGGGGACCGCTCTTATGTATCTTCCTACCATGGCTGCCTATTCATCGACAAAACGGGCGTTAGGCGGCATAACACTTACTGCGCGTCAGGAGCTGGCAAACGACAAAATAGCGGTGAGTATCGTCTATCCGTATATAACCCTGACGGATTTTGAAAAAAACACGCTGAAGTGCGCAATACCGGCAGACGAAGAAAATGAAGACGGCAATGGTCGTCCTCCGGCTGATACGGCCCAATTTGTTGCTCAAAAGATTGTTGATGTAATCTTGACCGGAGCGGCAGAACAGTATGTCCATGATTGGATGAAGCGATAAACCGTTATTTCTTACGATCAGTGTGCTCATTACACCCTCAATGAAAACTTCACTACGTGAGCAATGAGAAACAAAACCGACACCACTACGATTATAACTACTATACACAAAATGTTGTATGAAAAATATTCGGCATTAAATTCTGTCCAACCACCCCATACACACTGCAATAAAAATATATTTTTGGTACCAATAAGCATCGACAACAACACACGTAAATGAATGTGTTTGTCCGTCCGCCGTAACTATTATATTACGAGGAACCAATGGTTTCTAAACAACATTTTGCGTTATCGCCACAACCCATTGTGCGGTTAGAAAAAAGAGCTGGGAAGAAGGTTACGGTCATCACCGGCCTGCATACCTATGGGATCGGGAAATTAGCTGAAATTGCCCGCACGTTGAAAACGTCGTGCGGTGCAGGTGGCACCGTTAAAAATGGAGTCATTGAAATTCAAGGTGACAAAATCATGCAGGTTCAGGCTTACTTTAAATCGTTAGATAAAGAGTGAAAAAACAAATGAAAAAACAGCACCGGAAATCTCTGGGTGGCAGGCGGGACGATATTCGTGAGGGTTTCATACGACATCACGGGCGTTTTGCGTTTCTACTGGCCGAATCAGAAGGCGCTTCTGACGTTTTTCTTCATGGCCGGAGTCTCAATCGCGCCATGGATGGAGACCGGGTTTCGGCGCGTGTCCGTCGCGATGATGATGGGCGTTTCAGCGGTGAGATTCTCGAAGTGCTAAACCATGCACACCCGACTATCGTGGGTGTTCTGAGACAGTTTCCGCGGGGGTGGACACTCGTCTCCGAGAAAAGCGATGGTCCCACCGCTCAAGTGGTCGGTTTTTCACCGAAAATAGTTCCCAGAGACGGTGTCCTTGCTGTCCTTGAAGTAACTCGATGGCCGACCGAAACACTGGGTACTGAGGGAATTATCATCGAACTCCTGGGTTCTCCGAACGACGTGAACGTGCGTATAACCACGCTGTTGCGTGCACGCGGTATCAGTGAACATTTCCCGAAAGATGTTCTTGCGCAGAGCGATGCGATGCCCGGTAAACTTGACCCTTCACAGTGGCACGGCCGCGAAGAATTGTTTCATCTTTCGATAATAACAATAGACGGTGCCGATGCGAAAGATTTTGATGATGCCGTCTCGATTGAGCAGTTGGACGGGGATAAGACGCGGCTTGGCGTGCATATCGCCGATGTGGCGCATTATGTTAAATCGGGTTCGGCTCTAGATAAAGAAGCGTACTCTCGCGGAACCAGTGTATATCTGCCTGACCGGGTCGTGCCGATGTTGCCGCCCTCACTTTCAAACAATCTTTGTAGCCTCGTGCCGGATGAGGAACGGCTTACGGTCTCTGTGTTCATGGATATCAGTGCCGAAGGCAAGGTGACGCGGCGGCGGATGGCCAATACGGTCATTCGTTCCTGCCGGAGGTTCACGTATGAGGAAGTACAGACTCTTCTTGATGGAGGGAAAGTTCATTCGGTACCCGCGGCAGTTGCAGATGCAGTAGCGTGCATGGGAGAACTGGCGGATGTGTTGAGTCGCCACAGGGTTAAGCGCGGTTCGCTTGATTTTGATCTGCCAGAATACAAGGTTGAGACCGATGCTCACGGCAAACCGCTTCGCGTGTCCCTTCGCCCACGCCTTAAAAGCCATCGCCTTATCGAAGAGTTCATGCTTCTGGCCAATGAGTCGATCGCTACCGAGCTTATGGCCGCAAAAATGCCGTTTTTGCACCGGCGCCACGACGATCCCGACCCCGAAAAGATGAAGGTATTGGCACGAGCGCTCGGCGATCTGGGATTGTCTGCCGGGCATATAACGGGCGGACATACGCACAAGGCATTACAGGATGTCCTGGTTCAGGCGCAATCGCATCCGCTTGCGGATTTAATCAATTCTCTTATTGTTCGCAGTATGAAACAGGCGGTGTACTCGCCGGAATCGACCGGACATTTCGGCATCGCCGCAAAGGCGTACGCTCATTTCACCTCACCAATCCGTCGTTATCCGGATCTCATGGCACACCGTGCTGTCAAAGCGCTTCTCAACGGCAAAAAGGAAAACCATGGCAGTCTCTCTCTTGCCGAAGCGGGTGTACATTGTTCGCAGCGTGAACGCGCGGCGGTAGAGGCAGAGTATAAAGCTGTCGATATTATGCGCGCTGAACTGCTAAAAGGACAGATCGGTGTGGTAATGGACGGGGTCGTGACGAGCGTTATTGAAAGTGGCACGTTTGTGCGGCTGGGAGATTCGGGCGCTGAAGGTATGGTGCGCGTCACGAACTTGAAATTTGGTCAACAGGTGAAGGTTGTCGTTGAAACCGTCGATACAATTGATGGGAAAATATCTCTGTCGCTTGCCGCAAAATCTTCAATCCCAACGCAGTGGCGAGTCATTCCTCACAAGTCGGCAAAACGCCGCAAAAGATGACATAATAAATGATCAATAGATTCCTTCCAAGATGATTCAGGAAGATGTGGGAATTTTCTTGAACAAATAATGAAGGATCATGCTAATTGATATGTTTCTTTTCAGGCGTCTAACTGTGATAACCACCTTCCTGCTTGAAGTACTGATATACCGTTTACTTCAATATCATTACGAAGATTGTGTATCAGTTGTATAGCCTCAACGGAAGAATGTTTGTTTTTAAAATATCTAAGATTTGGGCTAATATTGTTATCACTGAGTATTATTTCAATAAAATGAGTTAAAACTTTCTCCTTTACAAAAGCAAAATCAATTTCTTTTCCCTCTTTGGTGCGGATATAATGCAATGAAATATCGATGCCCTTTGCATCGTGTAAGTATTGTGTGTGTTTAAGCAGGCATGTTGCCACGGTATTTTCTAGCTGAACTCCTTCATTACCATCCACGTAGCCGCTAAAATATATTTTGGGCTCCTTTAACAGGGATCTGGCTAAACCTGGGTTCATTACCTGCATGTCATCATTCCGTATTAATAACACACATACAAAACGTCTGAAAATTAAAAAAAACGAATTTTCAGCAATAATCGAATGTGAGAAGTATCAGTGGCCGTCTGCACGAGTTATGCAATAACAAAGCTCATTACGAGTTTTACAGATGTTTTGCATGAGTTCCCCAAATAATTTACTTATAGTAGTTATAATAGTAATAGCAAGAAAATCATAAACTGCGGACACATAAGCACAATACAGTAAAAAAATGATCAAAAAATGTATTTCACTTATTATCACATTCTCTTTTATTTTAACCGGCATAGCTAATCAGTCTCTTTTTGCACTAAGGCAAAAGGCACAGGCTACGAAACAATTGAGAGATTGCATCGACCAAACCGTAATTCCCTCACGTATTGGTAAAGCCACTGAACTATGGATCCCTTCCAAAACGTGCAAGATGGTCGTAATCAATATACAGGACTTGCATTGTAATGCGGGAGTCCAGAAGAATATTGCAGAAATTATCGCCTCACTAGATAAGAAGCTGTCACTCAAGTCTGTTTATGTTGAAGGTGCTAGCGGTGATATCGATACGTCTTTGTTGTGCGGACTAAAGCAGGAGATCGTGCGTCAGAAACTTCTAGATATAATGATCGATAAAGGAGAACTTACTGGAGCAGAGTTATATTCAATAGTTTCAAGGAGGCCGGGATTATTGGTCGGTCTCGATGACGATATGCGTCATAGGGAAAACATCCTCAGATTGAGCAAGATAGAAGATATGCAGAATACCGTTCGCGAAATAGTAAACGGTATGGATGAAGATCTCCTCGTGTCGAACAAGTATATTTAAGCCCGGGCAATAAAAAATTTGAACGGTTGGCAGATAAATACTGCAAAGGAAGTCTTGCGCAGGAGAACTATTTCAGATTATTAATCATGGAGGCTCAAAAAGAAGGCATTGAAGAAGACGAGTATAACACTATCGCAAAAGCGCAGGCTTTGTACATGCAAAAAGAGATTTCCGTTCGAGGCGTTTCGAGAGATTTGAATCGTTTTATTGAAGACTTAAAACGCACCCTTCCCTGCAGAGACTATAATTTTTTGTCGTTTACGACAGAAGGTTTTAAAAATAGCAACAAATTATTTGATTATCTTTCAGCTATGTCGAAAAATAATCCATCCGTTATTGAGCACTTTCCTGTACTGAGAAATTATTTAGATAGTCGAGAATCAGGAAAGAACCTTGATGTATCACAGCTCATGCAAGAAGAGCGGTATCTTGTGCATGAAATTCCACTCAGGATTTCAGAAGATCAAAGCGAACGGGATATAATATTCCTGAACGGATACTGGAGGCTTCTTAAAGGATATCTCGCTGCAAAGGTCACTGCTACTGAATGCAAATACATAGATGAAAATTATTCAGGATTTTGCTTTTTGTGGGCGCGATATGTCGGGAAAGGAAAACCAGATTTACTTACGCCTTCGGTTCAATTACTGCGCAGATATTATCAGACGAATATTGAAAGAAATGAATGTTTCTTAAATAATATTCTGAAATTGGGGAAGATCAGCGGTCATGAAGTTTCTCCGGCAAATCCTCAAGGAAAACTTATTCAGAACCCCTCCGTCCGTCAGATACTCACAAATATAGAAGGTTCAGAACCTATCGTCGTGGTCGCTGGAGGATTCCATACTCAGGGACTGAGTGCCCTTCTCAGGCAGAGAGGCATTGCGTATCTCAATATAATGCCTACGGTGGCCGGAAATACGGCGACCGTTGAAGAAAATTATAAGAGACTTTTGAAAAAACAGGCTGAGGTGTTGTCGGCTTCTCTTCAGCTGCGTCTTTTCATGGCACAACGTAGATGGGATCAGATTGACGCGATTGCTTTTGATATTTGTTCGGCAGTGAATGCCGCGGAGGGGTCTCATCTATCATTTCATGACATTCAAAGCGATTTAAAGCAAAGTCTTGATATTGATATTGAAAAAGTCGCTAACAGTGTCTACGTTTTGCGTTATCAACTTGAAAATGAATCAGTGCAGGGCCAAAACACTGTATTTCATCGTGAATATAATATCGACACCGGTAAAGTAGTCTACAAGGATGGTGATAGTCACCCTCCAAAAGCAGTCATTTTTGGATTGGGAGCAATGTCGCGCGGGTATATTGGAGACATTCTCGATCAGGCCGGTTGTGAGATAACATTCATCGGTTCGGAACATGAGGCAGAAGATGTCGCATATATTCATTCACACGGTACATATCATTTGCAGTTGGTCAGCAATGCCCCCGGCAATACAATACGTTCACGCGAAATAAGGGCGGATGCGGTAACGCTTGGGAACACTTCTTTGGCTATTCGATCACTCGCGGCTGCGGATGTGGCATTTATCGGTCTGATGCCGGAAGATTTTGAAAGTATAACTCCGCTCCTCTCAAAAGCTATCCTGGTACGGATGGATTCGGGGGATAAGGGAACGATTAAAGGCAGAGGCCCTCCGCTAAATATTATCTTGTTATCCAATGAGCCTAATCCCGATAGCAATCTGCGGGAAAAAATATTAACAGGAATACCTCCAGAATTGAGAGAAAATGCAAGCGCTCTTATTGGCATCAGCGATGCGGTGGGAGACCGAATCGTTCCGGCCCGGCACCAAACATTTGATGAGCTCATGGTTGAAGATTTTAATATTGGCTTAAAGGTTGGCCGGCGTGGGCTGAGAGGAGATGATCCTTCTTTGCTTTCTCAAATGCCGGGGATAGATATTGTGCCTGATATAGCGGATCTTCCTTTTTATTCCAGTCTCTTTTGTGTGGAAAATATATTGAAAACACCTAAAGTTTTCGTTCTGGGACTAGTTTTTTCTTCGTGTCTACAACTATATTATTGCAGGGTAACACCTCAGGTAAGGTTACCCGAGCATATTTCAATAGATTTCTTCCCAGAACACCAGGTTGCATAATTATATTGTACGATGCCCCCTTGATACTCACGGCTGCCGTGCAGATTGTCTTAAGTTCGTCAATACCTTCTTCGACCGTTATCTCCAGATTCTTCCACAGCTGGCGCAACTCGTGAATCAAACAGTATGCCAACATCACCACAAGCACATGTCCCCGCGTGCGACTTTCTTTGCGCACATACACCGGTCTCGTCTCAAGCAATCCTGTCTTCATCGTACGAAATCCGCGCTCTACCATCGCCAAATCTTTATACCGCGCATGGACCGCTTCGGTAGATGCATCTTTCGACTGCAAGTCTGTCTTTATCACGTAACAACCGTCCAGTAACGCACGTTCGGCTTTCTCGTCCTCGTTCATCTCAAGGCGCAACTCCCTACCCTCACATACC
>JBELAT010000029.1:0-16632 GCA_049508565.1 Endomicrobiales bacterium | reverse complement strand
GGATTTAGCGTTGATGATACTGCACAGGTGTATGCCATCGCCTTTAAAATGCCGGCGAACCATATTGGCATACCGCAAAAGAGTATCATCGTCAGCCTTTAACAACCTTCGCGCATCGCTGCGAGTCAGGGGTATCTGATTGATACATTTTTTATAAAGTTTTTCCATACTTTTTGCCTCCCGTAATGCCAGGTTGCACTATCGTTGATTTTTTTTATCCTGCCGGTTACAAAGAAAACAAGCTGTTTTTATGCCTGTCAACCATTTGTTTTTTGTAGGTTGACTGTTTTTGCATCCCGCTATCCCTGCTGCATCTGGTATTAATCTTCTATTTTAAATTGGATGGATTTTGATTTAACAATCGGCAGACGATCGATTGCCTTGAGCGCTTTGAGCAGATCGCCATGATTGGTCAGATGTGTCAGCATAATCACCGGCACACCTTTTTTAGAAGCCCCGTGTGACTCTTCCTGGTACACGCGTGCTATGGAAACGGCGTGTTTTCCGAGAACACCGGAGATCTTTGAGAGCACACCCGGTTTATCAACAGCATGGAAACGCAAGTAATAGGATCCATCAGTCTTGTTGGGCGCAATGATGTTTATTTTTTGAGATGAATCATAGGTGATATAAGGAATTTTGCCCGCGGTATTGTTTGCAACCTGCCGCGCAAGGAAGATAATATCTGAAACGACAGCACTGGCTGCCGGTAGCTGTCCCGCACCTTTACCATAGAACATAACATCGCCAACAGCATCCCCGTGAATCTCGACCGCATTGTATTCTTTCTCAACCGTTGCAAAGGCGTGGCTCTTGGGCACCAGACATGGCTGCACAGAAAGAGAAAGCCCCCGGGGTCCCCGGTAAGCCTGTCCGATAAGTTTTATCACATATCCAAACTTGGCGGCAAAATATACATCCTCTTTGGTCACGGAAGTAATGCCGCAGGTGTACACTTGTGAAACCTTGACCCAGCTTCCCCAAGCTAATGACGACAAAATCGCCAGCTTGTTGGCGGTATCAATTCCTTCAAGATCGAATGATGGATCTGCCTCTGCAAATCCGGCCTTCTGCGCCTGTTTTAAAGCAAGAGCAAAATCAATGCCTTTTTTTGTCATCTCCGTCAAGATATAATTCGTTGTGCCATTTAATATACCTGAAATTTTCTCAATGCGGTTTGCCGCAAGACCTTCATTGAGACCCTTAATAACGGGGATAGCGCCTGCAACCGAAGCTTCGAAATAAACCAGTTTCTCGCACGCGCGGGCTGTCGTAAAAACCTCGTTCCAGTATTTCGCGAGCACCGCTTTATTGGCGGTCACCACGTTCTTCCCGGCCCTGAGCGATGAGAGAATAATCTTCCGCGCGGGCTCATAACCACCGATAAGTTCGACAATAATATCGATTTCAGGATCTGCAATAAGATCCTGATACCGCGGCACATATAGTGATGCCGGCTCAACCGGCCGTATATCGCAGATGCCGGCTATTTCAACGGGAGATCCAATACGGCTTTCAATCAAACGCCGGTTTTGTTCGAGAATCTTGACAACCCCTCTACCAACTGTTCCAAAGCCTACCAAACCTAATTTTATTGTCTTCATACAATCTAATTTCCTTATCAATAAATCGTCATCGTATTACATTTTTTATGTGATCTCCGCATGACTCACAGCGGAGAACTCTTGTTTGACATTGACACGCATACACTAATAAGCCCGGAAATGACTGCAAGGGGTAACAACGGCCAACGAGAGCGTATGATATTTATTTTCCGTGGGTCTTTATGAATTTTTTAAGCCGCAGCAACGCATCGTGGAAACGATTGTCGTGGGTCACAAGCGAAATACGGATGTACCCTTCACCGCTTTCACCGAACCCGATTCCCGGTGTCACTACAATGCCCGTTTCCTGTATCAAATGTTCCGCCAGAGAGAGAGATTTCATGTGCGCGAGCGCTGGAGGTATTTTCAACCATAAATACATGGTTCCCTTGGTTTCCTGTGCCGGCCATCCGATTTTATTGAGACCTGCGACCATTTTTTTCATACGCCGTTCATAGATCGCCGCCTGGTCTCGAACAACGTCCTGCGAACCCTCAAGTGCAGCGACCGCCGCCAGCTGAATAAATGTCGGTGCCCCGTAATCGAGGAAAGATTTAAGTTTTTCCAGCGGTGCTAGAAATTTGCTCGGCCCGCAAGCCCAGCCTATGCGCCAGCCTGCCATATTAAATGTCTTCGAAAATGAATGAAATTCAAGACCCACATCCCACGCACCGGGTATTTCAAAAAACGAGGGTGCGACATAATCTCCGAACGTTAATTCGGAGTAGGCATTGTCAAACACAACCAGAATGTTGTATTTTTTCGCAAACGCGACTACATCAGTTAAGAAACTCTTGTCTTCGATTACTGCCGCAGTGGGGTTGTTAGGATAATTGAGAAATATGAACTTCGCTTTTTTGGCTATAGCAGCAGGAACTTTGGTCAGATCAGGTAAAAAATTGTTTTCCGCCACAATGGGCATTGAATACACTTGCCCGCCTGCCAGGATCACTCCATTGAAATGAACGGGATAGGCAGGATCGCACACCAGAACATAATCGCCCGGATCAAGATATGCTGTACACAGGTGCGCTATGCCTTCTTTAGAGCCAATGAGAGAAATGATCTCTTTAGCCGGATCAAGGGTAACGCCGAAACGATTATTCATCCAGGCTGCAACCGCTTTGCGAAACCGTGGCATACCTTTCGATTGTGGATAGCGGTGTGTCAGATGATGATTCTTGACCGTATCGCACAACCGGTCAACGATGTGGGACGGTGTGGGAAAGTCAGGATTACCCATTCCCAGATCGATCACGTCCATTTTGGTTTTGGAAACTTCCATCTTCAGTGCATTGATACGCGAAAATATGTATGGCGGGAGTGCCGCCAACTTTTTTGACGGTTTTATTTTGTCAGTGTTAGAACCCTTCATTTCGTTCCTCTTCTCTTGCAATCTGTTCAGGGACATATGATGCATATTTCCACAACAAATACGTTATGCCGATACATGCCAGTCCATAGATCATTTCAAACCCCGACCAGTTAAACCACTGATGGCGGGTGACGAACTCCCACGGGTGCGGGGAATAATAATTTGCTTCAGGTTCACCCCAGAGCAGATCAAACATCCCTTTGAGGGCTACGGTAACACCCCAGAGACAGAACATCCATCCAGCAGCACGAACCAATCCACGTATCTTAATTTTTTGCATATAAAACTATTAGCGGACAGAAAAGAAAATTGACGACACAATAAACGTGATGTCAATATTTAAAATCCGTTAGTTTTGTTAATTATTGAATCATTTTTCGTAAGGTAGTTGTCGGTTTGAATGAAACCTTTTTGCCGGGCGGGACCGGGATTACTTCTCCGGTTTTTGGGTTTCTCCCTTTACGAGCCTTACGATCTTTTGCCCGAAACGATCCTAGTCCAGACAGTGAAACGACTTCTCCATTTTTCAGCGCGTCTTGAATTACCTTTACCAAGGCTTTAATGGCCCGGTTGGCATCACCGCGGGTCAAGCCTGAAACTTCTGCAACATGGCGGACTACATCCGGCTTCTTCATAAAAAACCCCCTCCAAGTGAGACGGGCAAACCGCACTGCATTCGTTTTTATCGAATATAGTTGAAATATAATATATTTTTTTATTCCTGTCAAGGGCTAGATCGCGACCGCGTATCATTATCTTGAAAAAATAATCACAGCTAACTTTAGTAAATCTCTCAAAACAGCATTCCATGATCGCACGCATTTTTGACAAAGAAGCACTAATGGTATATAATCTTACGTACTATCATGAGCGATGTCTTAGTTCTTAATCGAAGTTTTTATGCTATCCAAGTTACCTCATGGCAACGCGCGTTAACGCTGGTATATCTCAACCATGCTTCCGTAGTTGACCAGGAGTACCGCACCTATTCATTTGAAGATTGGCGCGAAGTGTCTGCGATGATATTAGAACATCCGGCGGGATTTGTGACAACGCCGCAGTTCAAGATCGCGATGCCGGAAGTGATTGCCCTTAAACTCTATGACCGACTACCAGCTACTGACGTTAAATTTACCCGCCGTAATCTCTACGAACATTACGGTCATCACTGCTGTTATTGCGGCAGAAAATTTACTACTTCTGAACTCAACCTTGATCACGTGATACCGCGCAGTCGCGGCGGCAGAACCTGCTGGGACAATATAGTTACCTCCTGTATCCCCTGCAACCTAAAAAAAGCTGACAAAATGCCGGATGAAGCGGGAATGAAACTGCTTATCACACCCTCAAAACCGCATTGGCGCGGCAATCTGTCAATGCTGTTGAAGGCACCCGTGAAAGTCCGGACTTCCTGGCAGCGATTCGTTGACAATGCATACTGGAACAGTGAGCTTGAAAAAGAATAAAAAGGAGCCGGAAACATGGAAGAAATTAAAATTCATCTGACTGAAAAAGAGATACCGGAACAATGGTACAATATACAGGCTGATCTGCCGCGCCCGCTACCACCAATGATGAGCCCGGTCACCATGAAACCTGCGACCCTGCCCGAATTGACCCCTCTTTTCCCCGAAGCTCTCATCATGCAGGAGATAAGCAAGGAACGCTGGGTTGATATCCCGGAAGGCCTGCGCAATTTGATCCGCCAGAACCGCCCAACGCCGCTTTACCGTGCACGCAGCCTTGAAAAACTACTCGGCACACCGGCAAAAATTTATTATAAGTATGAAGGGGTTAATGCGTCGGGATCGCACAAACTAAATACTGCTCTCGCCCAGGCATGGTACAATAAAAAGGAGGGCGTGAAGCGACTGGCCACTGAAACCGGCGCCGGTCAATGGGGCTCTGCCCTATCGATGGCATGCGCTATCCTTGATATGAAGTGCACTGTGTATATGGTCAAGGTATCGTACCAACAGAAACCGTATCGTAAATCACTGATGCAACTTTTCGGTGCTGAAGTTTTTGCCAGCCCCACTGACCGCACACAGGCCGGGCGTTCGGTCCTTGCTGCGACACCTGACTCACCAGGATCACTGGGAATAGCCATTTCAGAAGCAGTGGAAGATGCAGCGACACATGATGATACTAAATATACGCTTGGCAGTGTGCTTAACCACGTGTTGATGCATCAGACCCTGATCGGCCTTGAAGCAAAGAAACAACTTGAAAAAACAGGCGATTATCCTGATATTGTGATCGGCTGTGTAGGCGGCGGCTCTAATTTCGGCGGCATCGCAAATCCGTTTCTCATGGACAAACTGCAGGGTTCTCACAAAAATTTGCGCGTAATCGCCGTCGAGCCAGCGGCATGCCCGTCCCTTACCAAAGGGGTCTACGCCTATGACTACGGCGACTCAACGGGCCTTGGCCCCATCGCCTTGATGTATACCTTAGGACATACCTTTATGCCAGCCGGCATCCATGCTGGCGGGTTACGGTATCATGGAATGTCACCCATTGTCTCGATGCTCTATAACGACAAGATAATAGAAGCAGTGGCATATCGGCAAAACCCTGTATTTGAAGCAGCTGTAATGTTCGCCCGTTCAGAAAGCATCGTTCCCGCTCCCGAATCTGCACATGCGATCCGCGCTGCAATCGATGAAGCCCTCAAAGCCAAAGAGTCCGGTGAAAAGAAAGTTATTCTCTTTAACCTTTCCGGCCACGGACACTTTGACATGGCTGCGTATGATAATTACCTTTCCGGCAACCTGGTCGATTTTGAATACCCCGCCGAAAAAGTGCACGAAGCGTTATCACATTTACCGAAAATTTAAAAGAAAGCTGGATCTCCGCAGCTTACCATATGAAACATACTATTGTACGAAAAACAGTACTGGCTCCTGCTATCTACCGCTTAGAAGTTGCTGCTCCGGAAATTGCCCGACGGTTTAAGGCCGGACAATTTGTCGTTGTGCGTGTCGGTGATACCGGTGAACGGATACCACTGACGATCGCTGCCGCTAATGCTGACACGGGAACCATCAGCCTGATTTTTCAAAGCAGCGGAAAAACTACCACCCTGCTCGCAGGACTTAACGAAGCTGACACCATTAAAGATATCCTCGGTCCTCTTGGCCACCCGACAACGATTGAAAATTTCGGCACCATTGTTGCGATCGCCGGCGGCGTGGGAGCAGCAGAAATATTACCGGTTGTCTCGGCATACAAGGCTGCAGGCAATAAAGTAATCACCATTATTGGCGCGCGCAACAAGGATATGTTGATACTTGAAAAAGAATTGACCGAAATTTCCGACAAGCTCTTCGATATAACTGACGATGGTTCTTGCGGCCAAAAAGGCTTTGTATCAAATGTTCTGGCAGATCTTCTTGCCAAGAAATTGCATATCGATCTTGTGTACGCCATCGGACCTGTGCCAATGATGCAGGCGGTCAGCGGAATGACAAAACCCCTGCAAATAAAGACGATAGTGTCCTTAAACCCTCTCATGCTTGATGGCACGGGAATGTGCGGGGTGTGCAGAGTATCGGTTGACGGAGAAACAAAGTTTGCCTGCGTCGATGGCCCTGAATTCGACGCCCACTGCGTCAATTGGGTGGAACTAATCTCCCGGCTCTCGCTGTACAAAAGAGATGAAAAATTATCCCTGGAAAATCATCTCGCGGAATGTAAATGCCAGACAAACAAATAAAAGCTGAACATACTATGAATGAACCAAAAAAAAACTCATCGCCCGACACCCGCACCCTCATGAGTGAACGACTCCCCAGCGAGCGTTCAAAGAATTTTGGTGAAGTGTCTGACGGTTATACCCGCGAACAGGCGGTTCAGGAAGCCCGGCGGTGTTTGCAATGTAAAATTCCGTCGTGTATAACCGGATGCCCCGTGGAAATTGATATCCCCGGATTCATCGAGCAAATCGCTCTCAATGATCCTCAAAAAGCCATTTCGGTTTTGCGTGAAAAAAGCACGTTGCCGGGAGTCTGTGGAAGGGTCTGTCCTCAGGAAGATCAATGTGAGAAACACTGCATACTGGCCAATAAAGGTATTCCTATAGCGATCGGAGCCCTGGAACGCTACGCCGCCGACTGGGAACGCGAACATATACCCGCACCAATGCACATCCCGGCGGAAACACTTCCCGCCGACAAGATCGCGATCATCGGTTCCGGCCCGGCAGGGTTGACCTGTGCGGGCGATCTGGCGCAAAAAGGTTTTTCCGTTACGATTTTTGAGTCTCTGCATGCCGCCGGCGGCGTATTGTGTTACGGAATACCGGAATTCCGGCTTCCCCGTACCGTTGTATATCAGGAACTGGAAACATTGAAACAACAGGGCGTTGTTTTTGAGTTCAACTGCCTGGTTGGCAGAACAAAAAGCATACCCGATCTGTTGGCCGAGGGTTTTAAAGCAATTTTTATTGGAACCGGGGCGGGACTGCCAAGTTTTCTTAACGTGCCTGGCGAAAACCTTAACAATATATTTTCTGCTAATGAATTTTTAGTGCGCGTCAATCTCATGAACGCCAATCGGTTTCCGAAATTCGATACACCGGTATATGTGGGGAAAAATATCGCTGTTATCGGCGGCGGAAACGTCGCCATGGATGCCGCGCGGACGGCACTACGCTTAGGCGCCGCAACTGTCACGATCATATATCGCAGGACAGAGGCTGAAATGCCAGCGCGGGCAGCCGAGATCCATCATGCGCGCGAAGAAGGAATACGATTTCAATTTCTCACTGCTCCGGTCCAGTTTATTGGCGATGAAAAAAGGGCAGTGCAGTCGATAGAGTGTATATCAATGGAACTGGGGGCACCGGATGACACCGGGCGACGCCGGCCCCAGCCGGTACCAAATTCAAATTTCTCCATTGCGGCTGATATGGTAGTCGTTGCCATTGGATCCAATCCCAACCCCGTGCTTCCTTCACTGACAGCGGGATTGCAGATAAACAAAGCCGGCCATATTAAAGTCGACAGCACCTTCATGACATCGCTGCCGGGCGTGTTCGCCGGTGGAGATATAGTCAGCGGTGAAACGGTAATCCAGGCCATGGGCATGGGCAAACAAGCCGCGAGATGTATATGCGATTACCTTACTGAAAAAAAGGAATAATAATGGGCCTATTGCCAGTTGTACTGTATTCAGTTGTCGCCGGGATGGCGATAGTCATCGGCATGACCATCGTATTAAAAAACGCTGAATGGGCGAAGAAACGCGCCTCGTTTATAATCAGTTTTGCGGCAGGCGTGATGCTGACAACAGCGTTTATGCATCTGATCCCTGATGCCTTTAGTTTAAATAATCAAACTCTTCTACTGGTATTTGCGGGATTTCTTATATTTTATCTTCTGCAACAGGGACTCATGTTCCATGCCTGCGGGGAAGAAGAGTGTCCGGAACACAAGCTGGGAGTTATGTCATCAATTGGCCTCACAATACATTCAGCGCTTGATGGAGTAGCTATTGCTGCCGGGTTTGAAGCGGATTGGCGTCTGGGGATTGTAACGACAATCGCGATTCTGATGCACAAAATGCCTGAAGGCATCACTATAACCGGCATCCTGATTCATTGCGGAATGCCGCGAACGAAGGTTATACGTTTTTCAGTTATTGTCGCAGTCGCAACACCGATTGCCGCGCTGTTTTCCTATTTTTTTCTTAAAAATGTTTCCGGTCCCATTCTCGGCGGCCTTTTGGCGCTTACGGCAGGGTCGTTTATTTACCTTGCGGCGGCGGACCTGCTGCCTGAAACTCACCGGGTCCATCACCGGGCAAACGCATTATTTTTCTTTGCCGGCATCGGGCTCATCGGGATGGTCGGGCACGTGCTGCATTGAATCATTGAATGATATCTCTCGATCACCGCAAGAAATGTCCGCATTGCTCACCCGTGATAGATACAGCGGTATTGGAGTTGACAGCTGGTTACTTAAAATATACCATGAAAATCAATATTATTTTTAAGGATATACACAATGTTTAAGCGAATTAAAGAAGATATCATAACCATTTTTCAACGGGACCCTGCGGCACGATCGCTGCTGGAGGTTATTATTTGCTATCCGGGCTTGCACGCGATCCTGTTCCACCGTGTTGCACACCGCCTGTACCGGCACGGATGGTATTTTGTTGCACGGGTCATCTCGCACACCGCCCGGTTTCTTACCGGCATTGAGATCCACCCGGGCGCTGAGATTGGACGCCGGTTCTTTATCGATCACGGCATGGGTGTTGTGATCGGTGAAACCACCGAAATTGGCGACGACGTTACTCTTTATAAGGGAGTACTTCTCGGCGGAACATCACTTGAAAAAAAGAAACGCCATCCTACTATACTCGATGGTGTGGTGGTCGGATCCGACGCCATCATACTGGGGGCTATCGTTCTGGGAGAAAACTCGCGGATTGGCGCAGGTTCCGTTGTTGTTCATGACGTACCCGCCGGCGCCACCGCCATCGGGGTTCCGGCACGAATCGGCCTGGGCTTTACTTCTACCGACATCGAAAAACTTGAACACGGCAAACTCCCCGACCCTATTGCCGAAGCAATTAAATTTGTTCTCAAGGAACAAGAAAAACTTGAACAACGCATAGCCAAACTCGAATCAAAAGAGGGAATTGCTACCGAAATCGATGACTCTGACTCCCACATGAAAAAAGTGATTAACGAGGAGTTTGAAGACAGTTCCCCCAATATCGAATATTATCTTTGAACCGTCCGTCGTTTACTAAACCACTCGGTACATTTAACTTCGTGGTTTTTTTATTTGAACAAGAATTGAAAAGAGGAATATACATGACTGTGAAAAATGGGATAACAAAAATGGTGCAGGAGCGATATGCTGAATATTGCATAAAAGTCGCGGGTATTGTGATGGCGGTGTTTTTGGCCGTATCCTTGAGCGCTTTTGCCAGTACAACCGCAAAAATATTGATTCTCTATGATCAGGGATCTGACCAGCGCGAACCCGCACTGACGGACGCAAAGTACCTGGCAAACCTGATGGGACACTTCAACACCAGCGTTCGACTGGCACCGGTAGCTCAGTATCAGTCCGGAACGATGGATCGCAATGATGCCGTGTTTTATATTAATTATGAAAAGAAATTCGCCTTACCGGAAGCATTTAAAAATGATTTCTACCATTACAATAAGACGTTCGGATGGATAAATCATCAGATTGCACAAATCGATCAGCAATTTGTGAAAAAAACTTTTGGGTTTCATTATCAAGGGTACAGCGAAAATCACGGGTACGATACTATTGATTACAAAAATGTCATCTTTCCCAAGGGCGATGACAATATTGAAATAGTGATAATAGACAATCCCGCCATCGCGCACGTTGTCTCATACGCCTACAATCACGCAGGCGCAAAAGTTCCGTACATTGTTCACGCGAGCAACTTCTGGTATGTAGCGGATTCTCCTTTTTCGTACACAACGGAACGTGATCGATACATTGCTTTCGCTGATTTACTGCATGATATTCTTCATCAAAATCATCCGGAACGTCACACGGCATTAATACGAATCGAGGATATTAATCCCACCAGTGACGCAAAGGCCGTTCGCCGCTTAACAAGCTACCTGTCGGGCAAAAAAATCCCCTTTTCTGTCGGTGTCGTTCCGATATACATCAATCCTACCGAACGGACGGAACTGCATCTAGCGGATAACCCGAAACTTCTTTCGCTGCTCCGGGACGTACCATCATTGGGCGGCACCATCGTTCTGCATGGCTACACACACCAGTATCACGGCAATTCGACCGATGACTATGAGTTCTGGGACGATATAGCCGACAAACCTATCCGGGGCAACTCGGTTGAGAACGCATCTCTGCGAATCGAAAAATCTATCAAAGAATGTCTCGATAATAACGTGTATCCCTTAACCTGGGAGACTCCTCATTATTTTGCCTCACGGGAAACCTATATTGCGATCAAAAAGCATTTCAGCTGTGTGTATGAACGTTCGGGCACCATGGACCACCTGGGAACCGATCAGTTCTTCCCGTATGAAGTACGAAATCTTGACGGCCAATTTGTTATCCCTGAAAACTGCGGATATGTTCCCATCGACAAACCCGATGCGCAACCTATTATCGAAGCCGCACGGCTGAATCTGACGGTACGTGACGGGTATGCCAGTTTCTTTTTTCATCCGTTCATAAATGTGTCGTACCTCAAAAAAATTATCAACTCACTTAAGGGCATGGGCTACGAGTTCGGTGATATCAAAGATTTCTCTCCTCAAGTCACGGCTCCCGATGAAGCGGTGATTTGCGGGAACGCCAAAGTACACATTGATACCCGCGAGCGCTATATTTTCGAAGAAGAATATAATTCTGCCGGTAAAGATATTAAGAAAAATATTTTACAAGGCACCGGAAAACCGATAACCCTGGAAGTCGCACCAGCCAAGGGCGACTTCGTTGTCATAAAACCTGCTGAAGCATTGGAACCGGGATTAGTAGAGCGTATCTGGTTATACGCCAAAAAGGATCTCAACTATTTCCGGTTCCTCCGGCCGCAAAATCCGGCAGGAAAACTTAACGATGTCAAGGAAATGGCCTTTATAGTGCCAGCGGTGTATCCCAAAGATGCGGCTGAGGCACACGACCTGCAGTCGATGCGTTTTTCATTGTCCGTTGCAGGCGTCAAATGTAAAGAGATCTCGACCACCGACATTTTGAACATGGACCTGCGCGAGTATGATATTATCGTCGTTCCACTTGCGTCGGCAAAAAATCTCTCTGAAGACGCCATCGCCCGTATAAAAGAGGCGGTCAGTTCGGGTGCCGGACTGGTTTTTGACGGTGCCAGCAAGATTAATGACGCTTTCGATATAAAAAATGCTGAAGATCCTATCAAGGTCAAACAAATACGCGATTTCCAGTTCCCCGAAATCCCCTTGTTCTGGCCCGGGTCTGTCGATGTGTGGCCGGTCTACAAATCTTCTGAAGATCAATACCGGGTCCTGGACGTTGAAGAGCAAACCAATGCTCCGCTGGTCGTCAGTGGTAAATACGGCAATGGAACATTTTTATATTTTTCTACCTATTTCGATCCCCTGACCGACCGCGGATATTCGCGTTTCCCTTTTCTCATCGAAACCCTGCAGACGGTATTTGATTTTCAACTCCTGGCCGCACGCAAGACCAGTGAAATGTATTTCGACCCGGGTACACGACAGTTCATCAGCATCGAGAAACTGGTTAAACTCTGGCGGAAATACGGCATCAACAAAATCTACGCCGGCGGCTGGCATTTTTATGACAAGTACTCCTACGATTATGCGCGCCTTATCAAAGTATGCCATGAGAACGGTGTCCTTGTCTACTGTTGGCTTGAACCGCCGATGGTCAATCAAAGGTTCTGGAACAAGTATCCCCGATGGCGCGAGAAAACAGCGCTCTTGAAAGAGGGAGGCGGTTCCTGGCGTCTGCTGATGAATCTTGCCGATCCCGATTGCCTCAAGAAAGCACTTGATGAGACGAGCGATTTACTGTTGAAATACGACTGGGACGGAGCGAACCTTGCTGAACTCTATTTCGAATCGTTAAGCGGACCGGAGCGCGCCGATCTGTTTACTCCCATGAACAACGTGGTTCGCACAACTTTCAAAGAGAAGGCCGGGTTCGACCCGATCGAACTCTTTAGGGCAGAAAGTCCGTATTACTGGAAAACAAATAACGCCGCCTGGACGCAGTTCGCCATCTTCCGCCGGGATTTGTGTTCCCATCTCAAAGAACAATATCTTGAGATGCTCTCAAAGGTTCGAAAGAAAAAAGACACGTTCGAAATCATAGTCACCTTTATTGATACGTCTCTTGCACCCAATCTTGAATATTTCCTTGCCGAGGATATGCAGCGCACCATCCAACTACAGAAGAAATACGATGTGACGCTCCAGGTAGAAGATTCATCTCCATTCTGGTCGGGAAAGCCAGAACGATACGCATATCTGGGCGCTTTTTACCGAAAACTCGTTAAAGATCCGTCCAGGCTCCAACTTGACTGCAACGTTCTTGACAGCCACAAACAAGGGGAAGGTGGCCTGCCGGCTGAAAAGCCGACCGGCGAAGAAATGCGCCAGATTACCTACAACATGGTCCTGCCGGGATGCCGGCCGGTTTTTTATTCTGAAGAAACAATCCATGAATCTGATTTTAGGAATATAAGCACTGTCCTTGCACGCGACACCACTATTTCATCAACGTCTGATAACCAATGGAAAGTTACTACACCATCAATGGTAACCGTGTACGCCGGAAAAAAGAATCTTATCACGTACCTTGACAATGAGCCCTGGTTTGCAATGGAGGGAGAAAGTATCATCGTTCCCGGCGGAGAGCATACACTCACCTTCGCGCCTGAACCCCGCTATTTTGACATGAACAGTCTCCATCCGCGACTCAGTTACATCTCCGCAGATCTTAAATGGGCAAATTTTATATCAAATGCCATTGAATTTGCCTATGACGCGGGTCCAGCACCCTGTCTCATCGTGGTCAATAAACGGCCTTCCAAGATCTTTGTCGATGACAAAAAAATATCCTTTACGGTCAATGAAGCCGACCACGGGTTCTCGATCAAACTTCCCGGAGGCACCCATAGCGTACATTTATCGATGGGAGGCGGCGTTGCATTTATAATCGAGTCTTCCGGCGTCGTCATTTTCTCACTGATTATAATTTTTGGTTTTTTTGCCAGTATTTTATTTATCGGACTATTCGTTCTTATTCAAATTAAACGAAAATATGTTAAAGGAACTCTCCCCTTATGATTATGGACCTGCTTGTAGAACTGCTGTATATCATTGTTGTGGCGCTCATCTGGGTCATGCTGGTGTATCAGGTAATACTAACCGGCGCGGGCTATCTCTATAGCCGCTGCAAACTTAAAGGCAAATCGATTCCCGACGACCAGCTTCCGCCGCTCACCATTATCATCCCTGCGCGTAACGAAGAATGTGTCATCAACGAGACAGTGGCATGCATGCTCCGCCTGGATTACCCTCAGGACAGACTTGAATTGATTATTGTTAATGATGGATCAACCGACCGGACCCGCGCTATTCTCGAGGCAGTCAACGACCCGCGACTCAAAGTCATCAATATACCAAGCGAAGAAAGCGGCCAGGGAAAATCGCGTGTCCTTAACATCGCCGTCAAACAGGCTGCCGGTGAACTGATCGCCATTTATGATGCCGACAACCGTCCCGAACCCGATGCACTCAAGATTCTGACGCGAGAACTCCTTGCCGACCGCCAGTTTATAGCCGCTATCGGCAAGTTCCGGACCATCAACCGAAACAAATCCGTTATGACCCGTTTCGTCAATATCGAAACTCAGGCATTTCAATGGATTATACAAGCCGGGCGTTCATATCTGTTCGACATCGCCATACTGCCGGGCACTAATTTCATAATATGGAAAAAAACCGTGCTCGATGCCGGAGGATGGGATCAGTCAGCGCTTACCGAAGACGCTGAACTCTCCGCCCGACTGTATCAGGCGGGAGGTAAAATTAAATTCGTGCCGCAGGCGATTACCTGGGAACAGGAACCAGACACCGTGCGGGTTTGGCTCAAACAGCGCACCCGCTGGGTTCGAGGCAACAATTATCTGCTGGCCAAATTGTGGAAAGAGGCTAAAAATTTTAAAAACAAGGCCATCGGCATAGAATTTCTTGTGTTCTCCATGATGTACTACCTCTTTTTTATCGCCATGTTGTTGTCGAACATATTTTTCGTCCTGGGCCTTTTGAATATTGTCACTATTCGTATCCAGGGACCGTTCCTTGAACTCTGGATCGCCGCGTTCCTGCTGTTCGTCAGTGAAATCGTCCTTATGCTTTCGCGTGAACCAAACGAAGATAGTGCCAGCAATATTTTCTATGTCATGGCGATGTACTTTACGTATTGCCAGCTGTGGCTTGTCGTAGTCGTCTCTGCATTTATAAAAGATGTCATAAAAAAAGAAAAGGCCATCTGGTATAAGACTGAACGCTCCGCTGATATGCCCACAAAGATTCTGTAGCATTAACAGAATTATATAACCTCGAAACAACTCGGGTCAGAAACCACTGAAAAGAGTGCTCGGTCTCTTACCGTTTGAAAGTTTTCTTAAAAAATTGTATAATTATTTTGCATAGTATTGTGTGCAATTAAAATTCTTAGTAAGCTCGATACACTGCGGCGCCATCTTGAATGATCAAAATGGCTTTTTTACATTTGTAATTGAGAAAAAAATGATACTCAACGATAACTACACATGCAACGAAGACCTTTCCAGACAAACTGGCGCGCGCCGCAGAGGCGAACACCAGCTGCATGATGTTTCTTTAGACAAAGAGACACACCTCTATTGTATTCATTGCGGTTCCAGAAATCTTACTATAGAAACACTGTGTTCTCACTGTAAGCGGAAATTATTGTACGGTAACGCAAAGTTCTGCAAATCGTGCGGTGACGCAATCGTCATTGCCCCGAGAAAAAATATTTTATTGAAATTGGCTCTCGCCATAGTTGTCGCGACCGGCGTATTTGCGATAGTCATGTATCCCCCCAATGGCGGGAAACTGGTAACCAACAACACGATCACAAAATCAGCCGCCGTCTATCGGGACATCGGCAATGTCTACGCCAGAAAAGGGAACATGTCTCAGGCAATCGAGATGTGGGAAAAGGCAGTCGCAATCGATCCCCAATGCGAAGATATTTACTTCAGCCTGGGCAACGCTTATAGCGAAAAGGGTAGAACCGCGCTTGCAATTGAAATGTGGGAAAAAGCGGCCTATCTCAAACCGCAACATACTGAGGTCTATTATAATCTGGGAAATGCCTACCTGGAAAAAAGAGATTATACCAAAGCGATAAGTGTATTGAAAACAGCACTTGCTATGAACCAGGAAAGCGTAAAAACATACATCCTGACCGGGATTGCGTATCACAAAATAGGCAATAGATCCAAGGCAAGAGAAATGTATCGTGCAGCCATCAACATTGACCCGAACGACGCCAGAACCTACGCAAGTATTGGAAATGCCTATTTCGAAAATGGCGATATAGACACATCAATAGAAATGTATATCCGGTCGCTCGGTATCGATCCAACCGACCCCAAGGTATATTGCAATATCGGCAACGCTTATTTTGAAAACGGACTCAGGGACAGAGCCATTGAGATGTGGGAACAAGCAATAAGCATAGAACCTAAAAATGCGCGCGTCTGCTACAGTATCGGTACAGCGTATTATAAAAAAGGCGAACATGAAAAAGGAATCGAGTACTTGATGAAAGCCTACAAACTTGGCTCAGGACGGGCACTAGTATTTTTACAAAGTAACGGCATAGGACTCAGAGAAGAAAAGTAGGTACTTCGCACGGCATGTTGAGCTTCAATAATGAGATCGGTATATTCGTTTTTGAGATTTTTTGATGGTACTCACTATCCGACCCACCTGCGTATCCGTCAGTCCAGATGCACTACTAGTACGTTGTTAAGTTAATTCTTAATAGTGTCATATACTTTATTAAGTTTTTCGCGAGCCTTGTTCTTTGTAAAACTCCAGGTAATCTTCGTCTTAGAACGATTTCGTTTTGCGGACCA
>JBELAT010000028.1:0-18727 GCA_049508565.1 Endomicrobiales bacterium | reverse complement strand
ACAGTCTGTCGGCGTTAAGCATGAAGGACTATCCAAACATCGTGGCATATCTTGATGTGTTGCGACAGTCCCATAAACTTAATTACAAACGCGTAGCGCGAGACCTGCGGAAACTCGTAGGAGAGTTAAAATCACGGGTATCGTACGCCGAGTATACTCAGATACGTGAAAAGACAAATAACTTTTCCGATATGGAAGCTATGTGCCAATTGTTATCTACAGTCTCTAAAGCACGTTCGATAGCTTTAACGCCTACCCTCGATGAGTTCTTTGCGTACACGAACAAAAGCCATTCAATAAATCCCTTACAGCTCATCACCGAAGAGAGACGTCTGGTGGCTGATATCCGGGTTTCGTTGTCTGATAATATCGGAGAACTTGAAGTATCGTTTCTTGCAAGTTTTTTTGGATATTACCGGGATTATTTATTGACGCGGTTATCGGCAGACGATTTTGCATATTTTGATCAGAAGTTTGATACATTCCAATCGCTATGGTGCAAGTATACCTTCCAGAACCATATCCAGGATGTTGCTGCGATTTTTCCTATCCTCAACGACTATTATAAAGTAAATCTTGAACGCAACATCACCTTCATGATGCATGTACTACCGGAAGTACTGTCGTTGAACAAGGAATGTGTCACTAAACGTCAAATCCAGAGTTCACCAGTTATTGATGAGCGTGCGCAAGTCCTTGCAGCCTTAAACAACGGGACCCAGCCGATTGTGATCGTTACGGGCGGATTCCATACGGAAGGGTTAAAGAAGCTGCTTGAAGAGAAGAAGATATCGTATGTCACAATAATGCCGATGGTCACCAAGAATACGAAGTTCGCAGATGCAGTCTATGAGAAGTTCGCGAGAGAGCAGGCGAAGATTCTATCAAACGCGCTTGAATTGGGTCTTGCAGTACAGATGACTCGGCCGGTCCTGTTCTTTAGAATGGTTATGTCCGGTGTATCGAGGTTTAAGGGCAATGAGTTTAATAAGAAGAATATCGATCTTTTGGTTGCGCAAATAAATGCGGCAACTAAGGTTGGCGCGACGGTTGTCTATGATTCCCATGGGAAATACGCGACTATAACGGCAAGTGGCAAGTCTGTCATTGTTAAGAAAACTGATAACACCATCAGCCTGGCGGTCACACGGACGATTTTTGCGTTCATACGAGCCACTGTGCGGGCGGCATGGGCAAATGAGGTATCTTCTGCAAAAGGTACAGCTGATTTTGGGAAAGCAGTTCTTGGCCAGTTACCAGACTTTTACACAGTGTTTGTCAATATCATGACATTTGTTGCAGAAAACAAACCGGAATTGTTGGGAGCAGAAGATCAATTGATTCCGTACATTGTAGAAAATGAGTTGTTTAGAGATAAGTTGGAAATCGGAGATGTTCCGCTACCTGTATTGGCACGGATGCCCGATGATGTTCAACAGATGGTTGCGGCACATGAGATATTTGCAATGACTGGTAAAGAATTTGACAGCGAATTATTAGGTCAGATACGGTTCCCAGGTGAAATCAAAGGAACTGTCGGAACTTTTCTGCAACAGAATGCTCAATACATTTTCAAGTTCAATACCCAGATTGCATGGCTTCAGGGAATTGTCAGCAATCATAGCAGAGCGGCTCAAGAAAGGCGAATAGCAATCCAATGGCTGCGCAAAGTTCTTGAGACCAGTGCACGATTAGATAAGAAAGGAGACAGTGTATATATAGCTGAAGGCACGATACATACTATACTGACTCTGCCACGACATGTGCTTGCAGTTAAAGCTATGCGAGCAGCTGGATTTTCTAAAAAAGATATCCAGAAGTTTATAGCTAAACATGAAGCCGAAATGTTTGTCAAGCATCCTAATGAATTTGCACAGGCTCACATGGTAACTGAAGTGCCGATCTTACGCAAACCGATGACGGTAGCCGAATTAATATTTTGGGCTCAAGAAAGAAATAACACAATAAATCAAACAATAGCTTTAACATTAAATGATGACTTGCTCACTAATCTCTATGACCAAAAGAAACTTATACGTAATATAGGAATAAATCCCCTGCAAGCAGGTAACGTGATCATAGAACATGAGCGATCACGCGGCGAGCTTTTGTTAAACGACATAGAAGACTTTATTGACGCATACAATAAACTGGTACGTGCCTATAACAAAGAAGCTAATCAATACAATGAAAGAATTCGGCGTGCGGTAGATTTGGTACATGCACAAACCAAATGGTTGAGCTCCCTTACACTTTTGCTCTCTGTGCCAGTTATTTTCACCGGTATTTCGATCTTAGACTTCTTATTTGGACAGGCAGTGCATTTTAATGTTACCCCCTTTCTACTAATGTCATTCGGGTTAGCTATTGTAGGTGTAGCTGGGCAAATAATACTATGGTATAAGACCTTGTTCTGGTATAACAGGTTTTTTCATATAAAGTGGAATATGAACAAGGAACACCAGAACACTCAGTTGGTGATCGGGGGAGATACCCAGCCTGATATCCTGCAGATCGGCTCGATTGTCAATACTCCAACAGATGCTTATGAGGTTCAAAAGACACCTATAGAATCCCCGAACCACGTCTCTATTGTTACTCGACTACTGAAATCCGAGAACCGGTATTATTTTAGTTATGTATTGAAATATAGTGAAACGAATATTGAAGATACCCTTCAGGCAGTGTATCTGGGAGAAAATGAAGAATATGCAGTCGGTGCATTCGATATAATTGTGGCTGCCTTCGTAAGCAACACCACATTTCTCGAAGCTGCATTGGATATGGTGAAGAGGCTTTTCAGCGGCAAGGAGTATGACTCTCAAAGACGTAAATTCGCAGAAACGATCAGTGCACTATTACATGTAGGTGCCAGTGAGGAGAAATGGCCTCGGATTTCAAAAGGCAGCGGATTCCATCCATTGACGCCTGTCGCTGGGGCAAATGGATGGACTGTCTCGACGCCCGTGCTCTCACTTCCGGGAAAGAGCCATCCTGATCTAAATCCCGAGCAACTAGAAGGTTTGACGGCGGCAAAGGCTACGAAGGCTATTGAAACATATACGTTTTCTTCTCAAGCGACCGATGAAATTACCTTAGTAGCCCGATTACACGAATATGAGAGCAAGTTTTACTTCAGTTACTCGTTTAAGTTGAGTGAGACAAAACCAGTTTCGACGGTTCAAATAGTGTATGTGGGAGAGAACGAAACTGTGGCAAGGAGTACATTCAGTACTCTGGTGAAAGCCTTCAAAACCCACCCCGGCATGTTAGAAGCGGCGTTGGGAACTGCAAATGAACTCTTCGGGATCAGCCGGCGAAATAATCAAAAGAACTTAGAAACTGCGATAAATGCAATAGTGAAAGCCGGTGAAATGGGGGGGGAATTCTGGCCAGTGGTGGAGAGTTTTTTCCCATTGAGAACATCCGCAATTGATGAGCCGGTGAACGATGCAGTCGGATACATACACGGGGAGATGGTTACGGATAAAGAATTGGCAGATTGGAAAGAAATTATACAAGAAGGGAATGGAGATGTTAAAGAACAATACCAGAGTTTAATCGATGCAGTAGTTAAACCCGCGGGCAGACAATTGTATGCAGACAAATTTAAGTTGAGAAGTAGTGTCAAAGCATATTTGAAAGAGCATGGCATCAATACGTCAGACTATGAAATTGATAAAGCGTTAGAATCGTTAGATGACATGGAGAATTCTTTTCAATGGTTTATATCTTTTATCAAGGAACCAAGAATATACTTATTAGGCAGCCAGGATGCGCTCGCGGTCGATGTAATCATCAGGCTTTATATGCTTGATCAGATCGATCTGGCAAACACCGGAGTATCCGGTAACCGTCTGTCAGAGTATTTACTGCATGAGGTATTACACCGGATAAAAACAAAAGGCAAAAAGGAATTAACCCATAAAGATATCATTGCGATAACCAACACGTATTTAGGGAGGCCTGCGTATGACGAGCCCAGACAGACACTAGTGGGCAAATCGCTTCGAGGGTACATAGATGAGAAATTGAGCTCAGAAATATTTAAAAGGATGCTTGCCGTAGAAGCCGAGCAAGCAAAGGTATCAGTTTTTCACGGCGATGAAGAAGTTTCACTAAAAACAATGTTCATATCCTTTGTTGATGCTATGAACAACAGTTTGGATGGCGAGGGGTTTACAGATCGGAAAATAAGAAATTTTTTGAGAAGAATAGAACACGAATCGGATATTACGGTAAACGCTTATACTTATGATCCCGTCAAGAACGAAGCGAGAGTGAGGTTTGGCACCACCGGTACAGAGTTTGTGCTTCAAAAAAATGGGAAAATTAATGGTGTTTTGTTAGCAGTTGCTTATATTGAGGCAGTGAAGGCCTTAAACAGTGGTAAAGTCCCCGGCAACGCTGTATCATCAGATTTCTTGATTCTTCCCATGCTTGTTCCCCTCGTAAAGTCATTGATGGAATTGAGGGATGCCCATTCTCCTTTGACAACAGAAACATTAGCAAAATGGGTTGCAGCGGGTGTGGTACCCTCAGAAATTGATGATAAGCTGTTGATTAAATTAATAACAGCTAATAAGCCGGTGACGGACAAAGCCATCCAGCGGATGGTTGTTAAATGGGAAAACGATTCTTTCGTCAATCACACATATGATGAATTTATTCCAGCCCATACGTTGAATCAATTACCGCCAATGCAGGATTTCGTAGCGGATGAACCATTGGATAAAGGATGGGGTACGCCGCCTGGAGTATACGCTGAGATAAGCGAAAATAATGGACGTTACATAGAACGACTTAAAGACACATTCCTGTGGTGGTCCACGCATAGGATTGCAGCAATTGACCAGGAGAGTTCTGAAACGTTAAATAGTGATTTGTTGAAAATATTGGTAAGGGAAAAAGAATTCCTTAAGAAAGCAATTGATGATGTTACATCAGTTACTAGTTTGCCTGAGCTTCAAGAAGTGATAACTGCAAAGCGGAACACGTATAATTATGTTGAATTAGACCCCACGAAAGAACCAGGGATAGTTCAAGCGCATAACGACATTGTGCTTGCTTCTAATCATCGCACAATACCCGTTATCAAGAGAATTAAAGCTGTGGGTAAAACGGTTAATGCTCTCTCAGTGTCGGCGCATATCACGGCACTACCGCTTGTAACGCTTGGAATATTTTTGGCGGGGTCGTTTTCCCCGTTTCAGGAATTTATATTTTACATCGCGGTAGCTGTCACAATATTTGGCGGGGGAACGCTGTTAGCGTTGATAAAACCACAGTATTCGCCTATCCGTATTATTGAGCGCAATTCCAGTAGAATCGAGCTACTCGTAAACAGGATTCTTCATGAGTGGTGGAATCTGAGAGACCTGAAAAATGGCAACGGGAATGCTCAGTTAACAATGGGGAGTATTGCTGAAAACCCCGAGACTCCCATTGGCGAAGTGGTAATACCGCAGGATCATACGGCGATTCTAACGAAAAATTATACGGTTAATTATATCACTATCGTTAGCCAACTACTTCAATCAGGAAACCGGTATTATTTCTGTTATTGGTTGAAATATGATGAAACGGATAGAGACGAATACGATTATGCAGTATATCTGGGAGAAAATAAAGAGTTTGCAACTGACGCATTCCATGAAATTTCAGATACTTTCAAAAGCGACACTGGTTTTGACGAGGCAGTGGCAATCGTAAGGGAGACTTTCGGGGCCGCTTATAAACAAAGATATGGAGAAATGATAGCTGCAATATTACACATTAAGCATAAAAAACTCAAAAAAAAGTACGATCTACAAGACAATGAATTCAGCAGGCAACATCCCAGGTTTGTAAGGTTTAGCAGGTGGATAGACAACCATCCAGGGTCATCAACGCTCATAGCTGGAGCGGTATTGATTCTGATGCTTGCTCTTGCTGCTTTGTTGGTATTTGTACCCCTCCTTGGGGCTCATTTTCATCATTCTCACCAGTCAGTTGCTCTGTTATTAAGTTATCCTATAGGACAATTATTGCATTTATTGTTTCACCGTTTCTTTAAGGAACCCGATCCAGCGCAAGCCACGATTAATAAGCAGATGGCTCACATTAAAGTTCAGATGGGGAGTCAATTACTCGCATTAATAAATATTGTGGATGAACAGATTTCAGAAGTAACAAGATTAGAAGCTAAACTGCATAAACAAATTAACACAGCGAGCCAAGATTCTGCGATTGGAACGGAAGAAGAAGGACTTTCAATTGATAGTCCAACGAGACGAAAAAAAGCGCATTACCGACACTTGTTATTAGATCAAAGAGATGCGAGGAGCCAAAAGGCACATTTAACGAGAGTGAAAGAAAACGGAATACGAATAATAAATGATATTAGTGTAAATGCAATTAGAGCGTGGCTCAAATCCACATACTGGACGGGTCAAGCTCCGGCTAAAATGCAGAGAGTGCTCCAACTGCTCGCCAGATATGAGAAATTTCAGCAGGTAATGGAAGCGCGGAACACCCATTCAATTAAGACCATAGAAGAATCTCAGCCGTTAAATTCTATTACAAAGACACAAGAGATTAACCACCAACAAAGCGCGGTCTTAGGGGTTGTGAAGAATATCGGAGAAATTTTATCAGTATACACTTCTTCTTCCAGGGCTCACGCATGGGTAGTAAAAAAGCCTGAAGATGAAACTATCGGGACTATGTTCAGTAGAATAATGTTCGGTACAAATGTGACGGTTCTCGACCATAAAACTCTTCATGTAAGTGTCGGAAAAGTTGACGGGATGCGCGTATATTACGTTGATTTAAAGGGGATTTCATCGGAACAAGATGAGACGATAGCCCTGGAACAAGCAGCTGCCGAGATAGCTGCCCAGATGTACGGAACCGATGCTATGTCTCGAAATCCACGGAAAAAGTTTTTCAAATTAATAGAACCAGAGAGGCGCCTTACAGCGGTCATCGGGGGAGAAGGCATACATATAGACCGGATGAAGAAAGCATTTGCCGCTCAAGGGATAAACAACAAACCTATGGCAGCAGTGTCTGAGCTTGTCACAACAGCGCCGGACATCAATACAGCTATAGAACAGATGATAGAGATGCACACGGCAGAGACAGTAGCGTCAGGACGATATGAGACGTTCCTGCTTGAAGCAAAAACGGGATCTCGCGGGCTCACCAACGATATGGAGTCGTTTAACGCGATCGTAAAACACCAGCCGGACGTTAACCCGCAGGCGATAGTTGACTGGAACGAGATTATCGGAGCAGGAATAAAGCAGCGGCAGATTGACCGGTTAGCGCGGCAGGCGAGAAAAGACGGTTTTGAGTTTCGCGTGCGTTATTCAGTAAAACCGCACGACAGCGTCTCAGATATAATCGATATTTACGGTAAGGACGGCGATAGGTTTGTGAGCATGAACCTTGACATGAGCCTTCTTGAATCGGGTCGGGTGACAACGATGCTCAATGAGCTTGACCAGCGGGGAATAAATGTTGCGGTTGTAAGCTTTCCGAAAAATTATAACGGGCGGCAGGATCTCACAAGAAATTATGTGGAGCAGTATTCATATACACTGGGAGATGGACCTGTGCCCAATTATACGAACTATGAGCTGGATATAACGATACCTCTAGGTATCACAGATGATACTCTGCGGGCAGACCTTGAGCAACTGCACATGGTCCAGAGAAAGATATGGAAAATAAGCGAGTTGCGAGAAATGGCGAAAAAGAAGATGAGCGTAATCGACAAACGGAACCTGGTGGGATCTTTCTTAAGTGCGTTAATGGGACGTGTACAACGCGAAATAACTTCCGCTGACCAGGCGCGTCAGCTGGCATCAGGATGGCCTGAAGCGGGCCTGCCGACATTATCGCCAGATGAGGGAGTTCAGGCAATACAGTTGAAAGCACTCTATGAAGGACAATTGAATGGACTGCAGCTGGGAGGTATCCAGCCCAGCTCAAAGCTGTATGCGACAGCGGCAAACGTGAACGAGGATTTACAGACAGCATTCTTACAAGGAGTGGCTGCCAGGATGTTGATCCTCGATCACTTGCGGAGCACCAATCTGAAGATGTTGAAGATCTATAGAAAAGGGAAGTTACCGTTGCGGGATGAACAGATGTTGGGAGACGCGTTGTTGAAAAGGGCATTGTTAGACGACACGCCGCGCGACAATGACATAAGCAATGCTGAGGCTGTCCTTTCAAAACCTGAACTCGGGATATTAGCGAAGGATACAACAGATATGATAAAAGCTAAACTAAATAAGAATATGAACGGGCCGACGGCAATTCCGGGAGTTTTAACACGGCTGATACAACTCATTGATATGACGGATACTGGTGTCATCGAGAATGTGGACAACGACAATCCGGGACAGCTAAACATCAGAGCAATGGATCAGATAATGTCGGCCGCGTAACCTGCATATGAGAGAAACTATTATGTGTCGGCAATTCATGCATTCAAAGATGCAGATTTAAAATTAATGTAATCGTAAACGGCAGACTAAAATACTATTAAGTGAAAATGAGGTATAGGAAGAGAACCGCTTGCGTATTTAGCCTTTCAAGAGATCATTAAGAAACCGGGTTAGAACGGCGGAATATTTCGTAAAGAATGACTGCGGAAGCGCAGGATGCATTAAGCGATGAAATAGTCGTAGTCTGGGGAATGGCAACAACAGCATCACACCGTTCCTTAACAAGTCGGTGCATACCTTCACCTTCACTGCCAATGACGATACACAGCGGGAACCCAAAAGTTTGTTTTGCCAGAGGAGAGCCCGTCTGGTCAGTACCAATCACCCAGATATTCCAGTTTTTCAATGTGGTGACAGTTTCAGCGATATTGGTAACCCGGGCAATGGCAATATGCTCGCTGGCCCCTGCCGAGGTTTTAAGCACAGTGCTTGTTACGGTTGCGCAGCGCCATTTGCCGATGATAATGCCATGCGCGCCAAACGCGACGGCGTTGCGGATAATAGCGCCGAGATTATGCGGGTCTTCAATGCCATCAAGCATGACCAGTAGCGGGTTCGGTTTATCCTTGACAGCCTTCCAGATATCGTCCAGCTCCATATACTCGCCTGCCGCAATTTCTGCGACCACGCCCTGGTTGTTATCCGGGATCAGTGTATCCGTTTTCTCTGCCGGCACATGGTGAACCGGGATCTTTTGGTCGCGGGCTAGCGTGATGATCTCCTCTACCGCTGAGCCGCGTGCGGTTTGAGAGATGTATATTTTATTGATTGTCAGGTGTCGCGACCGCAGGATTTCCCTTACGGCGTTTCTGCCGGAAATAATCTCGTCCATAAGTATTACCTTTTAATCACGGTCGAACTTCCATTGGGATTGTCTTCCACTTTATATCCACGATCATCAATCTTTTTTCTCAGCTCATCTGACTGGGCCCAGTTTTTTTCGCGGCGTGCCTGCACTCGCGCTTCGGCGAGTGCCCGGATATCATCCGGAATGACTGCCAGCGCCGGCAGCGCGATACCAAGTCGGTCTAACATGCTGTGCAGCGCCGATTTCTCACTATTGAGATCAATCGGTGTGCCTGAATTTAGTGACGAAACTTTCGCCATGGCGGCGGTTTTTAACGAATGCACAACTGCCAACGCTTTCTCGGTGTTAAAGTCATCATCGAGAGCAGCATTAAACGTATCGAGGAATGCTGTGCTTGGAGAAAATGTCTCGGAAGGTTTATTTTTTTCGTCAATAATGCGCAGGGTATTGTCAAGACCCTGAAGTGCCGCTGCCGCTGCCTGAAGTTTTTCATCAGAAAAGTCCAGGGGAGTCCGGTAATGCTGTGATAAAAGAAAATAGCGGACTATCCGGGGATGATACTTGTCAAAGATATCCCGCAACGTAAAGAAGTTGCCCAGGGATTTTGACATTTTTTCACGGTTGATGGTGACGAATCCGTTGTGGATCCAGAATCGTACGAACTGTTTGCCGGTATACGCTTCGCTTTGTGCGATCTCGTTTTCATGGTGTGGAAATATGAGGTCCTGTCCGCCTCCGTGAATATCGATAGTGCTGCCCAAAAGACCGGTAGACATGACGGAACATTCAATGTGCCAGCCCGGCCTGCCTTTACCCCAGGGGCTATCCCAGGTCACTTCAGCCGGTTCATCCGGTTTTGCTGCCTTCCACAATGCAAAATC
This sequence comes from Endomicrobiales bacterium, assembly GCA_049508565.1. Taxonomy (GTDB): domain Bacteria; phylum Elusimicrobiota; class Endomicrobiia; order Endomicrobiales; family CAIRNS01; genus CAIRNS01. The sequence continues at coordinate 8,540 of JBELAT010000028.1, read as the reverse complement.
AAGAGGGTCTTTCTTGTGTTCTCCGCTTTCGATGCGGGCAACGGTTTGAAGTTCATCAATATTGCGTTTTGAAAGTTTGCCATAACCTTTAAACGCGTTTACCCGGTAATACACGTCGCCCTTAGCCGCATAGGCATATTTTTTATCAATGAGTTCTGCAATGAACTTAACAATTTGCGGAATTTGTTCAGTTACCCGGGGATAGGCGCTGGCTCGTTTAACGGAAAGCTTGTCGATCTGGGTAAAATAGTCAGCGATATACTGGTCGGCAAGCTGGCGGGGAGAAATTCCTCGTTCGCGAGCTCGATTAATGATCTTATCATCAACATCGGTGAAATTCTGAATATATTTTACCTGATAGCCTGAGTGTTCCAGATGGCGGCGGACAATATCGAACGTTACATATGCGCGTGCATGACCTAAATGGACTTCGTCATAGGGGGTGACGCCGCAGACATACATGGATACAAGCGGCGCCTCGGCAGGAATAAACGGTTCTTTGTTGAATGTTAACGTGTTGTAAATCATCAGTGTCATATTATTTCCTCCTCACGCTTGCGACGCACAAAGCGGCGATGCCTTCTTTTCGCCCGATAAATCCCATCGTCTCGTTGGTTGTTGCTTTGATGCCAATGTATCCGGCCGGGATACCTAAAGCTGCTGCGATATTTTTTTTCATGTTCGCAATAAAGGGCGCAATTTTCGGCTCCTCGCATACAAGGGTGCTGTCGATATTGTTGATCAAAACCTTTTTTGAAGCAAGTTTTTTTGCCACTTCTTTAAGCAGAAGAACGCTCGAAATATTCTTATAACGCAGATCGGTTGTGGGGAAATAGTGTCCGATATCGTCCATTCCGGCGGCACCTAGCAGAGCATCCATAAGGGCATGGATCAGCACATCCGCATCACTGTGACCGTCCAACCCTCGCGGGTGAGCAATGGTTACTCCGCCGAGAACGAGTGCCCGGCCTTTTTTTAAACGATGGACGTCATATCCCATGCCGACTAGTGTCCTGTATGAACTCATACTAAAGCAACCCTCTCCATATTCTTTTCAAAATCAATTCCAATCGTAAGAAGAATTGAGACATGATTACGCTTTCATAAGCAGACGGGCAATTTCAAGATCCCGGCGATCGGTTATTTTAAGGTTGCGATAATCACCCGGCACGATCCGCGCAGCGATCCCGCTTGATTCAACCGCCTGCGCATCATCGGTCACCATGGTGCGTCTGCGGGTATAGGCGCGTTCAATCACTGAACGTTTAAAGGTTTGTGGGGTTTGAGCCAGCCAGATTGATGAGCGGGGTATAGTCTTTTTGACGACGAATTTCTGTGTGCTGAGCTTAATGGTATCCCGTGCGGGAACTGCTATCACTGACGCACTATGTCGACGTGCCGCATCGAGCCCCTTAATAATAATGTCCGGTGTTATAAGTGGTCGAGCTCCGTCATGAATGGCGACATATTTGATCGGGGCTTTGAGCTGCATAAGCCCCGCTTTGACAGAGTCGCTTCGCAGGTCTCCGCCGCACGTCAACTCAAATCCATGATTCTGTGCCAGTGGTTGAAGCGTACGCAGGTAAGGAGATGATACGACAACGATTATCTGGGAAAAACATTGTGTTTTCTGAAAAGCCCTGACACTCCACATAAAAACCGGCATGCTGCCCAACTTTAAAAATTGTTTCGGAGTCGAGCTGCCAAACCGCGTGCTTGCACCCGCTGCAACGATGATCACGGCATTTTCACTTTTGTTCATTTGACAGAAAATGCAGTCGGTTGTCCGGTTGATGCATCAGTTTCAATCTGGGTCCGGGGGATCGCGCCTTGTCCGGGTGATGTTGCCGGTCCCTTCCCGTTATCAGGTGAGGGGCGGGTAAAAACCATCCTGCCGGACGATGTTTGTAAAATTGATGTAACGATGACATCGATTCGTTTGCCGACGTGTTTCCGGCCTTCTTCGACAACGACCATCGTTCCATCATCGAGATAGCCGATAGCCTGGTTGTGTTCCTTTCCTTCTTTAACCAGGTAAATCGGCATGGTTTCTCCGGGCAGATAAACGGCTTTTAATGCATTAGACAGGTCATTGACATTAAGGACAGTTACTCCCTGAAGCATGGCGACTTTGTTGAGGTTAAAATCGGTGGTGACGATCTTGCCGTCAAGATCTTTAGCCAATTCCACCAGCTTTGCGTCAGCTTCTCTGAGCTTGGGATAATCCTTATCGAAAATCTTGACCGTAATACTTTCATCCTTCTGCAGTTTGGCAATGATGTCCAGACCCCGGCGCGCCCGGCTGCGTTTGAACGTGTCACTTGAGTCGGCCAGAGATTGAAGTTCCACAAGAATAAACCGGGGAACAACCAGTACCCCCGAAATAAATTTCGTCTCCACCACATCGGAAATTCGTCCGTCAATAATGGCGCTGGTGTCAAGAATGACAAGGTCCGTCGGTTGTTTGTGCCGCCCGATCTTCAGGATATCGCGATCCAGCAGATCAAGCTCGGATTTTTTTCGTACCGCTACGATAAGCCCGAAATAGGCGAACACAATTTTGAGCAGTAAAGAATAATTCTTCATGAACTCATATGCCCGCTGATTATCCGTCAGATATATCGTATAGTCCAGCAGACGCGCCCCGATGAGTCCGAAAACGATGCCGATGACGGCGGCGACAATGGTATCAAGTGGAATACTCTGGATAATAACCTCTGCTGTGACGACAACAGCACTGACCGCAAAGCCGATGATCAATCCATGATATGTATGAGATATCTGCAAAAAGCTGATAAGCGGTCCGGCAATAAGTACTAACGCTCGGATAATCCAAATAATCACGTGATTCACCTTCCTTCGTAAACCGTTTGTTTATTTTTTCTTATTATTTTTTATGGCTTTTAGCAGCGCAGCTCGCATAACGGCTACGGGCGCATTTTCACCTGTCCATCGCTCAAAAGAAAGAGCACCCTGAAACAGAAGCATTCCCAGCCCATCAGCATGGGGAGCACCGGCGGCCCGGGCGGCTTGTATCAATCCGGTCGGGTGAGAATAGATCAGATCATATACAAACAGATTTTTGTGTAGTTCTCGTGCAGTCGCCAGCGGTGCATCAGATGTTTTCATTCCGACCGGGGTAGCATTGACTAGTATATCGGTCTGGGAAATCTTTTCTTTCCACGCGGACAAGGGAACAAACGCAGTGCGGCTCAGCCGGCGAACAAGGCTTGTTGCTTGACGAATATCGTTACTGGTTATGAAAAGCTTTTTGACACCGGCATCAACGAGGCCCCGTGCGACCGCTTTTGCTGCTCCTCCTGAGCCAACGATCATGGATGTAGTTCCCGAGGGGTCAAATCCGCGACTTTGAATATCCTTAAGAAATCCCGGTGCGTCAGTGTTATAACCGGTTAATGTCCCCTTATTGTTGACGACTGTGTTGACGCTGCCGATCTTTCTGGCCGCGGGATCGATACGATCCAGGAACGGTAAAATTGTTTCTTTATGAGGAATAGTGACATTAACACCGGCCAGCCCCAATGCACGGATGGCTTCCGTTGCGGATTTGAGGTTTTCCGGATGCACCGCAAAAGGCAGGTAAACATAGGGCAAACGGCAATGCGCAAATGCAGCGTTATGCATGGCCGGAGATAACGAATGTGAAACGGGATAACCAAACAAGCCGGTTATGAGTGTTGTTTGAGTGATAGCGGAGTTATTGTTTTTCAAGTTTTTCCCGGATATCTTCATCTTGAGGATTTATACGGATTAATTTCTTCCAGAGTGCGCGTGCATGTACTTTATCATTCATGGCCGTATACGTGTATGCAAGCCGTTTCATGGCTTCGGTGTTTAAAGGATCAACCTGCAACACTTTTAGATATTTTGTCACTGCTTCGGGGTATTTTTCCCTGAAATAATCTTGGAGCGCCATATACATCAGATAATCGGTGGTATGCTGCGCCCAGGCGGTTGTGCTGTTTCTTTCAATCCAGCGGGAGAGTTCATTCAAGCCGCTGTAGAGAGAAACCATTGCGAGACAAAAAAAGAACACGGCTAATTTTTTGCCTTTTATGAGTACAAGCCGATCATTGAAAATATTATCGCGGGCAAACCGGTTGATGCTCACAATAAGCGCGGGCTTATATATGAATATCCAGCCGGCAAGGAAAAGCACACAACTGATAATGATCTTGAAAATCATCATAATATGACGGTAATAATGTTGGAGCAAAGTGTAGCAAAAAGAGTACGGGCTGTCAATTTGACAAAAGTCCCCTAATAAGTTAAAATTCGCAAAGATAATCAATGATTTTATTGTTATGAACCCTTTAACATCCTTTTAGGAGGCGGTATGAACGAAAGCAGTAGTACAAAGGTTCAAGGATCTACGTCACCGGGAGTAATTAATGCAACCGGTCTGCCAAAATCATATGGAGATACGAAAATCGTCATTATGCCTCGGGATCCAGTCTGGTTTTTTGCGTACTGGGAAGTATCACAGGGAACCATTGACGAAACGCGGGGCAGAATCGGTGTCGAAAAATTTAATTCAAGTCGCTGGGTGTTGCGTGTATATGATGTCACTGACATTAATTTCGATGGCAAGAATGCCCATCGTTTTTTTGATATATTCGTTGATCGCGCTGAAACATGGTATGTTAATGCGGGGGAGATGAACCGCTCATGGTGCGTCGATCTGGGGTTGGTTACTGCAGACGGTAGTTTTATCGCGATAGTCCGGTCAAATATAGTCAAGATGCCTCGTCAGGGAGTCTCCCCGATCAGTGACGAACACTGGGCTATTTTGCAGACCGAATTTGAACGGTTGCTAAAGCTTTCCGGTGTAGAGCAGATCGGTCATACGTCGTTTGATGTAGCCAAGCTCATGCGGGAACGCTGGGAAGAGATCGTTTCACTTTCACTGCCGAGTTCTGCCGGCCTGGGCGGCGCCAGTTCATGGAGTAGCCGTGGTGGTGCCAAAGAACATGAAGTTCGCCCCAAAGGATTTTGGCTCAAAGCTGACACAGAACTTATTGTGTACGGAGCAACAGAACCTGATGCACATCTTACGGTCCAGGGGCAAACAGTATCTTTGAGACCTGATGGAACATTTACTCTGCGGTTTTACCTGCCCGACGGCGTCCAGGAATATCCGATCCACGCAACATCTTCTGATGGAACCATGGAACGAGAAATTACCTTTGTTGTCAGAAGGGATACAAAATAAGCATGGAACCCAAAGGCTACTGGTGTCTGCAGCTTCATGCCCATCTGCCCTATGTACGCCATCCTGAATATCCTGATTTTCTGGAAGAGGACTGGCTGTACGAAGGCATCACTGAAACGTATTTACCGTTGTTATCATTCCTTGAACGGTTCATAGTCGAAGGCATTGATTTCCGTCTTACCATGACTATCACGCCATCACTGGCGGGAATGCTGGCTGATTCTCTGTTGCAAAGCCGGTACTATAATCGCTTAAATGGACTCATCGAGCTGGCCGAAAAAGAAGTGTGGCGGACCAAAAGTATTCCTGAGTACCAGCAGACTGCCCTTATGTACCAGCGGATGCTGTATGATTGCCGCCGCATTTGGGAAAAATATCACGGGAACATTTTAACCGGATTTAAAAATCTGCAAGATGCCGGCAAACTTGAGATTATTACGTGCTGTGCGACGCACGGCTTTCTGCCAATACAGATGCATAAATCAGTTGTCCGTGCGCAGGTGAAGGTCGCGTGTGACGATTATGAACGCCATTTTGGCCGCCGTCCGAACGGGATATGGCTTTCCGAATGCGCGTATCAGCCCGGTATTGATGAGGAGCTAAAAAAAGAAGGCATACGTTTTTTCTTTCTCGAAGCGCACGGTATACTGTATGGTACACCGCGGCCGCGGTTCGGCGTTTTTGCGCCGGTCTACTGTCCGTCAGGGGTTGCTGCATTCGGTCGTGACGTGGAAACGGCGCAGCAAGTGTGGAGTGCGGAAAATGGATATCCCGGCGATCCTGATTATCGTGAGTTTTATCGGGATCTGGGTTATGACCTCGAATATGATTATATACGACCGTATCTTCACTCCGATGGTTTGCGCCGCAATATTGGTTTAAAATATCACCGGATCACCGGCAAAGTTCCTTTGAGCGAGAAACAGCCATACAACCCTGAGTGGGCGCGCAACAAGGCGGCATCTCATGCGGGCAACTTTATGTTCAACCGGGAAAAACAAGTTGAACATCTTTCCGGCGTTTTAGGTCGTCCGCCGCTCGTGGTTTCCATGTATGATGCGGAACTCTTTGGTCACTGGTGGTTTGAAGGACCGCAGTTCCTTGATTTTCTGTTTCGCAAAATTCATTACGATCAGAACGTTTTTAAACCGATCACACCAACAGAATATCTCCAGAAGTTCCCCAAAAAAAAGAGAATCCTTCCGCTGAAGGAATTTGGCGTCGGGCTTTGAATCAGGCTGGCCGGGAACTGCTGCTTGCCCAATCGTCTGACTGGGCCTTTATTATGACCACACGCACCATGGTCGAGTACGCGGAAAAAAGGACCCGGGACCACATCGCAAACTTTACGGCACTTTACGAACAGATCAAACGTAAATCGATTGATGAGGGGTATTTGGGTAATCTTGAGTATCGTAACAACATTTTCCCGAATATCGATTATCACTCGTTTGCTTTGGAGTAATATAACCAGGAGATTCCGCGATTAAGATCACCAAACTGCATATAATTTTGCTATTAGTGATTATGTCTGTCATCGCGGGATATCTGTATCAGATGCAGTTGCAGAAACTATATCAGCAGGAACAGGCGTTAGAGACCGCGCGTCACGAACTTGATCGATTAAAAGCTGAAACGTCAAGAAAACTCGCCGACATCGTTGAAAAACGTAAAATCCTGACAAATGATACCATAGCCATTGCCGGCGAATATCGTCTTCTCGCTCTTGGAAATTATCGTGACGTCAGCCAGGGCGAGGCTACGCTGCATAAGGCGAAAGAACAGTTTGCTCTTGCAAAGTATGATGAAGCGTTCGATCTTGCCCGGCAGGCAATAAGTGAGCTGAAGTCAGCGCCACGTAAAAGACTTTTGTATCACGTTCGTACACATGACACGCTGTGGAGTATAGCCAAAAAATCTCCTTTGAGATCCGGGTACAAGTGGGTTAAGATCTGGCACGCGAACAAGAAAAAGATTCGCAATCCGAATGTGATCTATCCCCGGCAAATATTAGTCATTCCCGTCAAATAGAATACAATAACTAAAAGCATGCTATCACTACAGAATTTCCTCCTTCTTCTCCTGGCGGCCAGTTATGTTGTTGTCTGGATTTATATTGTTCGCCAGCGTGCGGCAGCCCGCCAGCTGGCAATGGTTCATGCGCGCCGGTTAAAAACATCCCAGGAAAAGCTTCAACAGTATATTGGTGATCTCGACAACCTTCTCGTGATGCTGGTCGGCATACATGAGTTCGGTATGACGGCAACGGGTATTGCTTCGAAAGAGGAATTGAATCAATCGGTAATCGATTCCGCCTGCCGGCTTCTGCGTTCGGACGCCGGATCTCTAATGATGCTTAACCATGAAACTAATGAGCTGACAGTTGCGGCTTCAAGAGGCCTTTCACCGGAGGTTGTCGCGGTAACGCGCCTGAAGATCGGCGAGGGAGTTGCCGGTCGAGTGGCTGAAACGGGAAAAGGGATATTTGTAGAAGACATCAAAACCGATGTCCGGTTTTTGCATTCCACGATGCCGGACCATTATACGGCACGGTCATTTATCTCGGTTCCGCTGCGGGTTAAAAACCGGATCATTGGTGTTCTCAACGTCAATTCCGTCGAGGCGGACCAACGCTTTGAGGAACGCGATGTGCGTTTGTTGACGATCCTGGCAGACCAGGCGGCTATTACCCTTGAAAACATTGATCTTTACGATAATCTGCAAAATTTTTATCTTGAAATGGTTCAGACGCTGGCCCGGGCTATCGATGCAAAAGATGCCTATACCCACGAACATGCCGATCGTGCGCGCCGGTACGCCCGGCTGATCGGTCATAAACTCAATCTCCCGGCGCCGATGATCAGGCATATCGAATATGCCGCTCTGATGCACGACATCGGCAAGATCGGTATTGACGAACAAATTCTTCACAAAGCGGGGAAACTGACACAGGAAGAACGTGCGATCATCATGAAGCATCCATCGATTGGTAATCGTATACTTGCGCCGGTGGCTTTTCTGTCGCCTATAGCCCCCATGGTGCTCTATCATCAGGAATGGTATAATGGTCAGGGCTATCCTGAAGGTCTGCGCGGCGAAGAAATTCCCCTGGGAGCGCGTATCGTGGCGGCTATCGATGCGTTTGATGCCATAACTTCTGACCGGCCGTACCGCAAGGCGCTGCCGCGATCGGTAGCTATAGAAGAACTGCAAAAAGGAGCTGGCACACAATTTGATCCCAAAGTCGTTATAGCGTTTCTTGATATTCTTGAAGAAGAGAACTCGGTCCCGGTATCATAATGCCGGG
>JBELAT010000027.1:0-16814 GCA_049508565.1 Endomicrobiales bacterium | reverse complement strand
GCAAGTTGATGCAAGTCGTTTGACAGTCCTTGGATAAAATATTACAATAGGCGAACATGGAACAGAATAGAAATGCCATAACTCTCCCAAAAGCACGTATACTTGTTACAGACGATGACAGCGGGATCAGACAACTGCTTACCTGCGAGTTTGAGAGGCTTGGGTATGCGGTTGATGCCGCCTTCAACGGAGAAGAAGCTTTAGAAAAATTGCAACAGTCAAAATATGACATTATTATTACTGATATAAAGATGCCGCACGTTGATGGTATTCAGGTGCTCAACGCAGTCAAGAAAAGCTCTCCGGAGACCGAGGTGATCATGGTTACCGGGTATGCAACTGTTGAAAATGCAGTTCAGGCAATGAAGGATGGCGCATACGATTTTATTCAAAAACCATTTAATCTTGATGAACTAGGAGCTCTAGTCGAAAAGGCTCTTGAAAAAAGTGAGATGAAAACACTCATTGCACTCTACGAAAGTAGCCGTGCTATTTTTTCAAGTCTCAAGCTTGAAGATCTCTTTCCGATCATGATCGGGCTGCTTAAGAAAGTTATAGGAGCTGACCAAGTAGCTTTGCAGCTCATTGATTCCCAGGGACAGTTTTATGTGGCTGCGGCATCATTCTCTCTGGTGTATTATCCGCATAAAGATGATTACACGATTCTTTCTGAGCGCCTATTGGCTGCAGAACGATTTAACGAAGCACCCATCGTCTTGCGAACGTTACAGTCAGGTGATCCGTTGATGGAAGGATTGTTCACCGGCTCTGATAGTGTTCGCCTGGTTGCTCATCCGATAAAACTTAAAAACAGAAACCTCGGCATTCTCTATCTTGAACGGGGAAAAAATAAGGCTGAATTCAGCTCGGTTTCTCTGCGTAATCTTTCCATTTTTGTCTCACAACTTGCCCAATCAATCACCAATACGCAGTTGTACGATAAACTTGCTCTCAAGATCTCTGAACTCGAAGAAATGAAAAAAATGTTTGTTGCTCAGGATCCTACCGACTCCTCCCGTGAAATTGACTGTTAATAAAATCGTTTATCCTGGACGCAGCCTGGCTGTGGGTGATGATGGTATCGTTGTTTTCAGCGATGGTGCATTGCCAGGTGAATGTATAGATGTTACGATAACCAAAAACAAAAAATCCTACAAAGAAGCGTCGCTCCTATCGATTGACCAACCCAGCTCCGATCGCATCGTTCCACGGTGCCCTTCATTTGGTGTCTGTGGAGGATGTACCTTTCAGCATACAACCTATGCCAATCAACTAAAAATTAAAGATGCGTATGTTCGCGAACTACTCTCACCCTGGGTTTCATCAATAGAACCGCTTATTGCCAGTCCCGAAGAGTGGCACTACCGTAATAAGATGGAATTTAGTTTCTTTGATGGCAGCGGTCATCTATCACCTGATACACCGGTTAAATCTGCTGTTTCGCTCGGACTGCATCAGAGAAATGAGTTTAATAGATATTTTCCTGTCCCGCCGTGTTTTATTTGTGATGGCGACTTTTTGCCCGTCATTGAAGATGTTGTTCGGTTCGCCCGCACTAGTGGACTGGGCGTGTATGATAAAAGAAAACATTCCGGGTTTTTTCGTCACCTGGTGGTTCGCAAATCAAAACGTGGCAATCAGGTGCTGATCAATCTTGTAACCAATATGGGCCATGACATTAATGCCGGATTTTTTGAACCACTTCTCACCGTGCTTCCCGCTAACGTTGCGAGCGTGTATTGGACCCAGAATGGCGGTATCTCAGACGCAGTGAACGTCGATCTTTTGACCTTATTGAGGGGCAATACGTTTATTGAGGAAAAGCTGGAGGTGCGCGGACGCACCTATTCTTTTGTCGTTTCGCCATTTTCTTTTTTTCAAACAAATACGCTTGGTACGGAAAAGCTTTATGAAACAGTTCTGGCGTTCCTTGAACCGGCTTCTACTGACCGTGTGCTTGATCTTTACTGCGGAACGGGGACTATTGGGATTGTGCTTGCTCCCTATGTGAACCGGGTGATGGGTGTAGAGCAAGTCGAATCGGCCGTTGAAAATGCCCGGGAAAATGCTCGCCGTAATGGGATTGAAAATATTTCATTTGCCACCGGGTCGGTAGAGCGGTGGATAAAAAAAGAAAGTATTCCTGATTGTAATGCGCTGGTAGTTGACCCTCCGCGGGGAGGATTGTCAAATAAAGTGATTGATTTTATTGAGAAGTGCAATCCTGAAAAGATCGTATATGTGTCGTGCAATCCGGCCACTCTTGCTCGTGACCTGACTTTGATTACAGCCAGGGGATATGGAGTAAATCGGGTTGTCCCTGTCGATATGTTCCCTCAAACCTACCACGTTGAAATTGTTGTTTCTCTGAGAAAAAAATAACTTTCATACGTGAGTGTGTTGCTTTTCATGTGGTCTGGGACTTGCATGAGGAGTAACATCTTCTTGTGGCCAAGGCGAATGATACTGAAAGTCTAGTCTTTAAAAGAGCTTGCAATATAGTATTGTGCGTGAAACAAAAACCAACCGTGACACCAAAACAAGCAATTATCGAATGCTCGAAGCATTCCTTGCTGATAAATGATTGTGCGAAGTGTTGCATCTTTGTTTTTGGATACTAAACTCGAGATCTCTTTTTTCATTTCTCCTATATTTTCATCATAAAAAGAACCACATGTTGGGTTGACATCATTTTCCTATTTGTAGTATACTTTTAGTCAAGTGGGGGAAAGTGGTGGATTATGTATATCGGTCAATTTGTTCATACCCTGGACGCTAAAAATCGTGTCTTCCTTCCAGCGCGGTTTCGAAATAAAAACAACCTTTTTGTCATTACTCGCGGACTTGAGCCATGCTTGAATATTTATGACGGTAAAATGTGGGCAAAGGTTCTTGAAAAGTTAGATAATCTTGCCATCGCAGATAAAACGCAGGAAAGAGGGTTTAAACGAGCATTTCTTTCGGGAGCGCATGAAGCAGTGTGTGATGGTCAGGGAAGGATACTGATTCCCCAAAATCTTAAAGAGTATGCTCAGGTTCTGACCGAGATTATTATCATTGGGGTTGGCAATCGTCTTGAGTTGTGGGATGCGGCAAAGTGGGAGAATTATTATACCCGTCAGGCCGACCCTGCGTTTAAGAGTCTTGCGGGGCAGTTGGAGATATGACATCAGTCTACCATGTTCCTGTCATGGCGGAGACCGCCGCCAAGTTACTTGTGAGCAATCCCTCGGGGATATATGTGGATTGCACGTTGGGTGGTGGCGGGCATACGGCACATCTGCTTGAACAGTATCCTCAACTGCGTGTAATCGGTCTTGATTGTGATATGGAGGCGATCACGGTTGCCAGTGACCGATTGGCGATATTTGGCGACAGGGTGCATGTGGTTCGTGAGAATTTTCGTAATATCCGTGCTGTTATAGAATCATTTAATCTCAAAACGGTTGATGGTATTCTTGCCGATTTGGGCGTTTCTTCTCGACAGCTTGATGACAGGATACGAGGATTTAGTTTTGAGTCACCTGTCCTTGATATGCGTATGGATGATCGGGCTGGTTCAAGTGCTATGGATCTAGTCAATACGGCCGATGAAGTATCCCTTGCGGATATTCTGTATCGCAATGGCGATGAGCGCCGTTCGCGCCAGATTGCACGACGGATCGTTGAAGCACGTCAAGTGCACCGCATAAGCTCCGGAGAAGAGCTGGCAAAAATTGTCTCGAGTGCAAAATGGCGTACGGGAAAGACCCATCCGGCGACAACGGTGTTTCAGGCTTTACGTATTGCCGTTAACGATGAACTGGAGAGTCTTCGTTATCTCATCAATGAGTTACCGGTAGTGCTTAATAAAGGAGGGCGGGCGGTGATCATCAGTTATCATTCCCTAGAAGATCGGATAGTCAAGCACGCATTTCGCGCCCTCAAAGCCCGGGAAGATGCTGAAACGGTGTTACTAACAAAAAAACCTCAAGAAGCTTCCGATGAGGAGAATGCGATCAATCCGCGTTCCCGCAGTGCGAAATTAAGAGCTATTCAATTATGATATATAAATACATTTCCTGGCTCATCATGGGTGCTTTTGTCGTTGTAGTATATGTGTGGGAACAAACCCAATCGGTGCGTCTGGGCTATCAAGTAGATACTATTCGCCGGGAATGTGAACAATGGGAGCAAACAAACAAGGATCTGCGGGTGAAGATTAATTGTCTCATTTCGCTTGATCGTCTTGACCGGGTAGCCAAAGAGAAACAGCTGATCAATCCTCCACAGGATCGGGTGATTTATCTCAATGATTAGTCGTAATCGGACTGTTTTTCCTTTTTTGTTGATTCTGACTGCTTTTGGTATTATTGGAACGCGACTGTTTTTTGTCCAGATCTGGCATCATGACGAGATTTCCCGTCAGGTCATGCGGATCGTGCGTCGTGACCGGCCCGAGACGACATGTCGCGGCATGATCGTAGATCGTTGCGGCAGGATCCTGGCAGTCAGTGTCAAAGCCTACACTCTTTTTATCGATCCATCCCGGGTAAAAAATATCTTCGGTATCATTTCATCTCTCCGGCGGTTTTCAATTACCATTCCTTCAGATATAGTTGCTCGAAATCCTCACAGTGCATTTATACCGGTTGCCCATGATCTGGATTCGACCACGATGCAATCGATAAAAGCACTTGATCTCACAGGTGTCGGGTTTAACGAAAATTATCGTCGGGAGTATCCTGAAGGGCGACTGGGCTGCCATGTTTTAGGGGTGGTAGGCCAGGATGGTTCCGGTCTTGAAGGCGTGGAGTTGACATCCAATGGCTATCTGTCCGGTGAAAAGATTCGTCTACTGCGCTATCGTGACGGTCGCGGCAGAGAGATTACCGACAAATTGGTTGATCTGGAGCAGTTAAGCGGAGCCAATGTTACCCTTACCATTGACCGGAATCTGCAGTTTATTGCTGAACAGGAAGTTGAGCGGGCCTGGAAAGACGCCCGCGCAAAAAAGGCCATGGTTATTATTGAAGATCCGCGTTCTGGCGAGATATTAGCTCTCGCCTGCCGACCAGATTACGATCCGGCTGATTTTGGCACTTCAGTGTCGGCACTTCGTAATCCGGCGATTTGTGATATGTTCGAGCCGGGTTCAACATTTAAGCTGGTTACCATCTCTGCCGCGCTTGAAGAGAAAGTTGTTAAACGCAATGAGATGATCTGGTGTGAAAATGGGGCATATGCGATCAAAGGTCATACCATCGGAGATCATGAAAAAAAAGGCTTGATAAGCGTCGATGAAGTCTTGGAATATTCATCAAATATCGGAACGGCGAAGATTGGTATGAGGCTCGGAAAAGATAACCTCTATCGGTATATTCGACAGTTTGGTTTTAATGCGAAAACCGGTATTGATTTGCCCGGTGAAGCCAAAGGTCTTTTGCAACTGCCCCAACAGTGGAGCGGATTATCGCTGCCCATTATTTCGTTTGGCCAGGAGATTGGGGTAACTGCTCTTCAGGTCATCAACGCGTATTCATCCATCGCAAACGGTGGGTTCCTGTTAGAGCCCAAAGTAATTAAAGAGATTAAGACGCCGCAGGGACGCGTACTGTACGCGTGTGACAAGCGTATCATTCGCCAGACCGTTTCGCCAGCGGTCGCGGATTCTATGAGAGAAATGCTGGTTGACGTCGTTGAAAAGGGCACGGGAAAAATGGCTAAGGTGCCGGGTTATTCTGTCGGTGGAAAAACGGGTACCGCCCAGAAACGCGATCCACGGACGGGTAAATATTCAACGACTAGTTACGTTGCCTCATTTTGCGGTATCATTCCAATGCGGGACCCAAAGTTAGCGGTCTTAGTGGTAATCGATGAACCACAAGGCGATTATTATGGAGGGTCACAGTCAGCACCCGTATTTTCCCGTATTGCTTCACGGGCGGTGCGGTATCTGCAAATTGCTCCTGATGAGGCTGTGGAACCCATGAGGAAAATATGAAACTATCACAGATTGTTAACGGGTTATCCTGTAGCTTGCGAGGTAATGGGGATATCGTTATTACGGGGATCGCCTATGATTCGCGTCAGGTTAAGCACGGATATATTTTTGTTGCATTACCGGGGTATCATGTACAAGGCAATAACTTTATTGTTGACGCGGTGAACCGGGGAGCGATTGCAGTGGTTACTGATCGTCCGTGCGACATCCCGGGAATTACTTTCATATGTGTAGAAGATTCTTTGCGCTTTCTTGCACAAATAAGCGCAGTATTTTACCGGCATCCGGATAAACATCTTCTGCTGGTCGGGGTAACGGGTACAAACGGAAAAACGACAATCACCTACCTTCTTGAGTCTATTTTTGCCACCGCGGGCCGTATCCCCGGCGTCATGGGAACCGTCAACTACCGGTATGGAACGACACTCATTCCCGCTAGCAACACAACTCCGCAATCATCGGACATTTACCGCATTTTGCATGAGATGGTCCACCATGCGGTAACTACGGCTGTAATGGAAGTGTCTTCTCACGCGCTCTCCCTGGGACGTGTTGATGGTTTGGAGTTTGATGTAGCGATTTTTACGAACCTCACACGCGATCATCTGGATTTTCATAAAACCATGGATAGCTATTTTGCATCAAAATCATTGCTGTTTTCCGGTCTATCTCAAGGAGAAAAATCATATGGTAAATTTGCTATAATAAACATCGATGACGAGTGGGGTGAAAAGCTCTGTCGGGTTGTATCCGGAGCATCAATAATTACATACGGTCTCTCAAGTGGTGCCCAGGTCCGGGCGGATCATATTCATTACAGCAGTCGCGGCACTGAGTTTACACTGATAACACCGAATGACCGTGCTAAAGTTTCTGTCGGTTTTCTAGGTGTTTATAATGTTTATAATATCCTTGCGGCTGTTGCAGCGGCACTGAGTGCCGGGATACATTTTGAAAAGATTGTTGAAGGGATTCGATGCGCGCCACCTGCGCCGGGTCGGCTGGAACGGGTTGATGTGGGGCAGCCATTTACAGTGGTTATCGACTATGCTCATACTGACGACGCACTTTTAAATGTATTGCAGGCCTTGCGGAAACTTAAACCTGCTCGCATTATAACGGTTTTTGGGTGCGGGGGGGATCGGGATCGGACAAAACGGCCGATTATGGGTGAAACAGCGTCGGAACTCAGCGATTATGTCTTTGTCACATCCGACAATCCCCGGGCTGAAGATCCTGAAAAAATAGCTCTTGATGTAGAAGTAGGAATCCGCCGGTGCCACCGGTCTAATTATCAAGTCATTCTCGATCGCGAACAGGCCATTGCTGCTGCCATTACCATGGCACAAAAGGACGATGTTGTTCTGATTGCCGGCAAAGGCCACGAGACATACCAGATTGTCGGAGACCAAAAGCTGCATTTCAACGATAGTGAAGTTGCCCGTACGTACCTCGAACGATTACATGGAAAACATTAACCTCTACGAACTTATCAGCGCCATCAACGGATCATTTCTCCTGGGAGACCCCCACAGTGTAGTCAAGGTAATTTCTACCGATACCCGGACGATTCGCCGGGGCGATTATTATGTTGCGCTTAAGGGCCCCAAATATGATGGTCATGATTTTTTAAAGCATGCCATTGAAAAGCAGGCCGGCGGGCTGGTGATCTCCCGAAAAGATATCGATATGGGCAATCCGTTCCCATCTTTTCCTGCGATTATCCAAGTTGAAGACACAACGCGCGCGCTGGGGGACCTTGCAACGTTCTACCGGAAAAAATGGCAGATTCCCGTTGTAGGTATTACCGGATCCAACGGAAAAACAACGACCAAGGAAATGCTGGCATCGATTTTACGTCTTAGTGGCCCGACACTCAGTACGACTGGCAATTTAAATAATCTCATCGGCTTACCGTTAACGCTTCTTGAGTTGTCATTGCAAGACAGGTATGCGGTTATAGAAATGGGGACATCTGCTTTCGGAGAGATCAAACGGCTGGCAGAGATTGCTCAGCCGACCATCGGTGTCATCACCAATATCGGCTACACGCATCTTGAAAGCTTTGTTAACCTGGAGGGTGTGCTTGCTGAAAAGAAAGCACTGCTTGATATGCTCCCAGAGGATGGATGTGCGGTCCTTAACGTCGATGACCTGCACTTGAGTAAAATAGTCACCCGTTTGCACTGTGATGTTGTTACGTTCGGTTTGTACAAAGGTGCCCATGTGTATGCAGAAAACATTAAACTGTGGCCGGATAAACCCAGCTTCGAATTAAACATGCAGGGAAAAACGGTAAAGATACTGATGCCCGTGTATGGCCGGTTTAATATCTTTAACGCGCTTGCAGCTGCCGCTGCTGCAAGTTGTTTGGAAATTGATATAGAGACGATAAAACAGGGTTTGGAGCATTTTACACAACCGAAGATGCGCATGGAGACTCATGTGCTCAATGGAGGAGCATTGTTGATCAATGATGCATACAACGCAAATCCGTCATCGATTAAGGAGTCGATCCAGGGGATGGTTACGGCTTTTCCGGAACGTCCCAAGATTGTGGTTCTGGGCGATATGTTGGAACTGGGCAATGATGCCGAGTTGTATCATGCCAAGCTCGGTGAATTTCTTGCTTCGCAGCCACTTGAAAAAATATTTTTGTACGGACCCCTCATGAAAGTCGCCGCCAGCCGTCTTGAGCCCGTTACGGTTCAACATTTCTCTAAACTTGACTCATTAGAAATAGAGCTGAAAAATGCTTTGACTCCCGATGTTGTGGTGTTGTTTAAAGGATCGCGGGGCATGCATCTGGAAGAATTGTTTCGCCATCTAACAGGAGAATAACTATTTATGTTGTACCATCTTTTGTATCCGCTGCATAGTGTTTTTTCTCCTTTCAATGTTTTTCAATATATTACCTTTCGTGCCGGTGGAGCCATATTAACGAGTCTTCTTATCAGCTTCATTTTCGGTCCGGTGCTCATTGACCGGCTTCGGCAGTTGAAAATCGGACAGACGGTACGCAGCGATGGACCGCAAAGTCATCTTTCTAAAGCCGGAACACCGACAATGGGCGGGTTGTTGATTCTGGTTTCGATGCTTATATCCACTCTCCTCTGGGCTCGTCTTGATAACCGTTTCATCATCATAACACTCTTGGCAACTATTTGGCTGGGTATGTGGGGCGCATGTGATGATTATCTCAAGCTGGTCAAAAAAAATCCTGATGGGCTTTCGCCGCTTAAAAAGTTTCTTGCTCAGATGGTCCTTGGGTTAGCGGTGGCAGTGTATCTATGGTATCATCCCGCAAATTCAACCTACGCATCATTGATAAATATTCCGTATCTAAAAAATGTATTTTTAGATCTGCATGTCGGCTATATACTTTTTGTGATGCTCATTATAGTTGGAAGTTCAAATGCCGTAAACCTGACCGATGGGTTAGACGGGCTTGCAATCGGCAATCTCGTTATTTCGGCGATGACCCTTGCCTTGTTTTCCTATTTTTCCGGCAATTTTCAGATTTCCCATTATCTGCGTATTATTTACGTTCCCGGTTCTGGGGAATTAGCAGTATTTCTTTCCGCGATGGTTGGAGCAGGACTGGGGTTTTTATGGTTTAATACCTATCCCGCTCAGATGTTCATGGGCGATACCGGAAGCCTTTTTCTTGGGGGGTCTCTTGGGTTGGTTGCCGTGTTTATTAAGCAGGAATTGATATTAGTGGTTATCGGGGGAGTTTTTGTCATGGAAGCCTTGTCAGTCATCCTTCAAATATATTCATTTCGCCATGCCAGTAAACGGTTTTTCAAAATGGCGCCTCTGCACCATCATTTCGAGCTTTCGGGTTGGGCTGAACCTAAAGTGACCGTTCGTCTGTGGATCATTGGGTTTATCCTGGCATTGGTAGCTTTTGCTTCGCTCAAACTGCGTTAACATATCAGTCGCATGCGCCTGTGATTGTACTCCCACAATGAAAAATACGTTTTTTGCCAAAAGAACGGGAGTACTGAAATTTTAGATATCCGCGTATTTCGGCACCGTGCCATGTATTAAATATTTCAATCCATTTAATGGAGATTTTTAGTGCAAGATACTTTGTTATCCTTGAAGGGGAAAAAGATAGGAGTCATAGGTATAGCAAAGTCTGGTATAGCTGCTGCAAACCTTGCTGTGTCTCTGGGAGCTGATGTGTTAATTAGCGATAGTGGTGTGCAATCGCGCGTTGCCTCACATTTCTCTCTTCATAAAAAAGTTCAGGTTGAATATGGGGGTCACTCTAACCGGCTGCTTGAGTGTGATCTCATTATTAAGAGTCCTGGCATCCATCGCGAAATCCCCATTCTTTCTCGAGCCCGACGAAAAAGTATTCCTATTTTTGGCGAAATTGAATTCGCATCCCGCCTGATCCGCCCGCGCTGTGTGATCGCTATCACAGGAACAAACGGAAAAACAACGACCACCTCGTTAATGGGCGCTATCAGTCACGCGGCGGGTTTGCACACACTCATCGGCGGCAATATTGGAACGCCCCTTGCTGCGCTCGTAAAGAAAGTAACTCGGTCAAGCGTTGTTGTGCTTGAAATGTCCAGTTATCAACTAGAAGACTCACTGACATTTCATCCGAAAATTTCAGCCATTCTCAATATCACCGCAGACCATCTTGAGCATCATCGCACTATGAAACGCTATATTGCGGCCAAAGCACGCATATTTGCCCGGCAGAACCGGCGCGATGTATGCGTACTCAATTATGATGATCTCATCTGCAGGAGACTGGCGCGTAAGTGTCCCGCTCAGGTATTGTTTTTTAGCCGGAAAAAAGTTTTGAAAAAAGGTGTCAGTTTTATCGATGATGGACACGAACGCACTATCGTTGTTGCCGGCAACAAAGTTTCTTTTAGTGTACGGGTTGATCTGCATCTGCCGGGCCTGCACAACGTTGAAAATGTGCTGGCGTGTGTTGCGATATCGGCAGCCGCCGGGATAGCACCTTCTATTATAGAAAAAACAACAAATTCATTTCGTGGCGTTGAACACCGGATAGAGTATGTCCGTACTGTTAATAATGTAAGATATTTTAATGACTCTAAAGGGACAAATGTCGATTCCACCCGCGTAGCTCTTGAATCATTTGAAGACCCTATTTGGCTGATACTGGGCGGCAGGGATAAAGGAGCGCCGTACAGTCCCTTGCGTGAACTTGTGCAAAAAAAAGTTAAAGGAATTCTCCTGATAGGCGAAGCGGCACATAAAATCCGCAAGGAGCTTGCGGGCAGTACCCGGTTCCATGAGTGCACTACATTAGCTCGCGCCGTGCGGTATGCTCGAAAAGTTGCACGAAAAAACGATATCGTCCTTCTTTCGCCTGCCTGTGCATCGTTCGATCAATTTAAAGATTATGAACACCGAGGCAAGGAATTTAAAAAACTGGTGTGTAGTTTGTAAGTGCTCATTACTTCGTTATGAGAGCTTATACAGCTATAGAAATAATAAGAAAAGATTGTAATGTCATGTACTACTATTATACGCGGAAAAATTAATACATAATGACATGTAATGTGAGGATCAAAACGTGAAGCTCAAACAACGCATATACACTGCTTCGTCAAGCGATAATTTCGATTATTCATTGCTCTTTATTGCAGTCATTTTAGTCATACTGGGCAGTATCATGGTTTTTTCCTCAAGTGTAATCATGGCTGATGCCCGATTTCAGTCTCCCTATACCTTTGTCATAAAACAGCTTATGTGGGTTATCCTTGGATCGATCACCATGTATGTTCTGGCGAATTTTGATTACCGGAATCTACAAAAAATGGCGCGGATATTGATGGTTATATCTCTGGTACTGCTTCTCATGGTACTCGTAATAGGTACAGTAAAGGGTGGCGCGCGCCGCTGGTTACGGTTTGGACCAATCAGTTTTCAGCCATCTGAAATAGCCAAACTTGTTATGGTCGTTACGCTGGCGGATTATATTGACAGAAAGAAAAGCCGGTTAAAAGAATTAAAGGGATTGGTTCCTCCACTTCTAATAATTGGCAGTTTGTGCGGGTTGATTGGTCTTGAACCGGACCTTGGCACACCGATTCTTATAGTGCTGGTAGGCATGTGTCTTTTGTACGCCGCCGGCACACGATTTAAATATATATTCTGGCTTGGGTTGGGCGCGATTCCTGTAATCATAGTCGAGATATTACGCAAACCATATCGTCTGGTACGAATGAGGAATTTTCTTTCGTCATGGGGTAATATCCATTCGGGGTCCTATCAATTGAATCAGTCGATTCTGGCACTGGGTAACGGGGGATTTTTAGGCAGAGGATTGGGCCAGAGCCAGATGAAATTGAATTATCTGCCCGAACCGCATACGGATTTTATCTTCCCCATCATCGGCGAAGAACTGGGATTTATCGGAACCGTTTTTGTGATTACGTTATTTCTCCTGTTTTTCTGGCGAGGGATGAAGATCGCCCGTACAAGCCAAGACCTTTTTGGAGAGCTGGTTGCTCTGGGAATTACCTGGGCTATCTGTTTTCAGGCAGTTTTAAATATGGGTGTCGCAGCAGGAGTTTTGCCGACCAAAGGGTTACCGCTACCTTTTGTGTCATTTGGCGGCACGTCGCTTCTTTTGAATATGGCGTGCGTTGGCATATTACTCAATATTTCAAAAAAACGTTAATTACAAAGGATCACACTGATACAGCGAATATCTCAGTAGAACCCGGTGATCAGAAACGACTTGTTTCAAGCATGATGTGCTCACTGACTGCCGTGGTGAAAAAGGGCCGAGTTTCATCACGCATCAGTTCATTAGCCTGTATCTTTCTACCCTGCCCTAACAAGAGGCAGATGGAGTTACATAGTATGGATATCTTCGGACGAGACTCCAGTCTCGATAAAAAAGACATAACAATAATGGTTTGTATGACAATAGCCTACACGGCATTGGCTCTTGCCGGGCTTGGGTGTTTTAACGTTCCTCAGACATCCTGGCAACCGCAGAGTTCCGATGACTATGTAACCGTTGACCTGGGTAAGAACATTGCCATTGACCGGTTTTATTTTTACTGGAAAGGCGGGAGCGGGCAGTTTTCAATTGATTATATGAACACTATGAATCAGTTTTCGCCCGTTTGTGTAATCGAAAACCCTGAATCCACTGAATGGTGGGAAAAATATTATGAATGGAGTTACGTTCAGACGGATATAACAACGAGATATTTAAAGATACGCGCTACCAAACCCGGGGCAACATTAAATGAAATGTTCATCGTCAAGAGGGGAACTCAAGTGCCCTATGCCCCTATAGTCATTACTGAAAAATCAAATCATACAGGTTATTCTCAAGGCGTGAACGCAGATAAGACCGTGATGAAAGTAGCCAATGCGGGACAATTGGCAAACCTGTCAGTGACAAATCGTCCGGAAAATCTATTTGACGAGCAGAACACGTTTGATTACCTGGCATCATTTCTTTCAAGCTGTTATTACGATGAAAGAGACGACATGAAAACGGCGTACCAGTACTTGCACCGGATGACCCCGCCCGAAGAACATTCCCATCCTCCGCTCGGTAAGGTGCTCCTTTCTTTGGGAATGGTCATTTTTGGGGTTACCCCCTTTGGCTGGAGGTTTTCAGGAACAATGTTCGGTGTTGCTATGATACCCGTCATGTATATGTTCGGGAAAAAACTGTTTTATGACCGGATGTATGCTTTTTGCGCTGCCTTCCTGATGATGTTTGATTTCGCACATTTCTCTCAGACACGAATAGCTACTCTGGAACCCTATAGCGTGTTGTTTATTTTGCTTATGTTTTATTGTGTGTATTTATACGTAAGCGATACTGCACCGAAGAAAAACAAGGCCCTGGTATGTAGTGCCATTTTTTTTGGATTGGGAGTTGCAAGTAAATGGAATGCGTTGTTCGGTGGAGCCGGGCTGGTGCTTATATTTCTCATGTTTTCTCGCGGGGAAAACCGGGTTAATTTAAAAACAATAACGGTCTTGTTTGTTGTGATCACGCCCATTATCTATGTTTTGTCCTATATACCGTTTATGATGGTCTCAGGCATCAAAAATGGATTACTGCAAATGATTGATAATCAAAAGTATATGCTGGACTTCCATGTGACTTTTAACAATAATGACCACTTCGCGTCCCGCTGGTGGCAATGGCCTTTTGTAACCAACCCGCTTGTTTTTTATAGTCAGCAAGGTGGTGGGTACATTGCAGATATCGTGAGTATGGGTAATCCGGCCATATGGTGGATGACAATCCCTGCTGTTGCAGGGACCATATTTCTCGGTATTAAAAAACGTGATAAACGGGTGCTCGTGCTCATTACAGCGATAGCATCTCTGTATCTTCCCTGGATAATTTTTTCACGAACGAGTTATATCTATTATTTTTTTGTAGTGCTCCCTTTTGTTATCTTTGCGATTATTTATGTGATGCAACATCTGATAGAGAGATATCCAAAACTGCGGTGGGTGTTATGGGGGTATCTTGCATTAACAATGGCTTTGTTTATCGTTTTTTATCCTATACTCGTTGGTATGGCAGTACCGCAATCATATGTTTCACATCTGCAGTGGTTCAAACAGTGGGACTTTTTCTGCACTTTTTAAAAGATAGTGGGATTCCTCGTTTTGATATAATAAGGTTCGGATGGGGGAACAGAAAATAGATGTAGTTTGCTGATTAGTTGATTTAAGCTGTTTTTTCACCTAATCAATGCTTCATCAAGAGCTGGTAAAACTATGGTAGTTAACAATGATATGAAGAAGATTGTCATTGCCGCGGGAGGTACCGGGGGGCATCTCTACCCCGGGATTGCTCTTGCCCGGGAGTTAATGTTGCGGGGGTGTCAGCCGATATTTATCGTTACAGAAAACGAAATGTGTCGTACTATTTTAATAGAGGAAAAATTTGATTTTGTAGAGATCCCGGCACGGGGAATGCCGCGCCGGTTCTCGCTGGGTCTGGTTCCGTTTTTATATTATCTCGTCAGAAGTTTCTTGGCTGCCCGGGTATTGATTGGGCGGATACGGCCTGCGGCGGTTGTCGGTATGGGTGGATATATTTCATTTCCTGTCATTGTAGCCGCCACCGTGTCCCGGATACCGACTCTTATTCATGAACAAAACTGCTTGCCGGGATTGGCAAACCGGATCCTCGCCCGTTGTGTAAAGCGTGTTGCTGTTTCCTTTGAAGAGTCCCTCTCATATTTTCCCACAAAAATTACGGTAGTTACGGGAAATCCCGTTCGCCGGGACTTGTTCGGTGTCGATTATACTGCAGCATTACATCGCCTGCATCTTTCGCCGGAGAAATTCACTGTACTTATTTTTGGCGGCAGTCAGGGCGCTCAAGCGATAAATCAGACGGTTATTAAGAGTTGGGCGTTGTTGCCGCTATCGTGCCGGGAAAACATTCAGTTTCTACATGTTGCTGGGAAAAAAGACTATGATACTACCGCAGCCGGTTATCGAGACAATAAAATTACTGGCATAGTCCTCGCCTACCTTCATGAGATCGGGGACGCCTATGCCGTCAGTGATCTTATTATCTGCCGCTCCGGCGCCACGACGGTGGCTGAAATAAAGATGCTGGGAACACCGGCGATTCTGGTACCGTACCCATACGCGACCGCAAATCATCAGGAATTTAACGCTCAAGGTCTGGTAAAATCCGGCCAGGCAGTCATGATCATCGAAAAGAACTTGTCTCCTGAGATATTTGTCCAGGAGATCGTTACGCGGATGCACAACTTTCACCGGGAACATATGGCAATAAAGATCCCGGAGCGTTTTGCGCAACAAGTGTTATCAGATGCGGTGCTGGCACTGTCATGAATTTATTTTATTTGCACTGCTGAAGCTATTATCAGATGAACACAGCTTTTTGTTTTCTTTGACACAGACGTAGTATCGCCAGCACAACCAATGTCAGACAATTGAGGAACAACATGAAAAAAAATATTTTGGTAACAAATGACGACGGAATTTACGGTATGGGATTACGCCCGTTAATAAGCGAATTGGAAAAGCTCGGCACGGTGACAGCAGTGGTGCCGGACCAGGAGCGTTCCGGTGCCAGTCATTCAATAACTCTGCATAAACCATTTCGTATTCACGAGACAGAACCGGGACTGTATCTTACCAACGGAACTCCGGCGGATTGCGTGAAATATGGGGTCCGGTCGTTACTCAAAGGCAAAGTTGATTTAATTGTTTCCGGCATCAATTCCGGTCCTAACCTCGGCAATGACGTCGTCTATTCGGGAACAGTAGCCGGCGCACGTGAAGGAGCGATGTTGGGGTATTCATCTTTTGCTGTGTCCGTTGCGGAGTTGGCAAATGGCGATTTTATCCAGGCCGCCAAAGTCTCGGCCCGGATAGCAGCGCATTTGCTTCATGAGAAGTGTCCTTTACCTAAAATATATCTCAATATCAATGTTCCTCGTGTTGTTAAAGGGATGATGCTTACCGCAGTTGGTACCCGTATATATGATGAAAATGTGGAGTGCCGCACTGATCCGCGGGGGAAGAAATATTACTGGCTTGCCGGGAAGTTTGTTTCTGGAGAGCATCACGAAGGTACGGATATAACAGCAGTCGATCATGGGTTTGTTTCAATTACACCGCTGCATCTTGATCCAACGGCATATGACGAGTTTGCCCGTCTGGACTATTTATTGCATGATGATATCAAAGAACATGGAGACAAATAAGTTTCATGGAAAATAAGTTTAAACTGGTATCCCCCTTCACTCCTTCCGGCGATCAGCCGGCTGCCATTGAGGCTTTGGAACGCGGCATTGCA
>JBELAT010000026.1:0-16915 GCA_049508565.1 Endomicrobiales bacterium | reverse complement strand
GATTCGAATTAATAAAAATATTTTTCCGTAAATATACTAATAATAAAAATAATTTTACCGTAAAGAAGTTTAGCATAAACGTGTGTCATTAAAGTTAATATTTTGTGAAAATATTGCAAAATGGAAGGTAATTAATTCCGGGTAGTAATGCACAGATTATTGTGGACAAGAAAACGTTAGATTTGTGGTGTATTGCACATGGCATGAACATCTGCAGTTTACTGTGTCAGGGTATAGATTGTTTGCAGCTTGATGAGAGCGAGATGTTGAGGTTTACTGAAGTCGTCGGGTTGTATGGGTACAATAATTCAAAAAACCTTACCAGCAAAACTTCACCCAATATGCGTTTACCCTTTATATTTTTTGCCGGGGCGTATGATGAGTACCTGTCCAACACGCAGATATTTCTGTTTGCGGACACGCGCGTTATCTTCTTTTATCGCTTTAACCGTGGTAGAGAACTTCTGAGCAATCTTTTCGAGCCAATCGTTGCTACGGACTTTGTACTTGATAAATCCCGGTGACGGATTGAGATCTTTAACCTGAGCAATATTTGCTGTAAATGACGCTGCAGTCCCACTGGGAATATGTAGTTCGAAATCAGGGCAGTTATGCGGGGTACACCAGGCGATAATTGCCGGATTGAGCGCGCGTATTTTTTCAACCGTCGTTCCCGCGCATTGAGCAACAATCTTGAGGTCAATGACCGTTGATATTTTAACGGTGTCGTATTCCATGGGCGGGTCGTACACCAGATCATATCCATACTTTTGAGGATTTTCCCCGATCATCGTGACGGCGATAAATTGTGGAACATAGAGCTGAGTTTCTTTTGGAACGGCATTACGGTCGGCCATTTCACAAATGTTGGTGGCATTTGAGAATTTCAGATCTCTGACAAGCCCAAACTCTCCCCGGTTGTATCCCGCAAGCACCAGATGCCAGTCGTCAAGCATCAAAAAGAGTTCATTGAAATACTGCGCGGCGGCGCGAGTGGATTTCTCGGGATCCTTGCGTTCGTCGACCCAGTAGTTCAGCTTTAAATCCAGCCCGCGAGCGCGTTGAGGCATGATTTGCCACAAGCCCAGTGCGCCAGCCCGCGATAGATCGTCAACTCGGTACAGGCTTTCAACGACCGGCAAATAAATCAATTCTTGCGGCAGGTCATATTCTTTGAGAATTTTTTGTATCATCGGCCGATACCTGCCAGACCGTTCAAGAGCCGCTTTAATAAGTCGTTTGGGCCCTCCTTCTTCTGAATAATGTTTAAGATATTTCTTTACGAGCTCATTATCCACATCCATCGGTATATTGTTTTTATGAGCGGGAGCGGCGCTGGAATTTGAACTCAGAGAGTTTCCGAGCTTTGAAAAAATTGATTTGAAATCGTCACGCAGTTTATTGAACAGTGCGGCATCGATGCCTGCCTGCGACAATTTACACAGTGACTGATCGTACAGGTCCTGAGCGTTTTCGGTATTTCCCGTAGTGAAGCTTTTATTTGCTTTGTTGAAAAGCAGTTCGGCTTCTTTAATGGTGAGCAGCAGTACCGAGCGCTGGGCGGCGGCTGTTGTGGATATTTCAACGGTGTTTATTTGAAGGAGATCTTTGTCAACGGTGGTAGAATCGGATTCATCGTTGAAGGATTGAAGTGATGTGTCGTTCGGTTGTTCTTCAAGCGGGCCTTGAGCAAAAGCGACTGCGGGATAGAGAGCAGTTACACAAAAAAACAAAATCAAAATCTTTCTTTTTATCATGCGTGTGATATGGTAACAAAATTTCAAGTCTTTTGCAAAAGAAAATGCAAATAGATATAATCGTCTGATGGAAAAAATGTGGGAGAAAACATTTTGGAGTGTGCTTGCGGGTACCGTTATTGTTAAGCTGATACTCGCCTCCGTTATTCCTCTGACCAGCGATGAGGCACATTTCGTGCTCTGGGGCCGCTACTTGAGTCTTGGATATTTCGATCATCCACCGATGATTGGATGGATTCTCCATTGCATGGAGCGAATCAGTAGTGCGCCGGTCGTTCTGCGTCTTCCAGCTATCCTATTTACCACTTTTATAGGATATGGCATCTCCCGCGTTGGGCGTTATTTCAACCCGGTCGTCGCATTGATGTGCGGTACGTTATTTCTCGTTTCTCCCTTCAATGTACTTGATGTTATCGTGACAACAGATACGCCGCTTTTGCTGTTTGTCTTTATTTCCGGGGTCTGTTATTTTAATGCCCAAAAAAATGACCAGAAACTTTCATATTACGCGATCTCGGGAATATTTCTCGGACTTGCGTTTCTATCGAAATACCTCTCAGCCTTGCTGGGGTTTGCCTACGTCATCCATTGGATTATCTCAACAAAGACAAAACAGCGGACCCTGGGAATCTGTGTCCTGTTTGCTTGTCTCATGCCATTTGTCTCATTTAACCTCATATGGAACTATTACCACGGGTGGCCTAACATCATGTTCAATGTGTTCAACCGTAATCGTAGCGAGACATTTTCATGGGGAAAAATTGCGACGTTTATTGCCTGTCAGGCATATTTGATCACTCCGCCGGTGTTGTATTATATTTTCAAAAGAGTCAAAGAGGCTAATCACTCAAGAGATTTCAGTGCCGTGCAAAGGCTCTGGCACGATTTCCCAGCATTTAACGTATTTATTATAACGTTCATCGTTCCGCTAGGTATATTTGGCATTCTATCAACTAAAAAGGTGATCGGACTACACTGGCCATTATCATACTATCCCTTCTTGTATATTGTCGTTGGTATGCTGTTGTCGGCCCAGGAACTGAAGAAATCAATTGTATTCATGTCATATTTTACCGGAGCTCATCTTCTTATTGTGGCGATCATTCTTTCTCTTCCCCTCAGCGTGATTAAAAATAATAAAAATTACACGACGATCATAATTGGCATGCACCCACAGAAAGTCCTGTCCGCGCTTGCGCCGTATGGAAACGAATTTAGTTTTGCAACACCCAGTTACGCTGATTCCGGTATTATAGAATTCTATTTACACCGCCATGTAGCGGTGTTCGGTACGGGATCGTTTCATGCACGGCAAGATGATTTTGTGACGGATTTCAATACATTGTCAGGAAAGAATATTCTTATACTGCGCACGTCCCCGCCGCAGGTAAGTGAGTATGCTCCGTACTTCCAGACTCTTGAGATCAACACTGTTATGATTGATAATGCGCCATTCTATCTGGTGCTTGGCAGGAACTTCAATGTAGAAGAGTATAAAACCCGGGTGCTCAGCAGTATTCGGGATCAGTTTTACCGTATTCCTTCGTGGTTGCCCTACAAACACTCTGACTTCCTTGATAAATACTTCCCGTCACCGAAAAAATAACAAAAAACGGATCCTCATGTGTGCTTTTATTTTTTACCATGATGATTGTATGTGAGTGACAGGGTACTCATAAACGGGATTTTTGATGTATGGGCACCTCATAGTGGCCCGTAATGAATAATACCTTATTGAGGTGTTTCATCATCCAGATGATGTTTGATGACCCGTCCTTCGGAATAGAAGAGTACTTCTTCACATATGTTGGTTGACAGATCCGCAATGCGTTCGAGATTGCCGGTGATGCGGATCAGTTGAAGAGCCCGTTCAATGGTTGATGGATCCTTCTTCATAATTGAGGTTAAATCAGCAAGGATAACGCGTTTGAGGTCGTCGACTTCATTGTCGCGTGTGCAGACAGATCGTGCCAGTTCGGCATCTTCATTGACAAACGCATTGATGCTATCGGAGAGCATCTTGACGGTCAGCTCACCCATTCGCGGCAAATCGATGAGCGGTTTGACCGGAGGGCGTTCTGATAGAAATCGGGCGCTCTCGGCGATGTTAACTGCATGATCAGCCATACGTTCAAGGTCGTTACTCATTTTATACACCATGAGTGTCAAACGCAGGTTTTTGGCCCGCGGTTGATACTGGGCGATGAGGTTTGTGCACATTTCATCAATACTGACTTCATAGGTGTTGGCACGCGGTTCATCAGAAATGATAACTTCATCAAACAAGGCCGGGGTATTTCCCATCAAGCCTCTGAGACATTTTACGACCATTGATTCCACGACCCCTGCAAAATCAATAAGTTCTTTTTTCAACCCAATCAATTTTTCGTCGAGCATTCTATTTCTCCTTGTGTCATTTTTTTATTTGAACTGTTATCCAAATTTGCCTGACAGGTATTCATCAGTCCGTTTGTCTTTTGGTACGGTAAAGAGTTTCTCCGTTGTTCCGAACTCAACAAGCTCACCAAGATACATAAAAGCGGTATAGTCCGACACCCGGGACGCCTGCTGCATATTATGGGTCACGATAACGATAGTATAATCTTTTTCAAGTTCCTGGATTAACTCTTCAATTTTTTTCGTTGAGACGGGATCAAGGCTTGCGCATGGCTCATCGAAGAGAATGACCTCCGGTTCGACTGCAAGACACCGGGCGATACAGAGTCGTTGCTGCTGTCCGCCGGAAAGACGCAAGGCACTCTCATGAAGCCGGTCCTTTGCCTCATCCCACAAAGCAGATTTTTTCAATGATTCCACTACTTTGTCTTCTATAAAGGTTTTGTTGGTTTCGCCATTAATTTCAAGTCCATAGGCAATATTTTGAAAAATTGTTTTGGGAAAGGGGTTAGGTTTTTGAAAAACCATCCCGACCCGTCGGCGCAGACTGACGACGTCTATGCTCGCCTCAAGAATATTTCTCCCGTCGAGCATAATTTTGCCCTCTGCATGAGTTTCCGCCACCAGATCGTTCATCCGGTTGAGCAGGCGGATAAAGGTCGATTTCCCGCAGCCTGACGGGCCGATGAGAGCTGTTACCTGCCGGTCATAAATATTAAGATTAAGGTCGTGAAGTGCCTGTTTCTTGCCGTAAAAAAAATTAAGGTTTTCGACCGAGATGCGTGCCAATTTGATCATAGTATCCATGGGAACCCCTCTAATGAGTAAATCCTCGTCTGAATCTGCCGCGTAAATAGATTGCGAGTCCTGAGATCAGCAATACCAGTATCATCAAAATAAGGGCACATCCATACGCAATGGCTGCCTGTTTATCCGGATGCGTGCCTTCCGTCATTAGTGCGTATATGTGATACGGCAAGGCCATGCACTCGGACATCGGTGATGTCGGATAGCTGCGAGTAAAGAATGTTGCGGCGGTAAACAATATCGGTGCCGTTTCGCCCGCGGCCCTGCCTACACCCAGTATAACGCCAGTTAAGATACCCGGAAATGCGGTGGGTACGACTACACGCCTGATGGTCTGCCAATGCGTTGCCCCCAGCGCAAGAGAAGCTTCTCGTAACGAAAACGGCACAGCCATCAAGGCCTCCTGAGATGACGATATAATGCCGGGCAGGATGAGTATGCCAAGGGTCAGACTACCGGATAGAATCGATATGCCAAAACCAAAATATTTGACAAATATAGCAAGACCGAACAGGCCGAAAACGACTGATGGAACGCCGGCGAGGTTGTTGATACTCATTCGGATGATGTTAACGAAATAGCCGCGCGGAGAGTACTCACAAAGATAAATTGCTGTTGCCAGTCCCAGCGGTAACGCAAACAGAATGGTGCCAAGGACCAGATAAAATGTCCCGATGATTGCTGGGGCAACCCCGCCAGCGGTCATAGAATGCCGCGGGGCTTCCGTTAAAAACTCCCATGACATCACCGGTAGTCCCCGGACTACGACAAAATAAATAATTGCTGCCAGAAAAAATAGAGTGAGCCCGACACACAAAAAGAGCAGGGTAAACCCCAATTTTTCAAACACTTTGTTTTTCATCGGTCAAGTCCAAGTTTTATGCGGTACCTTTTGCTGATGATCTCTGAAATAATGTTGAGGCCCAGTGTCATGAGAAATAAAACAAGACCAATGGCAAACAGTGCGCTGTAATGGGGGCTGCCGGTAACTGCCTCACCCATTTCCGCGGCGATGGTGGATGTCATCGGGCGGACAGGGTCAAAAAACGAATGAGGGATGACCGCCGCACCGCCGGAAACCATCAGAACGGTCATTGTTTCCCCGACGATTCTGCTGATACCGAGAATGATCGCGGTTGATACGCCGGAGCCGGCTGCGGGCAAAACGACTTTGATCAGCGTCTGCCAGCGCGTTGCCCCCAGAGCGTAGGAAGCTTCCTTGAAGCTGCGCGGGACAAATCCTAATGCATCTTCTGCAAGGCTGGTGATGGTTGGTATTGCCATGATCCCCAGAACCAGTGATGCCGTAAAAGCATTTAATCCTGTAGGGATGTGAAGGAGGTTTTGGACAAAAGGGGCGACAATGGTCATTCCAAAAAAACCAAAAACGATAGAGGGAATAGCAGACAGTACCTCTACCGCAGGTTTTAACAAGTGACGGATATAATCCCCGGCTAGTTCATGAATATAGAGTGCACTGCCAATGCCAAGCGGAACCGCAACGATCATGGCGCCCACGGTCACGGATAACGAGGCGACGATCAGCGGGAAAATGCCGAATTCTGGAGGATCATAGGTAGGATACCAATGGAGACCGGTAAGAAATTTTACTGGTCCAATGGTTGCAAATATCGGCAACCCCTCACGGAAAAGAACGATGATAATTCCTAAGAGGAAAATAAGCGATGTAAATGCCAGTGCAGTAAAAATCCAACGATAGATATTTTCTTTTAAATGTGTCATGAAATTCAATTCTTTTTGTACATGTGAGGTGGTGGTGCTCCGTATAAAACTTTTTCCCCTCATTCTGCCTTCCCGGTACATGAAGAAGAAAGAACGAGGGGATAGAAGTTTAACAGCTTTGTGGTGCGATATATGTGTTAAAACACGAGATGCTTCTTCGTCGTTGCACCGTACCCGGTTGCCAGTTCCACACGTGTTTGTACGTGTGAAACTGTATTTACTGCCGGGTAGGACAACTGACGGGTACTACTTTAAAGCGACAAATCCTTCTTCTTCAACTAGTTTCTGACCATCTTTGCTCAGGATAAAGGTTATAAAATCCTTTGCCGTCCCTTTAGCCGGTCCGTTTGTGTACATAAACAGCGGACGAGAGAAAGGGTATTTGCCGGCTAATACTGTTTGTTTTGTTGCAGCAATTCCGTTGACAGAAACGGCTTTTACTGCGCCGGTGATATACCCAAGTCCGATATAGCCGATTGCACCGGGTGTTTTAGCAACAACTGACGCCACTGCCTGATTTGAAGCTTGCAAAAGAGCATCAGCACGGACTTTGTTGCCATCAAGAGCAAGTGCTCCGAAAGCTTCAAATGTTCCGCTGGCGCTGTCCCGTGAGACAACGACTATTTGTTGCGCGGGCATTGCCAATTGTTTCCAGTCAGATATCTTGCCGGTGAAGATATCCTGAATCTGTTGTTTGGTCATGTTTTTGATGCCATTGGACGGGTGGACGATAACAGCGATTCCGTCCATAGCTATAACATATGCTTTCGGCGCAACACCGTTGCTGGCAGCTTTCTGAATCTCTGCATCCTTAATGGGGCGCGAAGAATCTGCGATATCGCAGGTCTTTTCAAGCAATGAAGTTATTCCCACTCCCGATCCGCCGCCGCGAACAGTCAGCTGAGCGTCCTTATGAGCGTTCATAAAGTCTTCAGCTGCACGTTGTGCTATAGGAAGAACGGTCGTTGATCCTTCAATGACTATCTTTGCATCTGCAAACAATGGCGCAATACTTACTAAACTGACTATTGCACTAATGAACAGTTTTTTCATGGAAGGTTTCTCTCTCTCTTAAAGTGTCCGCACCGGTTGTATGATGCATGACAGATTTAGAATTTTACGTTTCCGATTCGGGTTAAAGTAACATTCCATTTATTAACGTGCCCGTATCTTTTTGCACATCGCTAGCACGCTACTCCCTGCCTCTGGCTTCGTTTAGTTGTTGCCACCCACATGAGGTCAATGATTGGTCGGGAGTTAACCCTTTATCACATTTCAGAATTTTGCTTACACCGGTTACTTTCGTTCTATGTATTTTCAGACAACATCTTTATTAGAACGAAATGTAGGTTGTAAACTGTAAACGGTTGTCTTGTGCATTCGGTGCTTTCACATCAACATAGGTATCATGGAACTCGGCAAACTCAGCGGCAAATCTAAGCCACTTAAGCGGAGTATAGAACAGTGATCCATAATAATATGCATAGTTAGAAATAAAGCTTGTGCTCTTATTGGTGCTCATCACGACAAAGTCGCCTAAATTGTCAGGTCTAACCTGAGCATACCCTGTCGAAACAGCCCATTGTGGGCAGGGCAACACATATGTCAAGTCTGCACGTGCAGTCTCAAATTGGATGAGATCGAGGGCCCCGCGCATATTGATTCCGGCGATACCTGAATCAAGTGGGTTACCATTGCCCATCTGAGCGGCAGTAGGAGCAGTAATACCAGCAGTTGCGCCGGCAAGTTCCAGTCCGCCGATGCCTGATGCATGTGAATACTCACCGCACAAAGAAAGGTTATTGCTCATATCCTTGCCATCTTTTGAAGGGATGATAGGAATGAGAGCATCAAGCGCGTATCCCTGACCGGTCTGTTTGCCAATATTGACAGTCGTAATTGGTTCCCATATCCATGAAGATGCAATTGAGAGGCCAACCATTCTGTCTCCACTGGGGGAGCTTAAACCAGTTGCTGCTTTTATCTTGTCATAGGACAATCTTAATCCGGCATGGTAATCAACCAGATCTGAATCCATCTCGGCCGGCTTGGCTACATCGGCTGCACTCTCTAATTTCAAGTCGCTCAGTCCAAGGATTCCAAGAGAGCGTGAATCAGTAAAGCGAACTTGAGGAAAGCGCCGGTAAAGCTGACCAACTGTTGGTGAAACTTCCGGTTCCGAAGGGAAATAATACGGCTGCCATCCCAGCAAGGACCATGTCTGTCCGAATTTTGCGTTCTCGTTGCCATATGTAAAATTCAAGTAGGCGTGACGTATACGCGCGGTTGGGTTATTAAAGTAGTCACGTTCACTTTGAGTTCCACCGGCATTGCCCGGTGTCGTATTGGCTGATTGGTTGCCCAAAAAGTCCATTTCCAAAATAGCTTCGGTTTTAAGTCCTGAATCCGTTTCCGGCATGGTAATATCAAATCCTAAGCGGCTGTTGCGTATGCCTGTAATGACGCGTCCGTTATTGCCTGCATACGTGTTTGACTTGGGAAGTGCAGGGGTGTCTGATTCTTCATAAAATGAAGGTTGTTGTGAATCACTGATCATGTCGCTTTCAATAAAGCCATACATCTTGACATTGCAATTTGCATACGTGGTATTGAACGTTGACGGCTGATCATCTGCAAAAACAGATGTTACGCTGGGCGCAATCATTCCCATAATAATGAGACTTGAGATTATGCCTTTCATCGACTTGCTGCTTTTTTTCATTGACATCCTATTCTCCTTTAGAAATTTTAACGTCGTGCGCTTTCATTGTGTGCGGCTGCTTGTTAATGATGATTATTGATCTATCCCCCTCCTTATGTTTACTTTATGCAGCTTCGATCAAATTGTCCCTGACTTGAGACTATATTACTCAAAATGTATGAACAGAGAATAATGATTTTGTTAAGGTTTTGTTAATTGTGTACATGTGCGAAACAGATTCAAAAGTGAATACATCATGGAATTGCCTGACTGCTTCGTTTCTAGGCATGAACTTCATAATCTTTCAGTGTTGTGACATCGAAAATATTTGAGATAGATTTTCGATTACTCAATGAGAACTCGCCATAGAGATAATGCCCGACGCTTGTTGCCGTCTGATATCTTCGACAATCGAAAACATATTCCTCGAAAAAACTGACGATCGCTCTTTTTGCTGCACTGATCCGATCAGTGGGGTAGGTGGTCTAATCAAACAAATAAAAATAACCTCATCGTGAAATTCCAGAGAGGTTAATTGATTTCGTTTTCTTATAGTGGAGGTATTCCATATAAAAAGGGTCATTTTTGTTATGGAAAAAGTTGGACGTACATGCATTATCTTAAATATGTACGTTCAGATCAAAGCACCTGTCTCATTTTCTCACATACGATAGCATTACACAATTATCTGCATCCACTTTTAACTGACTTTTTTCTTATTTTGTAAATACACAGAGGAGCTGGCCATCAGTGAACACAGGTGAGCGAACAGACATAACCCTGCGGCTTTCACGTAAATACCTATTGTTAAAGTGAGGTGTTAATAACGTATTTACGTGAGGAAAAAAAGGCATTTTTGGGAGCTAGTCTCAGTACGGAGAAGTTTACTTAAGGAGTTTAGGAAGTGAAATGGAAAAGGTTGATCCTTTTCCGGGAATGCTTGCGACATCTATAGTGCCGTCGTGTAAATTGACAATGTGTTTAACAATAGATAACCCCAGCCCCGTTCCTCCAACTTTTTTTGACCGTGACGTATCGACTACAAAGAAACGTTCAAAGATACGGCCGAACAATTCTGCAGGTATGCCGGGACCCGTATCAGTGATATCTATGATTGTTCTCTCCGCTTCGTCGCGCAGGGTAATCGTAATTTCACCGGTGTCTGTATATTTGATGGCATTGTCGATTAGGTTTATGAGAACCTGTTCGAATTTTGAGGCATCAATTGTTACAGGGTACTGTGGGGCAGGTGCGCTGACCGTGATGCGCAGTTTCTTTTGATTGACGCGCGGCTGAAACATAATAACAATATTGTCGATGATGGTTTTGATATCGTGGGTGTGCAGTTCCAGTTTGAAAAGAGGATTTTCAACTTCTGAAAGCAGCAGAAGGTCCGCAACAATATTGATAAGGCGGTCGGTGTGGCGGCTGACAATTTCAAGATATCGTTTACCTTCTCCGCTGACCATATCTTCGAGAGTTTCGACAAATCCTTTGATTGCCGTCAGCGGGGTTCGTAGTTCATGGGAAACGTTGGTAATAAAATCTTTTTTTATCGTCTCGAGTTTCTTCTCTTCGGTTACGTCATGGAGAAGAACGACATATTCCTCCCGCGCAGGGAGTTTGGATATTCCACAGAGATAGCTGCGTCCGCCATGGTCGAACGATCCCGTCATGTGGCGGGACCCCGCGATCGCTTGTTTAATAAGCTTCTCAAAAGCCGGCTCCCGGAACAGTTCCCAGTAATAGCGGTTTTCAATCGATGATTTTCCGGTAAGCCTTTTAAAGCTGTCATTTGCCATCAGGAGACTGCCGTCTTTGGCGACAACAAATAAAGATTCATTGATGGCTGCCAGTATCGCGTTGACTTCCTGTGTGCGACCGGCAACCTCGGCAAAGAGATCGTTAATCCGTGCAGCCATATCATTAAACGAGTTGCCGAGCGCCGTTAATTCTTTTGAGGTACGCATCTTCACGCGCGTTGAGAAATCTCCTCGCGCCATTGTTTCTGCGGCGGTTTGCAGCTCTTTAAGAGGTTTCGTCAGCGCCCGGGATACAAGAACTGAACCGACAAGCGCAAGAAAAACAATAAGTCCGATCGTTTTCAGGAGGTGTTGTTTCAACTGCTTCATAAGAGCATCAAAATCTCGAAGGAATATACTGACTCGAATTATGTAGTGGTGCCTGGTGGGTGATTCAAGGGTCATCGGGACCGCGACGTAGAGCATATCTTCTTTTATCGTGGCGCTAAATCGCACTGATTGACCCATGACGCCGTTAATGGCATCTTTGACTTCCGGCCGGTTACTATGATTTTCCATAAGAGCGGGGTTTTTTTCGGAGTCGGCTATGACAAAGCCGTCCGGCCGTATGACAGTAATGCGCCGGTGAGTTTGCTGATCGATCCGGGTGACGAGTGTCTCAATTTCACCGAAACGGCCACTGGATATCATCGGGCCGATCTGCTGGTCGAGAGTGATGGCAATGGTGCTGAGATCGTTTGAAAGAGTGTGCAGATAGGATTGGCGAACAATGGTGAAGGTGATGGCAATATACGCGCACGTTACTGCAATTATGAGAATAACAAAGGTGCCAAAAAGGCGACTGAAAAGGGATTGATTCATTTCGGAGTTACAGCAGCTTATATCCTATACCGCGAATATTCTTGATGGATTTTCCTGCAGTACCCAGCTTGTCGCGAAGATTTTTAATGTGGACATCGATCGTCCGGTCCAGAACAACTTTATCATCCCCCCACAAGTGGTCAAGAATTTTGTCTCGTGAGAACACATACCCGCGCTTAGAATTAAGCAGTTCAAGGATTTTCATCTCCGTAGTCGTCAGAGAAACCGGTTTTCCATTGACCGTGGCGGTAAAGCGCTCGAAATCAATGCGGATGCCGGCACCGAGATCGGAGGTGACCGGATTTTCTTTCGTTGTTTTTCTTCTTAAGACGACTTTCACGCGAGCAACAAGTTCCCGCGGTGAGAACGGTTTTGTCATGTAGTCGTCGGCCCCGATCTCGAGACCAATGAGTTTGTCTGTTTCGTCGCCTTTAGCGGTGAGCATGATGATCGGGATTGATTCATATTTGGGTTCCCGCTTAATTTGTTTGCAGATGTCCAGGCCATTGATGTCTGGCAGCATGAGGTCCAGTACAATAAGGTCCGGTATGGTCGTTTTAAGGAACCGAAAAAAAGCTTTCCCATCGGCGAATGATTTAACCGCAAACCCGTTGTTTTTGAGGTTTACTTCGATGAGTTCGGCAATATCTTGTTCATCGTCAATGACAGCAATGAGTTCATTCATAATGTTATCGGTAGATAATAAACCCGGCAGTAAGCGCCCATAACACAATATCGATCAACAGCGGCAGATCGGCGGTCAGGACAGTTTCCGGGTTGCCACCTTCCCCTTTTTTGTGGATAAGAAACAGGTAGCGGAATATCCCATACAGTACGAAGGGAATCGTAAAGAGAAGGTTTCTCGTGTTAAAACGAGCCACCGTCTCGGGTGCCATGGTATACAACGCGTAGCAGACTACCGCTGATGCGGTTACGACGCCGATCATCTGGTCAAGTAGATAAGTGCTGTAACTTTGAAGCACGGTGCGATGGGTATGAGCGGTTTCCAGCAGTGTTTCAATTTCATGGCGGCGTTTACTCAACCCTAAAAAGAGTGCCAAGAGAGTTGTACAAATAACAAGCCAGGGAGAAATAACCACATTAATTACTACCGCTCCTGCAATAACCCGTAACACAAATCCTGCTGCTATGGAAAAAACATCGAGGATCACCATATCCTTGAGAAATAGCGTGTATGCAACCTGGAGGATAAAGTACCCTACCGCCGTTAAGAAAAACGGCATACCCAGCAAGAAGGCAACACCCAGTGAAAGGGCCGTGATCACATAGAAAGACACCAGGGCCGCCTTTTTCGATAACAGATCGGCCGCTATTGGCCGCAGAGATTTTCGCGGGTGGTTTTTATCATTCTCAATGTCTTTAACGTCATTGAGCAAATAGACAGCACCCGAGAGCAAACAAAAAACGACGAAGGCGCTGATGACCACTTCAAGGAATGCCGGGTCAAAAAGATGACGCGAAAACAATATTCCTGCAAGTAAAAACAGGTTCTTGATCCATTGACGGGGCCGCAAACTGATGATCAAGTGTTTCATGATGGTTCCTCGATTATGGACGCATTTTCACTATCAATGGATGTTTTGCATTTTTTGAGATCTTCAAGCACGCTGTACGGTATTTTTACCGTACCCAGAAGCGCGGGGCTATCCCCATAAGGGCCATGACAATCAGAACCGCCGGTGGCGATCAACCCAAGTTCCCGTGCTAATTGACTGAAAAGTTCAGCCGTTGCCGGTGAATGCTTGCTGTGGATGACCTCAATTCCCCGTAATCCGGCATCGACCAGTGATTTGAGTAACGTACGGTTGCTGTAATGGCCGTAATGTGGGTGAGCCAATACCGCTATGCCACCAACACGCTGGATCATCTTAATGGCTTCTGCCGGACTGAGATTGAATTTTGGTACATACGCCGGTTTGTCATTGCCGAGATATTTGTTGAAGGCTTGATGTGAAGATTCAACATATCCTTCTTCGATGAGTGCTTTAGCGATGTGAAGACGCCCGATAGCACCTCTGCCGGCAATTTTCTGAACTTTCGCTTGATCGAGAGGAACACCGATCTCAGCGAGACGCTTAATTATCTTTTGCGCCCGCTCGATACGCGCTTTCTGGAACAGCGTTAACATATCCTGGAAAGCGCTGTTGTGCCAGTCGATGTAGTATCCCAGGATGTGCATTTCGCTCGATTGTTTGGTGTCGACGGTGCACGAGAGCTCAATGCCAGGGACGATCTCAATACCGCACTTTTTGCCTTCTTCAAGAGCGGCGGCAATGCCGAACACCGTATCGTGATCAGTTATACTGATGGCAGATATTCCCACTGCCCGAGCGAAGTTGACAGTCTCTTCGGGAGTAAATGTTCCGTCAGAATAATTAGTATGAACGTGTAAATCAAAAAAACGCGAAGTCACTGTGTCCCCGTTTAAAGCAGTTCTGAAGCAAGTGCTGCCAGATTGCTGCGTTCGCTTTTTGAGAAAACCAGGTGTCCGAACGTTTCCTGGCCTTTAAAGCGTTCCACCAAATACGTCAATCCGTTGGATGATGCGTCCAGGTACGGGTTATCAATCTGGTACGGGTCGCCCGTGAGGACGATCTTGGTGCCATAGCCCGCCCGTGAAATAACCGTTTTGATTTCATGAGGAGTCAGGTTTTGTGCATCATCAATGATTATGTACTGGTTGGGCAGAGAACGACCTCTGATATAGGTCAATGACTCGATCTCAATTTGTCCGGTATTGAAAAAGTATTGCACTTTCTCTTCAGTTTTTTCATCGGGATGAGATTTGTCAACGAGAAATTCCAGGTTGTCGTATATGGCGCCCATCCAGGAGGCAAGTTTGTCTTCTTTATTGCCCGGCAGAAAACCGATATCCCTGCCGACTGGGATGATGGGCCGGGCGACAAAAAGACGACGGAATTGGCGTTCTTCAACGGTTTTTTGAAGGCCGCATGCAAGTGCCAGCAACGTTTTGCCTGCGCCGGGCACACCGATGAGTGTGACTAAATTGACATCGTTGCACAATAATAATTCAATGGCGAACCGTTGTTCGGTATTGAGCGGTTTGAGACCCCACGGTGTCGCGTTTAAATGAAACAACGGGATAAGCCCCTTTTTTATTGAACTGAACTTGGCAAGAGCACTCTTGGTTGATCCTGCTTCATCGCGGATAATCACGCCTTCGTTGGGATAAAAATCCATTTTTAATGGGAGAGTACCATCTTTGTAAAAAGCGTCTATCCGGTCCGCCGGCAGTTTTATTTCTCGCCAGCCGGTATAGAGTTCTTCG
Source organism: Endomicrobiales bacterium (assembly GCA_049508565.1). GTDB lineage: Bacteria > Elusimicrobiota > Endomicrobiia > Endomicrobiales > CAIRNS01 > CAIRNS01. The sequence goes on along the minus strand of JBELAT010000026.1, from coordinate 1,576 downwards.
ACGTTAACTTTTGATTTTTCGTAATCCTGGGTCACGAGACCAAGGGCGTCTGCTTTGATGCGCAGATTGATATCTTTAGTAATAAAAACAACCGTTTCTCCTTTTTGCTGGAGAAACTGTGCGATGCCAAGGATCCGGTGATCGGCCTTGGGTGTTATGAATTCTTTGGGAAGCTGGACTTCATGTTCAAGTTCAATGATAAGAGTGGAACCATTTTTTATTTTAACGCCTTGTGATAACTTCCCTTTCGAGCGAAGACCGTCGAGCCGCCGGGATATAAGGCGTGCACTGCGTCCCCGTTCGTCATTGAGCGTTTTAAATCCGTCGAGTTCTTCAATGACCGTCATGGGAACCACCACTTTACTGTCTTTAAATGAAAATATCGATTCGGGGTCATGCAGCAACACATTTGTGTCTAGTACAAACGTTTTCATGGGAACTCCTTTAGGATGAGACGGTTTTTTTAAAATTTCGTGCTAATTAATACTCCCAGATCATTTGATTGAGGGGTAAGCCCGATGAGAATAGCTGAGCTTATGACCAAATCGTTTTTGAATCGGATGTCTGCGCCCGGTGCCAGATACAATTCCTGATAGTCGGAATTTGCAACGACCGTTCCTGACTGTTCGTAAGGGGCATGGTTAAACCCTTTGAGTTCTCCATAGAAACGCAGGTAATCATTAAAGTCATATGCGCAACCGACATGGTACCAGAAGACATTGCCCAGCGTCTCTTTTTCACTGTTTTCTGAGTTTATCGTATAGCCGAGTCCGAACAGTAACGAGAGATCATACCCGGTCTCTTCTTTAAGCAGTTTTTGCATGGTCCAGTGCAAAATGAGCGCAACGGCACCCGTACCTATACCGTTGGTCGGGTCTCCGGTAGGCAGTTGAACTCCTGCTTCTCCGCAAATGTTGGTTTTATGCTCAACAGAGTTTAACAAAAGATATTTCATTGCCAGAATAAGATCATCAATTCCGCTTATGTTGTTGAGATCTTTGACCCCCCATCGCGCCCCCACTTCCAGTGGATTGTCGACGACATAAGAAACGGATACGGGTATTTCATAAAAGTTTTGGCCGCGTAAAAAAGATACTTGTGTGTCGAGTGTGCCTGGTTTTGCAACCCAACAGTCCTGTCCCGGAAACCAGGGGTCCAGAAGATTAATGCGAGCTTCGATAGAAGCAGAAAGACACAGTAGTGTTGCTACAGCGGCCAGTGTTGTTCCAGTGAGCGAACATCTCATGATGGTATTGTTTCTCCTTGAGTTAATTCATCGGTTTTGCGCCCGATCAACATTAAAACTACTATAATAAAAAATATGAAAATAGTTTGTGTCAGGAGAATGATAGAGCCTTTCGTTCCGGTGTCGCGGATGACAAGTGAGCCCAGACCAAGACAAAAGTTAATAGCAAGAATAAAGAGCACCGTCTGCACTTCAGTAAGCTTGAGGTTCATCAGCCGGTGATGAAAATGGTCACGACCGGTAAATTCTAGCCATTGTTTACAAGAATGAATCGAACCATTTCTAATACGTGACAACGTTGTATAGATCATATCAAAAATAGGGATGCCA
>JBELAT010000025.1:0-17072 GCA_049508565.1 Endomicrobiales bacterium | reverse complement strand
CGTCATCATCATATCCTGCCGCGCGGATGCCGGATCACCATGAGCTACCATAAGCACCAAACTGATTATAATGAGGTTCATGTTCATGACACACTATCATAAAATTCCCCCCGTCATCGCCCCCCATTACGCTTAATCCGTTTGACCTGTGCAATGTCAGTATTACGGGCTTGAGCATTTTGCCTCTACGGGTGTTCAAGATCCCGAAACGTGCCATTTCGCAATACCCGCAAAAATTACTGCAAGAAGAAAAGCCACGGCCGAAACAGTACACGCTGCCATCGCGGGGGGCAAATGGACGGCAAAGTACTGTTCTATTCCCCAAAGGAAGAATCCGGCCGCAGCCAAAATTAAAATAAACGATGCTGCCACGCACACCAACGCAAATGCTACGCGCACAATCTGACGCTGAACATTACGAACCTCGTCATCAATAACGCGACGTGCCAGCAAAGCAGCACTTAATATACCGTTGATAAAATTCATTACTTATTCCTCTTAGGAATCAAAAGACCAATGATGACACCCATGCCACACGCCACTAAAATACTCTTCCATGGATGGTCTTCGATTTCCATTGCAACGTCATCAATAGCTTTTTCGCCGCGGGCACGGGCCATTCTTAATTTACGTTGAACATCCCCCCACGCTTCACCTGCATCCTGGCCGAGGTTGGCGCCAATTTTTTCAACCCAGGCGGTTTTCATTTCCAAAATCTTTTTTACGTCTTCACTCAGTACCGAAAGATCACGCCGCAATTTAGCTAAATCGTTTTTCATCTCCTCTGACACCAAGTCCTGCATTTTGTCTGACATGGAAAAACCTCCTTTAATTAAATCGACGCCGCTTTTATACTACGGTCACTGCCTTTGTGACAACATAATATAAAATGCAAGGTCCGTCGAAAAGTGTCTGTTTCGCTATTTTACTGACTTTTGTCCACACATCCCATTTTTCTTACACAAAAGAAAAAAAACCTCTCTCGATAATGCTGGCGCATTAGTGAAAAGAGGTTTTTTTATGTACGTTTTCCGGCTCGTTTTACCGTGTGGCTTACTTTTTCCCCAGGGGGGTGCCACATTTGGGACATTTCAGTGATGAAATGCGGAAACCGGGTTTTGGCGGAACTTCGGTATTGCACGAGGGGCACAACCCGGCTGCAGTTGCATGTTGTCCATGAACGGGCAACGTGTCATCAAACTTATTACCACTCTGTCCGAACGGGCGGGCTGACCTGATGGGATTCTGTCCATTTCTCTGCGGCATGATACATACCTCCATATTTCCTTTAATTCGACGTAAATCTACCTTGAAACCTGTATAAAACAACTGACCGTGGAGCCTTTGTGAGCACAAGTATTGAATCAGGCTAAAGAAATGCCGTTGATCTCACGAAGCCAGCGACAAAACGATGGATGACAAATCACGATAATTGCCCATATGGACCTCTGCGTTCGGGCAGGGAAATTGCCGCCGGGGAACAGAGCCATCATTTCGTGCATGGTTGATCCAGACAGTCTTCATCCCCATCTTTTGCGCCGCCGCTATGTCATTATGGAGATCATCACCTACAAAAAGACCATTGTGCGGCTCTATTTTTAAATCCTTCACCAACCTGTGAAAAATAACCGGATTAGGCTTGCACGCTTTAACGTCTGACGAAAATAATATATATTCAAAATATTTGGCAATATCAAATCCAACGAGTTCCGGCATGGTAAAGAGTCTCTGGCTGTTTGAAACGATTGCCAATCTCACTTTTCCATAGAGACGTTTAAGAACCTGAGACACCTGCGGATACATAACCAAAGATGTTGTAGTCTGCTTTCTAAACAACCAGGACAGATCTTCTATAAAATGATCTTTATGTGTTTTTGCCGCGTCATTAACAAGCTGCGTAAAGACGCTTCCTATATCGATATCAGGGTGAAGTTCCCCGCAGTGCTTCAGTTGGTCACTGGTTATTTTTTTGAACCGTGCATATATCTCTTCAGGAGCTATACGCACTCCCCTGTCGGCAAGCCACTGAGCGATAATCGTATATGCTTTAAGATTATCCTCATTAACGGTAATATCAAGCAATGTTTTATAGACGTCAAAAACGACTACTGTTCTCTCTTTCATACTCTCCCGTTAGAGATAGTAATCAAAATTCTTTTCAGTACGCTGATATCGTCTGATCTTAAAAATGTGTGCGGGCACTTTTGCTGGGTCAAGTTTCACGAAATTCCGGGAACCAGTCCATAAATAACGCACACCGCTTATGAGATCATGCACTTGAAACGGCTGCGTTTCAGTCAGACCGAGTTTTTTGAGCGGCAATTCCAGCCACCCGGACTGGGCCCACTGGGTATCAAGATTGATAATGATAATGAGAACCTCAGAAAAATCGTCCGTATATTTGCCATAACAGATCAGCGAATCGTTGTCGATGGGGAAAAATGCAAGATTATCTTCGCACTGCAGTACCACGTGCGTATTGCGTATGTAATTAACTTTCGTGATCAACGGTTTTAGGCTGTTCGAGTTGTCGAGCGTCCACGTTTTAATTTCATATTTTTCAGAATCCAGGTATTCTTCGCTATTGACTCCCAGAGCTTTATTGACACACAGTTCAAATGCAGGACCGTAAATGCCATAACTGGCCCCCAGAGTTGCAGCGAGAATAAAACGGACCTTGAACGCGTTGATGCCGCCCAGCTGGAGATATTCCGTCAAAATATCAGGTGTATTTGGCCAGAGGTTGGGACGATAGAATTCTTTAATCTCTGTAGTTGTCAGTTCGGTGAAAAACTCAATAAGTTCATTTTTAGTGTTGCGCCAGGGGAAATAATTGTATGATTGCGAAAAACCGAGTTTCGCCAGCCGGTACATGAGTTTGGGACGTGTAAAAGCCTCTGCAAGGAAAATAATGTCAGGATATTCTGCCTTAATATCGGTAATGAGCCATTCCCAAAAAGACAAGTCTTTGGTGTGGGGGTTGTCGACCCGGAATATCCGTACTCCCTTTTGAATCCAGAAAACGACAATACTCTTTAACTCATCCCAGAGTGCTTGCCAGTTTTCCGTTTCAAAATCGATGGGATATATATCTTGATATTTTTTCGGCGGGTTTTCCGCATATTGGATTGTATTATCAGGCCGTTTGCGAAACCATTCCGGGTGTTCCTTAACATAGGGATGGTCAGGAGAGCACTGAAATGCAAGATCAAGAGCAATAGAAAGCCCCCGCTGATTGGCCTGATCAACCAGCTTTTGAAAATCTTTAAACGTACCTAATTCAGGATGTATAGCTTTATGTCCGCCCTCTTTATTACCTATGGCCCACGGACTTCCCACGTCATCTTTTTTAACGGTTGTGGAATTGTTTTTCCCTTTACGAAATTGAGTCCCTATCGGATGAACGGGTGGCAGATACAGTACGGTAAAGCCCATATCTGCCACGTATGGCAGACGGTCGATGACATCCTTCAATGTGCCGTGTTTGCCGGCTACTGTGCTACACGATCGCGGAAACAACTCATACCATGCGCCGAATCGGGCGATCTTATCATCGACAACAACCGCAAATTCTTTACCATAGGTCGCCGCGTTTGCACGGTCAGGATAGAGTGCCATGATCGCGCTTAACTCATCTGACAGAGCCGCCCGGTTTGCTTCCGCTTTATTTCTTTTATTATTGAGTTTCGCAATAATTTTTTTGAGTTTATCTTTATCTTGAACTGACGCCAGGGAAAGAACTTTCTGTATTAACCCGATGCCAATGAGTACATCAACACTGACATCTTGTTCCGCTTGAACCCGTTTTTTAAAATCACCCTGCCACGTTTTAAAATGATCTATCCAGGCAGTTATGGTATAGTTCCAGCGGCCGATCTCAGTAACTTTAAAGACGCCCGACCAGCTGTCATTGACCGAAAACGTCATCGGCACTTCATTCCAGGAGTTCTGGCCTTCCTTACGATACAATAACACCGCTGACAATTCATTGTGACCATCGACAAATATATCGGCCGTCACTTTTACCGAATCGTCGACAATTCTTTTTATAGGAAATCTGCCGCCATTGATTTTGGGTTTGACATTCTCAATTTGGACGCGCAATCTGGTTTTGGACAATTGCACTCCCGCTTTTCTTATGACGTCTTCTGTCATTTGCCCATCCCCTTGTTTAACAGTATATGCTTATAAAAGTCCGTTGTTTTTGCTGCTATGCGCGTCCAGCTGAAGTTGTCTATGACCCTCTGGCGCGATTTCGCCCCCATATACTTGAGTTTCTCGGGCGAACTTACAAGTGAATTAATGGCACTAGCCAGGTCGCGGGCAAACTTCACGGGGTCAGCCGGCTCGGCATCTCGCGTGTTCATCGGCTCAAAGGGAACAAGCAATCCTGTTTCACCCGGGACAACGACTTCAGGAATACCGCCAACTGAGGATGCGACGACCGGTGTTTCACACGCCATTGCTTCAAGATTGATGATTCCAAACGGCTCGTATACCGACGGGCAAACAAAGACTGATGCCTGCGAATACAACGTAATGATATCCTCTTTGGAAAGAGTTTCGGATATCCATACTATTTTATTGGTGGAATCTCTTTTAGCTTTTTCCACCTTTTCCTGCATTTCTTTGCCGATTTCCGGAGTGTCTGGTGAACCGGCACATAACACAATCTGATAACCAGGTTGTATGAACTTGATCGCGTTGACTAAATGAAATATCCCCTTCTGGCGAGTAATACGCCCGACAAACAGGATAAAAGGAATTTCCTTATCGATACCGCATTTATCGAGTACCCGCGTATCAAACGTGGGCTTATAATGATCTATATCGACACCATTGTGAATAACTCTTATTTTGCTTTCAGGGACATTATAGAGATCAATAACGTCTTTTTTCATTGACTCTGAAACGGCAATGACGCCGTCAGCATTTTCATATGCTGTTCTTTCTATCCAGGAACTTCCGTAATACGCGCACCCCAGCTGTTCAGCTTTCCATGGACGGTGCGGTTCCAGAGAATGTGTCGTTAAAACCAGAGGGATCTGTAACAATTGTTTAGCTAACAGTCCTGCAAAATGGCTGTACCATGTATGACAATGGGCTATATCAATATCATCAAGCTGTCCCGACATGACTATATTTTTAAATAGAGTTTCAAGGAACTTTTTTTGCCGCGGATCTTTTGTGGGAAAATCATACACAGAAGAGACGCCTTTTACGGACAGATGAGGCGTATCTTCTTTCTGCGTACCGAAACAAAACACCTTAACAAAATTTTCTCCATTATCCAGTTTTATTAGTTCCCTGGTTAAGTACTCAACATGAACTCCTGCGCCGCCATATACGTTTGGCGGATACTCATTGGTTAGGATCCCTATTCTCATGATCTCATCCTTAGATTCAACATAACTAAAAAAACACGCCTGTTATATCCCGGCGTGACAATGCATCTACTGACCCGGAGCCGACCATCCCCTACTATAGTTTCTCTAGTATACTATAAACACACCACGATTATACCAAATCACTACAGGTGTTTCAATCGTTGGTTTCCGTGTTTTTAAGCGTTCTCCAAAACCCTTTATCTCTTTTAGACAGCTCTTCGAAATCTGCCTTAAAAATTTGATTTTCCATGAACATCTACTTTAACACTGCTGCAGATCTCTTTTACAACGTCATCAGGATCATCCAGGAGTTTGAAAAAAGAAAGATCTTTTTTACTGATCATTTCACGATCGATCATTGTGTTTTTCATCCAGTCAAGAAGCCCTTTCCAGTATGAGGAATTATAAAGAATAATAGGGATTTGTTTGATTTTTTTCGTCTGTACCAATGTCAACACTTCAAACATTTCGTCCATTGTTCCAAATCCTCCCGGCATAATGATCATAGCCGAGGCATATTTAATGAACATTACTTTGCGTACGAAAAAATACCGGAACCCAATCGGCACATTGACGTACGGGTTGGCCACCTGTTCCATGGGGAGTTGAATATTGAGCCCTACGGACCGTCCCTTGACGTCAGTCGCACCGCGATTGGCAGCTTCCATGATACCCGGCCCACCGCCGGTAATGATGGCATATCCCGCCTTGGAAAGTTTCTGCGCGATGTGACGTGCAGCTATATAGTCAGAATCATTTTCCTGCACACGGGCAGAACCGAAAATAGTAATGGCCGCACCACATGCAGAAAGAGTTTCAAACCCTTCAACAAACTCAGACATGATACGGAATACCCGCCAGGGATCTTCCTGGAATGGCGAACTTCTTCTCTCAATGTTTCCATTTCCCGGCTGAACCTGCGCAACACGCGTAGTTTTCTTTTCGTTATGGAAAACCATAGGGCATCTCCTTGCGATATTTTACTCACGGTAAGTATACTATACACCCGCGTTAACGTCAACACATTATTTAACGAGCACCGCCTTTTCCATCGGGGCGGAGCAATCACTCTACGAAACGGTGATGGGTATACCGCTTATGATTTAATATATGCTTTAACAATGCACTGCTCGGAAACAGGAGCATCTCCGGGCCCTGTTTCAGTGTTTTCTATTTTCTGTACAACGTCGTAACCGGCAACCACTTTGCCGAAAACAGTATGATGCATATTCAACCATGGCGTCTTTGCTGTCGTAATAAAAAACTGACTCCCGTTGGTACCCGGCCCTGAATTTGCCATGGCCAGTATTCCCGGGGAATCAAAGGTGGTCTTTTTATCAAATTCATCATCAAACGGCTTACCCCACACTGATTTTCCCCCTCTGCCGGTTCCCGTAGGATCACCGCCCTGAATCATAAATCCTTTAATGACCCGATGAAAAATTATACCGTTGTAATATCCTTTTTGTATCAGCGAAGTAAAGTTTTCACATGCTTTGGGAGCTATTTGCGGCATCAACTCAATTTCAATGGCTCCTTGATTTGATTCCAAAACCACGATCTGTTTTTCCATGTTGTTTACTCTCCTTGTATGTAGTAGCAAGCAGTACCGGAGTATTATTCTAATAAAATTCGATATAGAAAGCTATATGCTCTCGTGCATTTGTGTGATTTACTATAATAATATAAAATCAATACTCGCACTACTTTCACAGTCAAAGGGCACAACACTCATGATACGAGTAACGAACTTAGATAAGTCATACGGAAACCAGGTTTTGTTTAAAGAACTATCTTTTACCGTCGCTGCCCATGAAAAGATTGGACTGGTGGGAAGAAACGGCACGGGAAAGACAACATTGTTCCAGATATTACGTGGCTCAACGGATCCCGACGCGGGGACCGTGGCAATCCCCACCGGATACCGGATAGGACATTTGGAACAACATATTCATTTTTCAAAAGATTCTGTTTTAGAAGAAGCCTGCACGAGTCTCACACAAGAGGAGCACGATAACACGTGGAAAGCTGAGAAAATGCTATTCGGCCTGGGATTTGGTCCCACGGACCTCCAAAAACATCCTTCGCTGCTTTCCGGCGGTTATCAAATCAGACTTAACCTGACGAAACTACTTCTTTCTGAACCGAACTTGTTACTCCTGGACGAACCGAACAACTATCTTGACATAGTTGCTGTCCGCTGGCTTTCAGGATTTCTAAACAAGTGGAAAGGCGAGTTGATTCTCATTACCCATGACCGCGCTTTCATGGATGGGGTAATTACACACATTCTGGCTATCCACCGCCAGCGAGCACGGAAGATCGCGGGCGATACTGGTAAAATGTATGACCAGCTCGCTCAAGAAGAAGAGATCTATGAAAAGACACGTATCAATGATGAAAAAAAACGCAAGGCAACCGAACTTTTTATCAATCGTTTCAGAGCTAAGGCGCGCTTGGCAGGAATGGTTCAATCGCGAATAAAATCTCTTGAAAAGCAAACCAGAAAAGAAGAGCTTTCAAAAATAGATTCGCTGGAATTTTCGTTTACTTCAGCTGTTTTCCCCGCTGCACAGATGCTGTCATGTCACAACGTGTCGTTTTCATATGACCGTACCCAGCCCCGCCTCATCGACACGCTATCGTTTACGTTAAACCACCGGGAGCGTCTTTGTATCATCGGCAAAAATGGCAGGGGCAAATCCACGCTCATAAAACTTTTGTGCAGTGATCTTCGCCCCGATGAAGGAACTATAAAAACACATCCAGTTCTTAAAATCGGATGTTTTAGCCAGAGCTCCGTCAAGACACTCAACGATCATAAAACGGTGTATGAAGAGATCATGTCAGCCGATCCGCAATGTTCGCCGCAACGTGCCCGGGACATTGCCGGGGGCATGATGTTCTCTGATGATGCGGCTTTAAAAAAAATCGCTGTACTCTCAGGTGGCGAAAAAAGCCGCGTTCTTCTTGGAAAGCTCCTGGTAACCCCTTCACACTTACTGTTGCTCGATGAACCCACAAATCATCTGGACATGGACTCATGCGATACCCTGATGGAGGCTATAGACGCATTTGAAGGTTCTATAGTCATGGTTACTCATAGCGAACTATTGCTTCACCGCCTGGCAACGAAACTTATCGTTTTCGACAAGGGCACGATCATAATGTTTAATGGCAGCTACGGGGAATTTTTGGAAACCGTCGGATGGTCAGACGAGGGGTTAGAGACGAAAAAGTTGGTGACTGTCGAAGTTCCAGATACACTGAAGGAACAAAAGCGGTTGAAAGCTCAGCGAATCAATGAAAAATCCCGCGCCATCAAACCCATCGAAGCAGAGATCATGATCGTGGAAACCGCCATAAAATGTAAGGAAGATGAAATGCAGAAAAACATAGAACTATTGGTTGAAGCATCATCAAAAGGCGTTGCGTCACAGATCGCTGAACTCTCAAAGAGAAATCATGCCCTAAAACCTCAAATATCGGAACTCTACGAAAAACTTTTCACATTGTCCGACCACCATGAAAAAATCATCCACCACTATAAGGACTTACTTAAATAAGCGATGAATGTATATATTTCCCAGAGATTCCCAAAAGGAAATAAGCCCGCATGAGGAATTGTTAATCTCTCAAATCTCTGCTGAAAATGGTTTTTTAAGTGATGTAAATGAATGTGCGAGACAGTTACTATCAGTCCCCCATCAGGACACTGATATTCCGAGCTCACCGGACAGGAGTTCCGCTTCAGCAACCAGGGCGCCCAGGCCCGCCTCAATACCTGAGATCCAAAATCTATCGTCAGTCGGATCGAGGTCGAAGGGTTTGAGCAATGCAATGATGTTTCTCGTAGACCCAGAACTCAATAGATCAATATACAAGGATTCAAACCGTGCGCCGATGCGCGTTTGTTGAGCGTACAGACTCTGTGTTAACAGTTCACCCAAAGCATAGCCATATACATAAAACGGATGATGAAAATGAGAAATGTATGACCATAAATGATCAGCATTTTCATACGTAAAAACGTCGCCGTGATCACCATATAATTGCCTGGTCATATCAATCCAGAGCGTGCTGAGCTGTTCCGCCGATAGTTTCCGCGGCTGGTTCCATGTATTAGTTGTGGGATCGAAACCATGTAAACGCCGTTCAAAATTCGAAAAGCTTATCTGCCGTACCAGCGTATTGATACTATCATCGATTTTCCCCATGATCAAAGCCAGAAGCGATTTTCTATCGTTGTTTTGCACAAGCTGACTTTTTAGAAATTTAAATGTTGTCATCTCGGCAAAAACGGAAGCCGTTTCAGCATATGCAATGGGTGCCTGTGACATGAGGGTTCCTTGACTTTTACCCGCCAACAACCCATGAACTCCATGTCCCAATTCGTGAGCCAGTGTCATAACATCCCTGTTTGAACCGAGATAATTGAGAAAAACATACGAAATCGGCACAGCGCCCGGCAATACCACTGAATAATTGAAAGCACCGCCCCGCTTGCCTTTACCATACGGCGCATCAATTCGTTGCTTGTCAAAGAAGCTCATTGCAAGCTCGGCACACCGAGGACTAAAACTTTCAAAAGAGCGCCGGATAGTCTCCTTGGCTTGAGCAAAAGATACAATAGTGGTGTCAGCGAATGAAAGGGGAGCATTACGATCACTCCACTTCAACGGTTTCAACCCCAGATGCGCACCTTTGAGACGATAATAACGCCTTGCAAGCGGTCCCGCAACATCATTAACAATGCGATGAAGCGCATCAACAATGTGACCGTCAATGCGATTGGATGTATTGCGAGCAGCCATCGGATGTGCATAAAACCGTTCTTGATTTTCAACAGAGGCCGCTCCAACAACCATATACAACGTCTGGGCGGAATATTTGGCGAACGTGCCCTTAAGACTTTCATTGATAAGCAGCATCAATTGAGATCGTTCTTCAGGATCCCGGGATTCCGTGAGCAAATGCAGTAATTCGGTAAGAGTTTTTTTTTCGCCGCCGAACTGGACTTCAATATCCGCCTCAAGTTCATCAAAAAATTCGCTCCATGCAGATGGTCCGAAGGGAGAACGTTTCGTCAGCGCAGATTCAACGGGTTCACTTAATAGATGAGGTTTGAGAATACGCGCATGTTCGATCCATGGCCGGTGCTGGGCTACCACTGAGTCCTGTTCATACAATTGCCTGAGCGTTCCCTCATCTATCGAGACCAGCTCGATAGCAAAAAATGACAGATACTCACCAGACACGCTGGTTATCATTCTTTCCGTATCGGCAATCTTTGATTTGACCGCGGCATCCCCGACATTCGTGCTTTGCTTGAGAAACAAGTACAACATTATCTTGTCTTCAAGCATGCGGATGTGGGCATAGCGAGAAATAGCAGGGCCAAGCTCCTGGGAAAGCCGTCCTTTAAAAGAGGTGTGAAACATTTTGATCATCTCACTGAGCGTTTGTATATCCCGGTCAATGAGAGGATCGTCAATAGTGTTGTATAACGCTGTAAGATCCCAGCGTATATCTTCGGCACCAGTAACCGCTGCAGCCATAGGTATTTCCTGATTGTGAAGGTGCTTAGAATAGGACAGCGCGACCCGTTTGTCATTTTCGCCCCACCACTTCAACATACGGCCGGAGCGATCACAATACATGACAAAACACTGTCTCGCCGATTAAATCATCGCAGATGACGGGCGTGCGCTGTAATGAAATAAATTAAAGAATTATTTATCGAATTTTTCGACAAACTTCTTAATACTGTCGATATTCTCAATAATCAGTTTCGCTTTTTTTAACCCAAACTGAAAAGGGAACTTATCCTCTTCGGAATTTTTGAGTACCAACATGGGGTTACCTTTAAACTCTGACTCTGACACAATAGACATCTGATCCTCCTTGCTAAGATGATTACATCGTTACAACCTGCAGTTATCTTACAATATTTATTTTATACCTCCAAACTCTCCTTCTCAAGGGTCACAATTTATTAATCCATTTTGACCACACTTTACTCTCCATAGCGAAGTAAATGACAGTTGTACTGAATCATTATTTAATTTGATTTTATTATTTAGTTGAACTATAATGTACAAGCTAATAGAAAATGAAAAGTTAAAAGGAGCTTATTTCATGAAGTCTCTAAAAACCAGACTCGTCTTAAGCTTTAGTGTCCTGATCTTCGTTCTTGCTGCATTGACATTTATTGTTACATTTCAGGAAACAAAAGTGGTGTTAAAGGGTCTGTGTCAATCTGAAGCATTATCTCTTGCTTCAGTGATTGCCGCCGATTTAAACGGTAAAGATGGCGACACACTACGGATGCTTAAGCCAGGTGACGAAACCAGCAGCGACTTTATCGCGCTTCGCGATAAGCTCAAGAGATTTGAAGAAGCCCATCCGGATATTTTATATGTCTACACCCTTAACAAAGTTGACAATGAAATTCACTATGCGGTTGACGCTGAGTTTGGCGACCAATACAATCCGGGCGGTTCTATCGGAGAAAAATTCGATACCAACAGTGAAGCTCTTGTGCAAGGGTTTGAACAACCGGCAAGTGAAGATGATTATATCATCGACCGGGGCGGCTCAATGATGTCAGGGTATGCCCCCATTCGAGACTCGAAAAATGAAATAGTCGGCGTCGTTGATGTGGATGTCAACACCTCCTCCGTGACGCAAAAACAGAATTTTCTGGAAGCAACGATTTTCCTCATTTTCGGGATCGGTATTCTTATCGCCGGACTGATGATCTTTATGTTTTTTAAAACGCCCATTACGGACGCCAACAACAATGAATCCAGTGAATCAAACGAGTCAAACGAGTCAAATGATATAACTGTTTAACCGTCGCACGAAAAAGACAGCATCGATTTTCTATTGAATCACACAATAACGTTTTTAAGAAAAAACATGGCGACTCTCAACTTAACAGTGAGAATCGCCATTGTTTTTTCAAGAAAAACATAATTATTCTTCACAACACCAATGCTACTGTCGACGACCACTTCTGCCATTGACAATCGCTGCACCAAGGACGGTTTAGTAATTAAACAAGTCTTTAAGGGTAAAGTTCTCTTCTGGCTTTAGAGCGCTCAAAGCGTTTAATATCTTGTATTGGACGTTACGGGACAACCGTCTTCCGCAACGCCCCTTGTGAACCATTTTATGCGTCAACTGACAGGTCGATACACGAACGAGATCATCGTTTCCCAGACCAAGCCGAACCAAAATTTCATCAAGTGGTTGGACACCCGCATTATTATTCATCACTTTATGGTCTCATCACAGCAGGCAGCTCAACAACAAATGTTGCTCCGGGATCTGCTTGATCCCGGACATAAATATCACCGTGGTGTTCTTTAACTATTTTGTAACCCGTAGTCAGTCCCAGTCCGGTACCTTTATCGCGTGGTTTTGTTGAAAAAAATGGATCAAAAATCTTATCCCGGTCAGCTTCCTTTATGCCGATCCCATTATCTTTGAATATCACAACAACCTTTTTACCATAATATGCGATCGTAATGATAAGTTTTCTATGCTCTTTTTCCTGAGTTTCTCCCAGAGCGTGGCACGCATTCGTTATAATATTGATAAAAACCTGTTCTATCCCATGATAAAACCCCATGATTGATGGAATATCTTTCTGAAATTCACGAATGAGCTCAATATTGTTTCCTCTTAGTTGTCCTTTACATAATTCCAGTGCAGATTCAACGATTGTAATGACATTAACCGGCTCTTTTTCAGTTTCTTTATCGCTTCTTACAAAGGCAAGGATCCCGTTTATTTTTTCTGAGAGACGTTCCGTCGCTGTCACTATGGGGGGCCATAGTTCCTTGAGGGCTACTGCGGGATCCTCCTCTTTAAGAATCTGCGCATATCCCATAATTACGGTGAGCGGGTTGTTGATTTCATGAATGATCTCCGCTGTCATTTCCCCCACCAAGGAGAGCCGCGCGCTACGCTCTGCACGTGCCTGGACATGTCTTTTTTCTTCTTGCGCATAGTAAAGAAACACAAATGAGACAATGAAAATGAAAGGAATACGAAGCAAAACCCCCGGATTTGAAAGCGAAAATGAAAGGCCCATGTGTATCAGTAAAAAAACGTAAATGCCGGCCACAACTATAGTCACCATAAACGCATGTACCAGATTGCTTCCACTACTGGCCATGAAGATGATAAGAAAATAGATCAGATAAAGATCAGACTTCATTCCGCCGGTAAGGTAAATAATACACGAGATAAGCACAACATCAACTAGGAAAATACCGTTGCGGAAGAGTTTTAAAGCAAAGATATAGCTCGAAAGAAATATGAGGACAATATCTGAAGCAAGGAAAACCAAAAAGGTCAGGGACAAAGCCACTGGGCTTATAGTTTCGGGCGCATTATAAAGGGTGAGAAAAAATGTGACCAGAATGACCAGAAACCGCAATACAATAACAATCCATTTATCATTTAACGTATACGTACTAAACAATGAGTTGCCAACCTTCATCTTCTTCCTCCGAACGAAACCATTTTCACTGGCAGCGACACCGCTTTTCTACTGCTAAGAAAACCTACTCGCGACATTACGCTGTCATGAAACTGATAGTAAAAAGAATAAAAGTGCTTCTTTAACATCTATTTTTCGGGGCTTTGAAAAAAGAAACATACGCACATTGCAATTCCTTTGCGGTACTTCTTGCGCACCATTAAACACTTTATTATTAAAAAGTTATGTGTAGTTTTTATTGATAAATAATATTGTAGTGTGCAACATGCGCATTGTCAAGAGATAAATTACAGAGATAAATTGCAAAGGCAGCAAAAACGCGAATTGAAGATCGGTTATTATTAATGCTCTAATTATTTTTTCGAGTATTATTGGTTTGCATCAGCAACTAAATAGATGATATCAGTGTATCAAGTTTTTTATCGGAACTTAAGAATATTTCGACGGGAGTGCGAGAAGTGCGTGCACTATGATGCCGCGCTCAACAAAGAGTATTTTGCGGTTATTTACAACCCAACACACTGCGCCTGAACGGATGCAGCGACATGAATCACTTTTATTTATTAATTCTTTCGCCCAGTTGATGAGTGAAAGCCAGAGAGCCTACCATGCTCATGTGTTGTGAGTTATAGAAATAAGTTTTCTGGTTACTCAAAGGACTGTTTGAATAATCCCATAGAATGGCATTATAATCGTCAGCTATTTTTTTAAATATTCTAAACAACTGTCTGCGGTTGAGTGTATAGGGAAAATCTTCATAATATTCAGGGCTGTAAACCATCACCAGTGGAATATTTTTTTCTTTGGCAAGCTGAGCAATGGATCGCAATGCCGTCAGCTCATTAATATCAATCCCGTAACGTTTCCCGTGAGGATAGAGTTTTTTGAATCGTTCAAAGGTGGTGTCCCACCGTTCATCGTGGAGCTGCGTCCCGGTCTGTGAAAATGCATCAGGATGTGATCTGCCCATTAAACCTTTCAACGCGATACAGCTGTAGGGGAACCCAAAGCGTGCAAATGAATAGAGCGGAACGTATCTCATGAACCGCACAAAGGGAAATACTTTGACGAGACTATTATACACCGCATCGTCATTTATATACGACATATAAACTACAGGATAGGAAAAATCCTCCTTTTCAAGCAGCGTTGTATCAAGATTCTGTATGATTAAATCAGGTTTTGCATTTTTCTCTAGATACAGTGAGAGCAGGGGATATTGCATCACCGCATGACGGGCATCTAATCCAAGAACAATAGCGTTTTTTCCCGTTACTTGGCTCAGTGTTTTCGAATCATAATTTACCATAGCCCGCGACGACCCCATAACAACTATCCGTGAATTGAGCTTCCCTGCATAAACTCTGTTCCACAAACCCGGTTCGCCATCAAGCCGGCAGCGGAACCCTGCTATCAACAGGTGATGGAGTCCGGTTGCCAGTGATATGAGTAAACCAAAAAAAATAACAATCGAATATATTTTTCTCATATATTAGAACTGAAAATAGATAAATGCCTGCGGGTTCGCATAAAAACCCATCAACACAACCGAGAGTATCAGTGCATACCATAGAGGCCACCGAACCCAGATCGGGTTATCCCCCACCATCGTTCGCACACTGCCGTACCTGTGTTGAATTGTTTGAACAAGCAGCAGAAACCCGATAACCATTAAAGCACATATCAAATCATACGGATTAAGTCCCAGCTCACCTATTTTTGAGACGGCTGATATATTCCAGCTTGAGAAAAGGTGCGTTGAGATATACAAAGCGTCAGTAAAAGTATGCGCGCGGAAAAAAATCCATCCAAAACAGACCAGCGTAAACGTCATCATGATTTGTATAGCATGATGAATTCTCGGAAATGCAGCGATTCCAGTCGCCTCCACTATCTTTTTGCGTGCTTCAATTGTCCCAACTGATGCAAGCATATATAAACCGTTAAGCGCTCCCCATATGACAAATGTCCACTTCGCCCCATGCCACAGACCGCTGATGAGAAATGTAATAAATAAATTCAACTGCCAGCGCGGCAGGCTCACTCTGTTTCCACCTAGAGGGATATACACATAATCCCTAAACCAGGTTGAAAGCGATATATGCCAGCGTTTCCAGAATTCGACAATACTTCTCGAGAAATAGGGTCTATTAAAGTTAGTCATCAGCTTAAAACCCATCACCTCGGCTGACCCGATAGCGATATCTGAATATCCCGAAAAATCACAGAATATCTGAAATGCAAACAATACTGTGCCGATAACGAGCGGAAGTCCTTGGTACCGATGAGGATTGTTGTATACCGTATTTACTATAACGGCTAAGCGGTCAGCAATGACCACCTTCTTAAACAAACCCCACAACATAAGCTGTAGGCCGCGAGCAACACGGTGGTAGTCCCATTCGTGTTTCTCATAAAACTGATGAAGAAGGTTCTGAGGACGCTCGATGGGCCCCGCTACTAGTTGCGGATAAAACATTACATACAATGAATAAATGCCAAAATTATGCTCTGCCTTCTGTTTGCCCCTGTACACCTCCACCACATAGCTGAGACTTTGGAACGTATGAAACGATAGACCGATAGGCAAAATAATATCGAGGACTGGTACGGGATAATTCAAGTGCAACAATGAGGCAATAGACCGGACACTGCCGTTAAAGAAATTGAAGTATTTAAAAACAAAGAGAACCAGACAGGTGGAAATAATACTTATGATAAGCCAGGTCCTGCGACGCGTTCCTTCGGAACGTTCTATCCATATGCCCGCTGTATAGTCAATAGCAATAGTAACTGCCAGGATAAAAATATAGACCGGAATAAATGAAATATAGAATATACAGCTTGCGACCAGAAGCAAGGCCCACCGCCAACGGTGAGGCAGGACGAAGTAGATAAGCGTTACCAGAGGAAAAAATATTAGAAACGCAATTGAATTAAAAAGCATATTTAGAATTATATTAAATCAACAGCAGTTTGTTTATGTGATTTATAACATTTGTTATGACTTTTATCCACTTTTGAAAAAAAGATGTGATCTGAGGAAGATAGCTCGGTCAATGGGAGAAGTTTTCATCGGACCAGCCGACATCGCGAAGAAAATCGTCATAGCCGCCGTTAAAAATACTTATTTTGTTGTTATCAAATATAATCAGCTTTGTAGCAACGCTTCT
>JBELAT010000024.1:0-17253 GCA_049508565.1 Endomicrobiales bacterium | reverse complement strand
GAAAATCAGTTCCTGGCTGAGGAACACAATGACAATAACCTCTCTCAATTCATCTACCAGAAAAGTTGTTCTATCTGCCATGGAGCGGTGGGCAACGGGCGCGGTGTCGAGGCAGTGAACTTGAAGGTCCAGCCCGCCGATATAACGAAAATCATAACGCGTAGAGCTACCCTGCTCACTGTCCTTGAAACTGGGGTGCCTGGTTCAGCCATGCCTTATTTCAGGATATATACAAAGGACACCCTGTCGGGATTGATGGATTATCTTCAAAAGAATAGGGATATACGGAGTTTTCCCGGTGAGTTGAAAGTAACAACCACCGGTGAACAGCAACAAGAAGCGCAGACCGTGTTTATGCAACAATGCGCTGACTGTCACGGCAGCGGTGCAACAGTCACGCAGAAGGGCGCGGCGCTTCGTCCGCCTGCACGGAGCATGGGGGATTGGGCCCTGGCACCGGATGCTTCATTTAAAATCATTTCCGAAGGTTATCCGGGCACCGACATGAAAGGTTACGGCCAGATACCTGAGGGGGTACGCTGGGCGATTGTCAGGCGGATGTATCAGAGTTACGAAAAAGAGTAAAGAGTTAAAGAGAAGAGGTTACTATGTTTGATATAGGATTATCTGAACTAGCGTTGGTCGTCATTGTTGCGCTCCTCGTTCTCGGGCCGCGGGAGATGCCAGTTCTTGTGAGAAACTTAGGCAAACTGATGCTGCTTATCAAAAAGGCGACGCGCGGCATGATGTTCAAATTGCAGGAATACCTTGAGGAGGATGGTCACGATGAACGAGATAAATCTTGAGCATGACACGTCCTTGCCGCTCTCTACGCATCTTGTCCATTTACGGAGAAGTCTCATTGTCTCCGTCGCGGCAGTTTCCGTGCTGAGTGTTGTCATGTTCTATAATATTGACCCCATATTGCGCAAGTTCGCTGAGCCCGTCGGGAAACTTTATTTCATGAGTCCGGCGGAAGCCTTCACGAGCAAGATCAGATTTTCCATCTATGCCGGTATTTTTACGGGCGCGCCACTGGTGTTGTTCCAGGTATGGGGTTTTGTGCGCACGGGGATGCGGCCACTTGAAAAGAAAACGGCCATATGGTTAACCATAGCGTCTCTGCTCTTATTTTATAGCGGTTCTGCGTTTTGCTATTTTGCCGTTCTACCCGCCAGTTTAAAATTCCTGATAAGCTGCGGGTCCGATGTGCTGGTGCCGTTTATATCGGTTACGCGGTACATCTCTTTCGCAGGGGGTATGGTGTTTATGTTCGGCGCTATTTTTGAATTACCGCTCGTCATTTGGTTCCTCGCTCGAGCGGGATTGGTGACAGCGGCTACGCTGAGAAAAAACAGGCGTTACGCCATAGTGCTGGCATTTATTGTGGCCGCGCTTCTCTCTCCGATCCCCGATGCGTTCAACCAGACGCTTATGGCTGTGCCGCTGTTAATATTATTTGAAATCGGGATTGTTGCAGCCCGAATAGCTGAAAGGAGAAAATAAAATGGAAAGAATTGGTTTTTCGGAGCTGGCTCTCATTCTTCTGGTTATCATTGTCCTGTTTGGGGCAAAGAGGATTCCGGAAGTATTCAAGTCCGTCGGGCAGGGACTCAAGGAGTTCAAGGACGCCATGGACGGCAAGAAAAAAGACGATGACGTCAAATAACGCCGATGAAAACTAAAAAGTATTATCCGGTCTGCATGGACATTGATGGCAGGACCTGCGTAGTTGTCGGAGGGGGAGCGATCGCCTACCGTAAGGTCCGGTCGTTATTGTCCTGCGGCGGACATGTGATAGTTATCAGCCCCCAATTCAATACGGGACTGATATCTCTCGGCCAGAAAAGGAATATTGTGTGCCGCAAAGCGGTTTACCACAGACATTATCTAAAAGGTGCGGACCTTGTTATTGCCGCAACCGACAATGGTGAGGTCAATCGGGCTGTCTCTGCTGATGCACTGCGCAAAGGCATACCCGTCAACGTGGTCGATTCGCCGGACTTAAGCACGTTCATAGTTCCCGCCGTCCTTCAGATTGGCACTATAGGGATAAGCGTATCAACGGGTGGAGAGAGCCCGTTTCTCGCTAAGTCAGTGAAGGAACGCATTAAAAGTGTGCTCGGCAAAGAGTATGCCGAGTATTCGCGCATTTGCGCGGCAGCTCGCAAAAAGATCCGGCAGAAATATAGCCGGGCCGACGTGCGCAGCGCACTGTACCAAAAGATTCAATCGTCACCTATCACCGGACTGTTAAAAGCCGGCCGGTTTACTCAGGCGAGGGATCTTGCAGAACACATTATCAGGGAGGGAAACCATGTTGTTTGAAGTCTGGGGTATGAACCACCGCTCCGCTCCGGTCGAGACGAGAGAAAGAGCTGCGCGGCCCGGCAAAACCATTGTCACAGAACTGCGGGAGCTGGGAAACTGCGGTTCAGATATCGACAGCGTCATCGTGTCGACGTGCAACAGGTTTGAAATATATACTCTGCAGGACGCAAATCTTTCTTCCCTGACCGTCCCACACTTTATCGCGCGCAGGTACGGTTTTTCTTCTGACGAAATCGCGCGGTATTTTTATCATTTGACTGGGGAAGACGCAGTGAGACACCTGCTCAGGGTCGTCACGAGCCTTGACTCGATGGTTATTGGAGATGCTCAGATACTGGGCCAGGTTCGTGAGGCGTTTTTAATTTCAGAGAACGATCATTTTGCGGGACCCCTTATGAAGCGGATATTCAATGAGGCATTTACCACCGGGCGCACGGCACACCGCGAAACTGGCATCGGGACAGGCCCCGTTTCAGTGAGCTCGCTGAGTATCGCACATGCAAGTCTCGTGCTGGGCGATCTCGAAAACCGTACGGTGATGGTCGTCGGCGCGGGCAAAACAGGGGTCAATACGGTTAAACATCTGTTGCGCAGGGGTGTGAAAGATATCGTGATATGCAACCGCACGTTCGAAAAGGCCTGCGAGCTCGCGGATACTGAGGAGGGACTCCGCGCAGTCAGGTTCGAGGAGATGTGTGCCGCCATGAGAGGTGCGGACCTCGTCATAACTTCGACAGGCGCGCCCGACTGTATTATCCACAAGCCCGATGTTGAAGCTATTATGCGGCAGCGGCCCGAACAGAAACTTGTTCTTATAGATATAGCCGTCCCGCGTGACGTAGATCCTGCTGTGGCTGAGCTTGCGAACGTTCATCTGTGTAATATTGATGAGCTCAACAAAATGCGACAGGTCAATATGCGCGAGCGTTCACGCGAAGCGGTCATGGTCGAACACATTATAGAAAATACTATTTCGACGATAATGAGCGCAGGTTTGATTTCGGAGGATCTTTATACCCATGGAAATAACGATAGGCACAAGGGGCAGCCGGTTAGCTCGTGCGCAATCTGAGATGGTTGCCGCACGGTTGAGGGACGTCCGATCTGGTGTTAATGTAACAATCCGGACCATAGAGACCGGTGGAGACCGTGTTTCCAAATGGAGTGAAGTGCGTGATGAGACCGGCATTTTCGTAAAAGAGATTGAGGACGCCCTTTTAAACGGTGAAGTCGACATGGCAGTCCACAGTGTCAAAGACATGCCGGCCAGTCAGCCTCCCGGGCTCGTGCTTGCTTCTGTTCCTGACCGGGAAGATCCCAGAGACGTGCTGGTATCACGGAACGGGGCGACGTTTGAGAACCTCGCCTCAGGAGCAGTAATCGGGACAAGCAGTATTCGTCGAAAGGCCCAACTTCTTTACCAGCGGCCTGATATCACGGTTGTTGATTTGCGCGGCAATGTCGATACCCGGTTAAAAAAACTCGATGAGAACCATATGGCAGGCACGGTCATCGCCGCGGCGGGGCTAGTGCGGTTGGGACTTTCAGCTAAAATAAGCGAGTATTTGCCGTTACAGTGGATGTTGCCCGCCCCCTGTCAGGGCGCGGTAGGCATAGAAGTTCGCGCGGACGATTCTGCGTCTCTGGATATTGCAGAGAGTATAAATGACCGGGATGCGTTTATGCGTGTTGAGGCTGAACGTGCCTTTATGAGATATTTCGGAGCGGGATGCCGTATACCCGTGAGCGCGCTGGCTGAGATTTCGTCTGGGCGCATACATATGGAGTGTGTGGCCACAGAACCGCATGGCCGCAGTTCTGTAAGAGTCATGGGAGAAGCTCCGGTAGAACAAAGCGCCGCTCTGGGTGAACGGCTGGCGCGGAAACTTCTTGATGCAGGCGGCAGACAATTGGCGGGGGGAACTGGTGAAAACAAATAAAGGAAAAGTTTTTCTTGTCGGTGCCGGACCCGGGTATCCGGGGTATATGACTATCAGAGGAAACGAGTGTCTTCAGATGGCTGATGTAATAGTGTATGACAACCTTGTGAGCCGGGAGATTATGGCAACGGTTCCGGCTTCAGCCCGGCTTATTTACGTCGGCAAAAAAGGCGGGAATCATTCGATGCCGCAGGAGATGATTAACCGTTTGCTCATACGGGAGGCTTCATTAGGCAGGACAGTTGTGCGGCTCAAAGGCGGTGATCCCGTCCTTTTCGGGCGTGGTGCGGAGGAAGCCGAGGAGCTTGCACGCGCCGGCATTTTTTTTGAGTTTGTGCCGGGAGTTTCTTCCGCTCTCGCGGTACCTTCCTGCGCTGCCATACCCGTAACCCGGCGCGGGTTGTCATCGTCAGTGACGATCGCCACGGGCCATGAAATGCCGGGCAAACGATCGCCTTCCGTGAAGTGGGGTAAACTGCTGGACAAACACTCTACTGTGGTAGTTCTTATGGGAGTTGCGAGCATGAAAAGCACGGTACGTAAACTTAAACACCCGGATATGCCCGCGGCTGTTATCAGTAGCGGCAGCCTCAACTCGCAAAAGGTGGTTACCGGGACACTATCGAACATAGTTGATCGCGCCGCAAAAAGCGGCATCCGTCCTCCCGCGATTCTTGTCGCGGGAAGAGTCGTCAGTTTACGAGACAAGTTATGGGGACACATGCTCAAACCGTTTTTGCCGTTATCGGGTAAAAGTATTCTTGTTACCCGGCCCTATCCGGCTTCAGAAGAATTGGCGGAGTTATTAAAAGAAAGAGGAGCGACAGTTTCAGTTTTTCCACTTATAAAAATAATGCCGTCACCCGCAAAGGCGGTAGACGAAGTCATGGAGCGAATTCTTTCATGTACATGGATAATTCTTACCAGCGCAAACGGTGTTGACTTGTTCGCGCGAGCGCTCAAAAGAAACGGTATCGCGCCGCATGATCTTTCACATATAAAAATTGCAGCTATCGGCCCTAAAACCGCCGCAGCGCTTGAAGCGTGCGGGTTGAAACCCGATGTCGTTCCTGACACCTTTGTACAGGAGTCGCTTGCCGCCGCTTTGTGTGAGTTCTCTGGTCAAGAAAGGGGGACCGTAATCATTTTTCATTCTCAGGATAGTCGGTCCGCACTTACTCAGCTGTTACAACAGCAGGGGTTTACGGTCGAAGAGGTGTCATTATATAGAAGTGCTTTTACCGGTACTGTGCAGCGTTTGCGCGCATTGTTGAAAGCCAGGCAGGCAGACATGATAACCGTGACAAGTTCTTCCTGCGTTAAATCGCTTGATCGGCTTATGGATGACGGTGGGATTAAACCGTTACGGCAACAGATAGAACTTGCGGCGATCGGACCGGTTTGTGCGGGAACGGCGCGGTCTTCGGGTTTTAGGGTATCGGCCGAAGCGACTCAGTACACAAGTGAAGGACTTGTCGAAGCAATAGAAAAATATTATGGAGGCGGGAAACGTATATGATAAATTTTACGGGATTATTGTGCGGAAAACTGTCAGAAGGCGATGGATTGCGCTACCACCGCACGACAGACAAACCGGTGGTAGTATGGAATTCAACGCGCAAATGCAACCTGTCGTGCAGGCATTGCTACACGAGTTCAACGGGTGAAAAGTCTCAGGAAGAACTTTCGACACCCGAGGCGATGGGGTTCATCCGGGGGCTCGCGCAGTTCGGTGTTCCTGTGCTGCTTTTTTCAGGCGGGGAGCCGCTCATGAGAGACGATATTTTTACGCTCGGCGCCGAGGCAAAGCGTCGTGGCATGCGTGCGGTTATCTCAACCAACGGGACATTGATAACGAAAGATGTTGCACAGAAGATCAGGGCCGCAGGATTTGACTATGTCGGCGTAAGTCTCGATGGTACAGGATCGCTCAACGACGGGTTCCGGGGCAAAAAAGGAGCTTTTAAGTCGGCGTTGAGCGGAATTCGTAATTTAAAAGACGCAGGACAAAAGACAGGACTCCGTTTCACCATTACTAAATATAATGCACATGCTATAAAAGATGTTTTTGAGCTGGCAGAACGCGAAAACATAATGCGCGTATGCTTTTACCACCTGGTTTACTCAGGAAGAGGGAGTTTCATGGTCAATGATGACATCACTCACCAGGAGACGCGAGCAGTAGTTGATGATATCCGCCGGTGGACGATTTCGCTTCATGACAGAGGGATGGACAAAGAAGTGCTGACGGTCGACAACCACGCCGATGGTGTATATCTGTATCTCGAAGCTCTTCAAAAAGACCCGCATCGCGCGAAAGCGATATTACAGCTGCTGAAGGCTAACGGGGGCAACGGTTCAGGGAAATATATAGCATGTGTCGATGAACGCGGTGAAGTACATGCCGACCAGTTCATGCGGTCACACTCTTTTGGCAACATTCATGATCGAGATTTTTCAAGTATCTGGAGTGATGGCACCAACGAGCTTCTGGGCAGGCTCAGGAACAGAGAAAAACATCTCACGGGCCGGTGTTCGCGCTGCCGTCACATGCCCGTATGCAACGGGAATTTCAGGGCACGCGCTCTGGCTGTTCATAACGATATCTGGCACGAGGACCCCGCATGTTATCTCAATGACAAGGAGATCAGTTAAATGGATTGGCTCAAACAAAAACCACAGAGAATGAGGCAGAACAGCGGGCTACGGAACCTGCTCAGAGAGACGCGGCTGTGTGCCGCAAACTTGGTGATGCCATTTTTTGTTGTTACCGGCAAAAACGAGCGCCAGCCTATCGCTTCGCTCGCCGGTCAAAACCGTCTTTCAAGAGACCTGCTTATCACGGAAGTAGAAACGTGCGCGCGCGCCGGAGTCAAGACTGTACTGCTTTTCGGTATTCCGGCAAAAAAAGATGAGTCCGCAAGCGGAGCCTTTGACCGCAACGGCGTGGTTCAAGAAGCAGTGAAGGCCCTAAAGGATGCGCTGCCTGAAATAACTGTCATTACCGATGTATGTCTGTGCGAATACACTTCTCACGGGCACTGCGGGATAGTGACCAAAAGCCGTAACGACCACGGTGATATTGACGACAGAGCAACACGAGAGATTCTTGCGAAAACCGCTCTTTCACACGCAGAGGCTGGTGCCGACATGGTTGCTCCGTCGGCTATGATGGACGGACAGGTGGCGGCTTTGCGACTAGAACTCGATCGGGGCGGTTTTTTCCGCGTTCCCATCATGGCTTACAGCGCAAAATATGCATCATCATTTTACGGGCCGTTTAGAGAAGCTGCTGGATCGGCTCCGTCGTTTGGTGACCGATCATCCTACCAGATGGATCCTGCCAACAGCCGGGAGGCGCTTCGCGAGGCTGAACTCGATATCTCCGAAGGAGCCGATATTGTTATGGTAAAACCTGCTCTGGCGTACCTTGACGTTATAAGCCGATTATCAGAACGTTCCAGTGTCCCTGTGGCGGCATATAACGTCAGTGGTGAGTATGCCATGGTTAAGGCAGCCGCCGCGGCGGGATATATCGATGAAAAAAAAGCGGTACTTGAGATATTGACGTCTATAAGACGTGCCGGAGCATCAATAATAATTAGTTACCACGCGCGCGAAGCGGCGGGGTGGTTGGAAAGGGCACAATGATTATTTCGTGGAATGTTACTAAAACCTGCAACCTTTCATGCCGGCACTGTTACAGGGATGCAGGAGCGCGTGACCCGGATGAGTTGAGTACCGAAGAAGGAAAAGAGCTGTTACGCGAGATTGCCGATGCCGGGTTTAGGATAATTATATTGAGTGGTGGAGAACCACTTTTAAGAAAAGATATATGCGAGCTTATCTCTTGTGCCTCGCGTTCCGGTCTCAGGCCAGTGCTGGGCACCAACGGCACGCTTATAGACAGGAACACCGCGCGAGAACTAAAACGAGCGGGACTAGCCCGGGCCGGCATAAGCGTGGACAGTCTCGATGCGCAGGTTCATGACGATTTTAGAAAAATTAAGGGTGCATGGGCACAAACCATGGGCGGCATAGAAGCATGTCGTGCAGAAGGGCTCGATTATCAGGTGCACACGACGGTTACCCGGTGCAACTACAACGGAGTATCTCACATCACGGCATTTGCCGCACAGAACGGGGCACGAGCTCACCATGTTTTTTTTCTTGTACCAACCGGCAGAGGCGGAGAGATAACCGACCTTCTGCTTTCCCGCACCGAGTATCAAAGCCTTGTCACTGATATCGCCAAAAACCAAAGCTCGTGCAGTATTGAACTTAAGACTGTGTGCGCCCCGCAGTTCGCTGCGGTAAGTATCCGCGATAATATCGACACGCGTTTCAAAAAAGGGTGTCTGGCGGGGATAAGTTATTGTTGTATACTGCCCAACGGCGACGTTCACCCCTGTCCGTACATGCCCATAAAAGCCGGCAATGTACGGCTCACGCCGTTTTCCTTGATATGGAAAGAAGATCCCCTCTTCATCGGTCTGCGGACCCAACAGTACAAGGGGCGTTGCGGCAGCTGTTGCTACAGTCAGTCGTGCGGCGGATGTCGCGCGCGTGCGTTTCACGAGAGCGGCGATCATATGCACGAAGACCCATTCTGTTTTATGGGGGCGCAATGAAAATACTTTCTCGAATGGACAGGATGATACTCGACGAACTGCAGTTCCGGTTCCCGGTTACGGATAGGCCTTACCGGACCATTGCGCGCAGGCTGGGACTCGCGGAAGATATCGTTATCGCACGCGCTAAAGCTCTTGAGAACAGAGGGGTTATTCGCTATACGGGAATACTCTTTGACTTAAATAAGCTCGGCGCGGTTTCAACTCTTGCCGCCCTCAGCGTCCCCCCAGCCGATATAGAGCGTGTGTCACAGATAATAAACAATTACCCCAATGTGAGTCATAATTATTTACGAAAAGGGGATTACAATATGTGGTTCACGGTAAGTGCTCCATCGAAAAAACGGTTGAAACAGATCATTCGCGAGATACGCCAGTCGGCGGGGTGTGGCCGGGCGTTGGAGCTCGACACGCAACACGTGTTCAAGGCAAAAGCTGTTTTCAGGATGGCTTCTTAATGGTTACCAAGGCGTTTGTCCATAACCGCAAAATTCTACACGTGCTTGCAGAGCCACTTGAGATATGCTATTCACCCTTCGCCGGACCTGCCAGAAAGCTCGGGCTCAAAGAAGAAGAACTCATATCAGCAGTGCATGAAATGAAAAAGAGCGGTGTGGTCCGCCGGGTCGGTGCCGTGATACGGCACGGGCAAGCAGGGTTTAGCCACAACGCTTTAGTCGCCTGGAACGTAGAAAAAGCCAGGGAGTCGAGGGTCGGTCGGATATTTGCCCGTTTGCCAGAAGTGAGTCATTGTTACTTGAGGAAAAGGCTTCCCGAATGGCCGTATTGTCTCTACACAATGATACATGCAAAGACTACAAAGGATCAGGACCGTCTTATAAAGACGATGACACAGAAATCGTGTACAGAAGATTTTGTGGTACTTAAAACGATCAGGGAACTCAAGAAAATAAAACAGGATATAAAAGGAGTGCTGGCATGAAGTTTTCTGCGTCGGCTGAGCTGTATAAACAGGCGTTACAGTACATGCCGGGCGGGGTCAACAGCCCGGTACGCGCCTTTTCGAGCGTCGGCGGCAAACCGCTCTTCATCAAAAAAGGAAAAGGAAGCAGAATATACGATGAAGATGGCAATTGTTTCGTTGATTACGTGATGAGCTGGGGAGCGCTTATTGTTGGCCATGCCCGGCCAGAAGTCATTGAAGCTATCAAGAAATCGGCAAGTCTCGGCACCAGTTTCGGGGCTCCAACGAGGGGAGAGACTGAGTTGGCATCACTGATTATGAAAGCATTCCCTTCAATTGAAAAACTGCGGCTGGTGAGTTCCGGAACAGAGGCTGCCATGAGCGCTGTGCGTGTATGTCGCGGGGCGACTGGCAGATCAAAGGTCATTAAGTTCGCGGGTTGTTATCACGGTCATAGTGACGGTCTTCTTGTTAAGGCGGGATCCGGTGCTGCAACCCACTGCGTGCCGGACAGCCAAGGAGTGCCGCTATCAATTGCCGGGGATACGATAGTCTGTCCGTACAATGACGCCGCATATGTTGAACGGGTGATACGAAAAGATCACCGGAACATAGCATGCGTGATAGTCGAACCTGTGGGTGCTAACATGGGTGTCGTACCCGCGGAACATGGTTTTCTTGAGAAGCTGAGACGCATTACCAGCCGGTACAGCGTTATGCTGATATTTGATGAGGTGATAACCGGGTTTCGTTTCAATTTCGGCGGAGCGCAAAAACTCTTCGGTATCGAACCTGACATCACGTGTCTGGGCAAGATAATCGGCGGAGGGTTGCCGATGGGCGCGTATGGTGGAAAACAGGAGCTTATGGAACAGGTTTCTCCTGCCGGACCGGTGTACCAGGCAGGGACGCTTTCGGGTAACCCTCTATCCGTTCAGGCCGGGATAGCGACCTTAAAAATATTATCAAAAAGCGACTACAACCTACTCAATGAGAAGGCCAATCATCTGTGCTCTGGCATAGAGAAAATGTGCCGGAGAAGAAGAAGGATGAATGTAACTGTCAACAGGGCCGGTTCCCTGTTTACCGTTTTCTTTTCTAAAAACAAGGTGAGAGATTTTACCAGCGCCCTGGCGTCAGAGCTCCCTGCATACTCGAGATTTTTTAGTCGCATGCTGGAAAAAGGGTTTTATATGCCGCCGTCCCAGTTTGAGGCGAATTTCATGTCGTTTAGCCATTCAGAAAAAGACGTTGAATCTACTATAGACGCATTCGACAAAGCATTAAGATGAAACGATGAAACAAAGTAATGACATCTGTTTCGTGGAGTGTTTAAAGACATGTGTAGATGTTTTACAGGCTATGTCTTAATTAAAATAATTGTATGGATGAATCAGAGTTTTCGAGTATAAAATACAGAAATAGAGATTAACCCGGTCGCACACATTCGTGTCGCTCTGAGAGGGCGGGAAGACAATGAAACCCTGCACTATGACTACAATGAAGGAACTATTATTAAGCATTATTTTCTGCGCAGTGTCTGTGAGTTGCGTGTATGGTGACTCGGGTACCATTGCTGGTAAAGTGACCAAACAAGATGGCATAACGGCCGTTCCCGGTGCAGTGCTGGTTGCACTCCAGAACAGCACCGCGGTAGCACAGACCGTTTCAGACAGTGCCGGCAACTATTCAATACTTATTGCCACGGGAGCTTACAATGTAACGGCATCATCAACAGGATACGTTACCCAGACACTACCCGCGGTAGTAACATCCAGTGTGACCACCCCGCTCAATTTTTTGCTTGTGCAAGCTACCGGGACAGTTGCAGGTAAAGTAACCAAACAGGATGGTACAACTGCATTGCCCGGTGCATCGGTTGTTGCTTCGCAAAACGGTACTCCGGCAACCCAGAGCGTCGCAGACGGTTCCGGCAACTATTCTCTGACGCTTGCTCCGGGTACGTATAGTATAACCGCATCGTCAACCGGATACGTTGCCGTGACGCAACCAAGTGACGCAGTGATATCCGGCCAGATCACCATAGCCAATTTTGCGCTTGCGCCAGTTCCCGGAACAATTTCGGGAAAAGTGACCAAACAAGATGGTACAACGGCACTGCCCGGTGCATCGATTGTTGCATCGCAAAACGGTACTCCGGTAACCCAGAGTGTCTCGGACAGCTCCGGCAACTATTCTTTGACGCTTGCTCCGGGTACATATAGTATAACCGCATCATCAACCGGATACGTTGCAGTGACGCAACCAAGCGATGTAGTGATATCCGGACAGATCACCACGGCCAATTTTTTGCTAGCGCCAGTTCCCGGAACAATTTCGGGCAAAGTGACCAAACAAGATGGCATAACGGCACTGCCCGATGCACTGATTGTTGCGTCGCAGAACGGAAGTGCGGTAGCACAGAGCGTTGCAGACAGTTCCGGGAGCTACTCACTACAGCTTGTAGCGGGTACTTACAGTGTAACCGCATCGTCAACCGGATACATTGCAGTGACGCAACCAAGCGACGTGGTGACATCCGGCCAGATTACCACGGCCAATTTTTCACTTACACCAATCGTTATCAATTCTACAGGAACAATTTCTGGAAAAATAACCACTTTAGGCGGAATAATCTTATCTGGCGTAGTAGTGACTGCATCGCAAAACAGTGCGATTATAAGTCAGACAACATCAAACAGTCTGGGAAATTACTCTTTAATACTTGCGAGCGGTACATACGCCATTACAGCATCATCAATAGGCTACATTTCCCAGACGCAATCAAACGAAAGTGTGACAAGCGGGCAAACAACCACTGTTAATTTTTCTCTTGTTGCACAGACGGGGACCATTCCCACGGGCTTAGGCACTGTCATAGCGAACGTCAACAACTCTGTTGATACCACCGTCATAGTGACATCTTCAAACGGCAGTAATGAAGTTTTCATACCTGCAGGCTCGTTTTCTACCAATGTTGTTTTGACAGTTTCAACAACCTCAGTGCCGGCAGTGTTATCACAGCCTGCAATAAAGGCCACGGCTATCGGTATAGATATAACCGATAACCCGGCGCTCCAGCCGTTAAAATATATTACGATTACACTCTTCTATAGTGCACACGATATTTCTGGTATGAACGTTAACGATCTTGTCATTGCGAGATTTGATACCGGTTCCTCACAATGGATCCCTCTGCAATCAATGGTTTATCCCGGACTGAATAAAATAACGGCACAGACAAACCACTTGAGCTTATTTGCAGTTGTAGAACTCGGAACTTCGCAACAATCTGCCACTATTAACAATGCGTATTGCTTTCCCTCGCCTGTTCGATTCTCTGCTGGTGAGAAACTCTATTTTGCAAAATTCTCTCCCTATGCAGCTATTTACATCATTTCTACTTCCGGCAGCGTGTTAAAGAAACTGGATGCTGATCCGAGCGGCAATGTGCCCGCCTGGGACGGAACAACAGATAGTGGCGAGCATATGGCATCCGGCGTATATATTGTTCATGCAAAAGATGAAAACGGTAACAAGAAGATATTTGAAATAATGGTTCTCAAATGAAAAATACCGGATTCCTCATCACGTTTTTTGTACTGTCATCACTTCCTTTCATAGCAGAAGCTGATCTGCCGACGGCTCAATTTCTGTTAGAAGGGCGCGGGCCGCGGGCTGAGGCCATGGGTGAATCTGTTGTGTCAAATGCATATGACTCATCCGCGTGGTACTGGAACCCGGCTGCAGCAGCATGTGCTGAGAATCCTCAGCTGGGACTTAACAGTCAGAACGTGACTCAGGATATCAACACTTCTAATCTGTCCTTTGTCTATCCTTTGCGGGGATGCGCGTTCGGGGCACATGTTATTTCTGAAAATTCGACCGTTTCCGCTTACAATAATACCGGTCAGCAACTGCCATCAATTAATAATCAGAACGTGCTGGCAACCGTCGGTTTTGCGTATGCTATAGAGGAATCACTGTCAGTAGGATTATGTGTCGGTGAAGTGAACATGGCTGTGGGCGGATATAATACCAATGATGCCCTGAATGTCACTATCGGAACCCTTTATAAAGAAGACAGGTTTTCAGCAGGTGTTGTTCTTGCTAACGTGGGAAACGATCTTACGTTTGCCCAATCAAATGAAAGCGAATCCCAACCAACACTCATGCGATACGGAGTTTCATATGCATTTCTGCCTGAGAAGAACCTGCTGTGCTCTGTTTCAAAACAGGATGTACTGCAAAGCGAGACCTTAAGCTCGTATGGAGCCGGTGTTGAATACCTGTTAAACCAGTTTTTTGCATTGAGAGGAGGGGTATTGGACCAAAATAGTTATATCTGGCCATCATCGGGTTTTGGCATCATTTATAAAGATTTCGGATTTGATTTTTCTTATACGTTTGCACCCCAGGAACTGCAGGGCATGGACACAATGCAGCTGGGTTTATCCTACAAGTTCAGGCACCAGCAGTCAAAAACAAACGACACTTCACCATATCAAGCAATGGAAGAGCGGGTGACTACCCCAAAAATTATACCGGCCCGACCAATGGTCACTGTGCCAATGGAAAAACCAGTGACCACCCCCCAAATTATGCCACCCCAACCAGCGGTCAATGTGCCGACGGAAAATACAATGTCCACCCCAAAAATTATACCGGCCCAACCAGCGGTCACTGTGCCACGTTCTGCGGTTGAAGTTAGTTCGAACACGACACGTGTCACTATCGCCGTTGGCTGGTTTGCAGGGAGTAATGTTACCCAGGAAGAAGAACAGATCGTTTCCGACTCTCTTAGATCTGAATTGATAAATCTAAAAATTTATACTGTTGTTGATAAGGCGACTATGGACAAGATGCTTTCATACACAACATTTGACCTGTCTGAAATTACCACTCCTGAAGATGCGGTAAATTTAGGCAAAATACTTAACGTACAAGAAATGGTTGTGGGTACACTGTCGAAAATTGAAGATACCTATACAATTACGGCTAATGTTGTCGACGTTCGAACTGGCGAAATACTTGTATCGTATGGACAGGAGGCAACGTTTGCAAATAACCTAAAAAATGCTTGTCATGATATAGCTCATCAGATAGCGGATAGATAATGTTCTTCTCCATGCCCTGTCATTTTCGCTTTAATCACAAAAGATTATCAATGATCAAAACGTGATCTGCACCGGTCTGTATGACATCGTATGGAACCCTATATATGCGAGCAAGAAGTGAGCTTCATTGTGCCACATCAAACAATGACTAACACAATTGTGCATTGTTTGCAATGATTTGTGGACACTTTTTTTGATAACAGTAATAGTTTCATTTTTACGCACTTATCCCGATTTGATGTGCATTTTTGTGCTACAATATAAAAAATAATATGAAAAAAACTGGTAAGCGGACAGAACCCTCTATAGATTTTCACGCATCTGCAGATAAGCTGCGCATTGGTGCTCTTTTTAACGATGAGACTCAACGCATGATGGGCAGCCGCAGTGCACTGATCCCTAAAGGCGTTTATCATTTTAAAACCCATAAACAAGCCAATGACCACTGGGAAACACATTGTATTAAAGAAGTTGTCCGGCGGAACACAAAATAACAGAAGCAACCTCCCGACCAGCCACTTTACAGGATCTCAAGAACCTGATCAAATCACTCAACGAAAAAAATGTTGATTATTTGCTTATAGGCGGGTACTCCCTGTACACGCATGGATTGTATCGTACCACAACAGCTATTGATCTGTTGGTTCCTCATGAGAAAGAAACAGGTGAGAAACTTATAGAGGCGCTCCTAATACTGCCTGACAAAGCCGCTAAGGATATTGATTTGGCTTGGTTTACTCAAGGAGACACGATTCGATTGGCTGATGAGATTGTCGTTGATATTATGTTTAATGCTGCCGGAGAGTCCTACGAATCGTTGAAAGAGTATAGAGAAGTAATTGATCTTGAAGGAATCCCTGTAAAAACAGTAAATCTAGAAGATCTTCTGAAAACCAAACAGACTCTCCGTGATAAAGACATATCTGACAAGCTCGTACTCTCCCAAGCTCTGTCCATTATTAGATCGCGAACTAAATCCGAACAGTAGCAATTAAACCGGCACGGAGTATGAGCCTTTTAAAGGCGGAAGTGATTCTGCGCAAGGTTTTAAATAAAAGATGTATATTGATGCGAATGTACATTATGAGTAGTTGCCACTTCCATGCGTAGCCTCACTACTGACCTTATTCCACAACACTATAATTTCCTTCCACTTATATTGTAGTAACTTCTCTATTTTCAATTCAAGTTCTGATATAAATTCTTATATAAGTCTTGAAAAATATTTTCGGTATTTTATAAAATAATAAATAGTTATTGAGCTTGCGCATTTTAAGTGCCTGAGGGTTTTTATGCAAAAAGGCGAATGGGTTCAAAAATTAAATTTATACGAAGGGGCTGATATTTATACATCTGTTAAACAGCTGATAAATACAATTATTCCTTATTTAATCATTGTACTGTTTATGTTTTATGTCAAAAATCACGGATATAGTTATTGGATCATACTTTTAATGGCGCCTCTTGCCAGTCTTTTTATGGTACGGGTCTTTTTGATTATGCACGACTGTTCTCACAAATCTTATTGGCGCCGGTCGCCTTTGGCTTGTTTTATTATAGGACACGTCTGCGGTATATTAACATACACGTCTTTTTTTGATTTCAGGCAAGGACATGTTATCCATCATGCTACTGTCGCAAACCTTGAGAAGCGCGGCGACGGGGACGTCTGGACCATGACCGTTAGTGAATATAATGCGTCAAGTATGTGGATGAGAATGGTATACCGTATATTTCGAAACCCATTCGTTCTTTTTTTTATAATTCCTGTGCTAAAATTTATTGTTTTGCAGCGATTTCCATCGGCAAAAACCCGCATCAAGACTTTATGGAGCATTATATTTACTGATATCATGTTAGCCTTGATAATCGTTGCGGCTCATTTTACTGTAGGTATTAAGCAGTTTGCGGTTGTTGAGCTGCCTATTGTATTTCCTGCGTTCGCTTTTGGCATGTGGATCTTTTATGTCAATCATAACTTTGAAGGAGTTTATTGGGCACATGATGATCAATGGGATAGATTTCAGGCAGCGGTGAAAGGAAGTTCGTTTTGCGATTTTCCGGACATCTTGCGCTGGTTTACCGCGAACATCGGGTATCATTACATTCATCACCTGAATTTTAGAATTCCAAATTATAATCTTGACCGCTGTTATAAAGAAATACCTCAATTACATGAAGTAGTGCCACTTACGTTTTCACAAATGATGAGATCAGTAAATCTTGCCGTGTGGGACGAGTCTTCGGAAAAACTGATCAGTTTTTCTGACGCAGCATCATTAATTAAAAAAGTGTCAGGAAAAACTACT
>JBELAT010000023.1:0-27785 GCA_049508565.1 Endomicrobiales bacterium | reverse complement strand
GCATCAAGCGATGTCGCCGACCCAATCTGTTGAACAAAATTTTCCATCATAGTCTTCAATTGCAGTAAACCCTTGTCACCGGGTGCTGCGGTTAGCTTCTCATCTATTGCCTGAATATTCTTTTTGTAAAAACCGTTTGCGGCATACTCGACCAGGACCTTCTTCACTTTTTCTTTGATCCTGTCAATCGTTTGCTGACCCAGCTCATTTTTCCATTTACCATAAGCTTTCTCTGCCATTTTTCGCAACTGCCGTTCCTGTTCTCGTTGCTGCTGTACCGAAACCGTCGGCGCAGCCTCTTCTTCCGCATCAGCAACCTGCTCACGGAAATTTTCTTCAGGCAATGCCACAAGAAACGATTCATCTAGATCGATGGAACGCTGCCCGCCTTTGAGTGCCGCTACGATAGCCTGCTGTATCTTCGCCCGCGATTGGCTCGGTGACGCCAGATATGGTTCTGGTTTTATCTGATAATGATCGGCCTGTAAATAAATATTGCCCGTGTATCCTTCCATCATCGCCGCTACATAGGCTGACAATTTATATTCTTCCGGGGTCTGCCCTGTGTACGCTGACTCCCCTAACGCAAGCTCAAGTATCACTACCCCGATTTTGTTTTGTTTCGCCTGCCGGAACACTCGCCGCATGATCGGCAACGTGCCCGTCCGCACATTGATCGCCGGGACTGTCATGTCTTTGATCTCTCCGGAAGCTATCCGTTGGTATATATCATACGTCGATGCCAGCACCAATCCGGAACTCTTTGATCTCTCCGGAAGCTATCCGTTGGTATATATCATACGTCGACGCCAGCACCAATCCGGAACTTTGCGCCATCTCTTCGATTTGTGCACGGGCTTGCGTCTGCTCGGTCTCGCTGCCAAACATCGCCCGATGAATCAGGTCGCGGAGCTCTGATACCTTTTGTGTGGATACCGGAGAGGGTTTAGTCGGTACGGCTAAAAGGGTAATGTTAAGGAAATCAGCGGCAAAAAGTATCTTCAAGAGCTGAGAGCGCTGAACGGCCACCACTCTTGCTTCATGGTCGGCGAAGATCGGCCTGGCCCACTCAGGCAAATCTTCGGTCTTAAGACCATCCAGCGTTTGAGCAACATCAGAATTATTCGCTGTTTGAGAGAAAAAACTGTTCCCCACGTCCGACATATCAATATTGTGTTCTTCAGCAAACTGCATCATCTTTTTAAGCAGGTTGTACATATCAAGCGACAGCGATACCGGAGCAAGGACATCTTGAGCCGCTTCGGACTCGATTTTCAGCGTCCGATAAAGTTCACCAAGAGTAATCGTGATGCTTTCGTGTACGCTTTTGAGAACCCTTTGGGAAAAATCATAGGTAACACCTATCGGCCCGTGGTCTGTACTAGTAAAAACATATTTTGCTCCATTGACCGTTAGTACCGCCGTTTTTTCTCTTGTCGTATCATTAAAACTTGAGAGCTGGGCCATGTAACCAGTCGAATCGTACAAAGCTTTTATAAGTTTACTAAATGTTGCCCGATCAAATGGTTGATTATTGTTTTCCATGAACTGCCTTTGTACTGCCTCAATCTCAAGCTTGATAAGCTCAGGATTTTGTAATTGAAGTGCAAAACCAAGATGAAGGGCATTGGCAAGGATCTTTGCCTGCTCCATAGCAAATTCGCTGTAGGTTTTGTCTGAGAGATGAGTATCTTGTGTCACCATCGGCATAATGGTCATATACGATATTCTTCGTTGTTCAAGCAGTTTTTTGAGACCTTCCGTGTGAAACCCGCCAGCGACAATGACAATAGGCTGTCCACCATTGTTAAGCGTATCAACAATCGCCGCGCGTTCATCGGCGACTGCGGGGGATTGAAGATTCCTGGCAGAATCATTCACCGGGATGAGAGAAGGAAATATTTTTTTGACGAATGTATCGTTTCTTTGCATATTGACCTGGTAAAACTTATCCAGGAGCGGAAAATCGGCAGCAAGATCCAGAACATGATTTTTGTTTGCATATTTTCCCCATACAAGTTTAAATGTGTCAAATTTCTCGCAAAAATAAGCGTAATCCTCAACTGACAGTTTGTTGAGAAGATAGTCTTTGAAATAGATGTAGAAGTCGGTCAGAAAAGATACTTCAAGCTCGCTGACGTTGCTGGAAAGACTGACACGAATTGCAGCAACCAATTTACGTTCCTCAGCAATCAGTTTCAACGGGTTGACGCTTTGTTTCTTTTCGGTGTATATAAACATTTCCCTGAGATCGGAAGATACCGGAAGCGAATAAACACGGGCAATCCGTGAAAGCGAAGCAAAAAGGACGTCGGTATCAGTAAAATTATTGGATTTTGTGATAAGCTCCGCATATTCTTTGTAGGAAATCCGTGATTTGAGAACGGCGATGAATCGAGATAAATCGCGGCCTATCCGGCTATAGTTAAGCCGCTTTGCATGAGACAATACTGCCAGGTAGCTGGTAATGGTGGGGTAGTCATGCATATCTACAGACGAAACGGCATTGTAGCTGGCGGGATCGCCGTGGATTGTTCTGACATATTTATCGAGAAGCAAATAATAACGGGCAGCATCAATCTCGCCGGTGTGATATTTCTCCACGACGTCTTCAAATCGCCTGTTTTTAGACTCAAAATATTTTGCCTTCATCCGCTCAAGATCGTTTGATAGCTGTCGCAAGTTCTCTTCAAATCGTTCTTTTCTATCAATGATCTGTCCCAACCTAACGATATTACTTTTATGAAGCTCAGGGTCTTCAATACCTTTGAGAAAATAAGGCCGGTTGGCGGTCACCGAATAGTATTCCGTACCGGTGAGTTTACCTTGCTCCATGAGTCCCTGAACAATCGTGCGTTGCATCTTCTTGTCGTCGATCTTACACAAGGGAGAAGTATCGACAGTCCCATAACCGCCTTCGACAAAAATATTGTCCAGGTGGTACTTTTTATCGAGATTTTCAATGATCTTACTGATATTCATTTGCACTTCAGTATGGCAGTGCAAATCCTGGATATTAATTACTACCTGCTTGCTGCCGAAATATTTCTCTTCGGTTATAGCACCGCAATTTGATGGGATAAACGGGTCTTCCTGCAACACCGCTGGCAGAACCGGTCCGGGGCCGGCCATAGATATCGCACGAAGTGGCTGTGTGAGTATGGAAGAAAAAATGAAACACAACGTAGTCAATACGGCTACTAACTTGTTAAGCATAATACGCTCCCCCAATTATTGTTCAAAAAGAAAATATCCCGGCATCCATAAGGAAGTCAGGTCAGCCAACACCAACAGTTAATGAATGATAGCGCTCATCGGAAGGTGACTTCGCCAAAGCAATACCAAAATCATGACCAAAAATATATGCACCGCGGAAAACAGCGATACCTATTTCCATCGTGAACAAATAGACAAATACTCGATGAAAAGTCCATTTGTTCTCGTTCAAAATACGCTATTTTATAAGCTCATTTTACATGATTATTATACTGCATCCGCTTCAGTAAAATCAATATAAAAGATGTGAAAAATATGTGAATTTTGTATTTCTGAAAAAATGCGACCGAAAATGCATTCCACATCTTTATTACCTCTTATGCGGCAGACAGCAAGGCCTCGGTTAATTTTGGGGCATTGTCTAATGCCTGACCCATATCATCCATAAGTGTACCCTTGCCTAAATCTGCTTTGAGTATCTCAAGATATAACTCCATTGCCACCGCCATCATCTCGGGATTCGTATCCTTTTGTAGCAGAAGCGCTGCAATCCGGTTTTTCATCAGTTGAGACACCTGTTTTGCTTGCCTTGCCTGGTTGGACAAAAATTCCAGAAGCAACAACTCTGCCGGTGACAGGTTCCCTCTAGAATTTCTGAGAATATTTGCTGCATTCGATTGCAATGTTTTAGCGTTGGCTCTTAATTCTTTTTGTCTGGTTAGGTTAAGATCCTTAATATCTGAAGCTATCATGAATACTTCATATAATTGTATTTGAGCATGAATATCGCCCTGACTGGCTTTTGTAATATGGTCACCATCTTCTAGCTCACGAGTTAGCTTTTGCATCAGGTTTGCGTCAACTGGTTGCGTACCGATCCGCGCCCGCATCAGCTGAATGCGTAATGGTTCTTCCGTCCCTTCGCTTAATGAAAATTTCGCAAGGAATTGAGAAAGCCATGTCATATCGTCAGCGGAAAGATTCTCCGTTTCTGACTGTGAAACCTTAATGCCGGCAAGTAACCGATGTGACAGTGTTTGACCCACTAGACCTTTTACAAATCCGATCATCATCGCACTGCGGATGTCAGGATTTTCAGATCTTTTGATCGTTTTTACGATATCGGCAGCTTCAGCGATGAGTATCGCACGCTGTCCTTCATCAAGTCTCATCTGCCCGGTTGCTGTTATCAACTGAGTGTAAAGGGCATTATAATCCTCAGCATCTTCATTCCTCAGGGCTCTAATGAGGGCCATCGCCATGGAGCTCAAGTCATCTTCAGTTAATGCCTGAACGCGACCCATATTTTCAAGGGTCATTTCCGAAATTCGTTCTCCTTGGTTTTGTGACCATTCTTTGGTCATCGGTTGATTGACTGTAACGAATTTAGCGAATTCGTCCAATATTTTCCATAAGTCCAAACCTATTCCCTGTTCACCCATCGCAGGCAATGTTTCTTTATCTGTATTGAGGTCCACCACTACAACATTAACTGCAGGTGACCTCATCACCTGAGCCAACGTCTCTGTGGTTGCATTGCCTTCTCCAAGCTTAATGCCTACCTCAACTGCCGATCCTTCAGGATACGTCCGTTTTTCTCCGCGCGCTATATATTTGGGCCGCATGCCGGTCACACCGTATGCTTCACTTATCTGTCTCACTAATGCTGCTTCCCGATCATCCTGCACATCAACCAATATCAACCGCCACGGCGATATCCTGCCTTCATCTGCAATCTTCTTTGCAATGGCTTCAAGCACTGCTAAGTTCACATGCTTACCATTAAAACTCAGCCCGATGCCCGTTCTGTTTACGTCTAAGATATTATTAAATAAACTATTTACAAAAAGGGCTGCGGGTATGCCCGCAGGTACTTCAATCGATACGTTCAAACCGGCAACTTCTTTTAATGTCTGTTTGAGACCGGGATTTAACACAATCGTACCATTGTAGTTTATCCGTAAGGAAGGTTTTTTTAATTGTAGCAACCCTCCCCGGGATCTTACGGCCTTTGCCAGGCCTGCAATATCAATCACTTTCGACTGCTCAACCTGCATGACCGTCGCTTTTCCATTCATCATTGCAGATTCACTAATTGCCTCTCGCTGTGAATCAGGCGTCATTTTAGTCTGGTATCTTTCCGCAAGAACTTCATACGATTGCGCTGTTTTCGCGCCCAACACCACTGCCGGCAGCCGATTCATTCGTTCAACAGCATTTTCATCGATGGCTTTTAATCCGCCCAACTCAATTATCCATGGTTTGACTTTTAATCCGATCTTCCCACCTTGAGTCATCTCCCGGCCGAGCTCATAAAATGCTTCTGCTTCAAATGCATCCCACTCGTCCCACGTGCCGGCAATTGTTTCCTGTGGTGTCAACGTTAATACTACCACGTCTTTGCCCGGACCACTTGTCATCACATGCTCTCTTACATC
Source organism: Endomicrobiales bacterium (assembly GCA_049508565.1). GTDB lineage: Bacteria > Elusimicrobiota > Endomicrobiia > Endomicrobiales > CAIRNS01 > CAIRNS01. The sequence continues at coordinate 22,131 of JBELAT010000023.1, read as the reverse complement.
AAGCACGATCGGCCTGCCCTCGTATATAGCTGTAATACTGGCAACGTATCGCCCTGTTTTTTTATATTCTCTATCCAATACTGACACCATCACCTTCATTCCCTGCTGATGCATCAATGTGGATGCTTCTTCAAGAACTTGATGGGTCACTGAAGGCACCATACGAAGAAGAGCCTTACCACTTATCGCTGGATATGAACGGGCCCATTGCTCATTGGGAGTCAACACACCAGCAACTTCGCCAACGCGCGCTGCTCCAACTGCCACAGCCCGTGATCCCGTGCTTGTTCGGAGAGCATCTTCAACAGTTCTTGAAATATTCGCACCACCAGCTTTATTCTTCCTTACCATTGCTCGCAATGCTATTACCAAACTACTAGGGTTCATGCGGTATTTTACAGCCAGTTCCTCAACCGAACCAGTATCACCTTCTGAAAAACCGATCTCTTCCATTATGGAAATTTTCTTATTGTTTTGTGCTGCTGCCAGCGCAACTTTCTCGGACATTACAGTAGGTAGTCCGTTAAACGCTGTTAAGACACGTGCATTTTTGCCCAGTAATTGCGCAAAGCCTTTATCCAAAGAATTGATGTCGGTCACATTAATTACCCGTATTCCTACTCCTTCGCCCACCAATTTCCGCGCGGCAACTATTGCACTGGCAGTAAGAAAACCACTTGCAACAACCACCGCATTGGTTTTATGAGAAGCGTCTTTCCCGTCAAAAACGACATTATATCCTCTGCCTGGGACAATTCCCGGCCGCGGCTGAGTATTTGCAATTTCTTGGGCAACTAATTCGAACTCATCCTTGTTGCCAGCTGCCGCACCATCCTGACCTTCAGCGCCAAAACCTTTGAGAAGTTCCGTGGCTTGAGCAATGGTAGGCCCTAGAGAGTTTTCAGCGGGAGCTTTGCTGAGCCGAATGTACACCGGTCCTTCCCGGTAATTCATTGCGAAGTTTAACGCTTGGAATAACTCATAGATATCACTCGGCTCAAGAACCTTGAGACCGTACATATGCGACAGCATTGCAATCTGGCTGGCGGGTTGATGAGTAGGACCGTCGGTCGCCCCTGAAATTCCCGCATTACTACCGATAAAGATCACTGGTGCACGTCCGAGCGTTGCATTAAACAAAGAATTTGCAGCATTGAACATGAACTGTTCAGTAATCAGGGTTACGACCCGTGACGACGGATCCCTTTTGGCCATGCCTGCAGCCGCAGTTGCCACGCCGGCCTCCCGGATTCCTCCATTATCATAAGATCCCAGTTCCCGCAACAAAGAAGCCGGGACACCATAGTCCATGTCGGCCGCAAGTGTATTTATATTAATGGGAAGTGTTTTCTTAAGATTTTGCAGCATTTCAAAATATATTTTCAATCCGGACAGCATTATCTTCGGTCCTTTTGCCTTTTCATCAAGAGTCGCCGGCGGCGTAAGAGGAGGAATTTCAGTAAATACTGCCGGGTTTGATGAAGGTTCTACAGGACGAGCCTGTTCAACGGCCTTATCGATAAATTTTTGCATATCTTCATCGGTGAGACCCAGTTCCCTTTTTACCTGCTCCCATGCCTCTTTCCATTCCGGCGGTGGAGTTCCCCTGAAATGATGGAACGTCTTATCTTGTTTTTCTGGATTACCAGGTATACCACTGCCTTTTATCGTATGAGAAAGAACAACCGTAGGCTTGCCATTATGAAAGGTTGAAGCCCTTTGAAGTGCTGCGAGATCCTGTTTGATATCATTGCCATTGGCTACCTCAACAACATTGTATCCCATGGTTATCCACCATTGTGCGTTTCGAGGAGCATCGGTTTCACTGATCGGGTTAAGAAGCTGCTTTCCATTTTCGTCCATGATAACTATCAGATTATCTAATTTCCATTTCGCTGCCAGGGCAAGCGCCTGATGCACAATGCCTTCCTGAGCCTCTCCATCGCCCAGAAAATCAAAGTATCGCTCATGAGTTCCCATGATTTTTGCGGCATGAGCAGCTCCGACCATTTCTGTAAAAGATTCGCCGAGCTGGCCAGCAGGAGAAAGATCAACCCCGGGCGTCTTTTCTTTCTCAGTATGGCCTGACAATCCACCGAAAACTCGATATTGATGAAGCAATGATTTATCATAAAACCCGACCAACGCGAGTAACGGATAAATGAGAGTTGTCATAAACCCACGAATGGATACCCAGTCGCGATTGGGATTCTCGGGATTACGCGGATCGTACCGCAGTATTCCACCAAAATAGAGTGCGACCATCATATCTACACTGGACAGAGGACCTCCCAGATGGCCCTCATGGTGATCGGCTAACATCTGGTATATTTGGGTTCTCATATGTGCGGCAACATACTTCAAATTCCTGATGGTTCTTTCTTGCGTGTTTTCACCGGGAACCGTGTACCGCTGCGTATTGTGCGCACCGAGATTCCTCAACGTTGCCGCGATGACTGCTTCGAATGCATCTCCAATCGCCGTATGGTGGTCTTCAGACAACTCAAATATGTTCCGCTGCTCTGCTGCCAGCCCGGGCTTAAAATCGGCTGTTTTGAGCTTCTTCACCCATGATTGGCGGGCGGGATCATTCAACGCGGACACCGATTCCCCGAACCTCGCCTTAAGCGCTGCTCTTACCAAACGATCATATATCGCATACGCAGGTGACCCTTTCGGCTGCATCGCTAAATAGTTGATCACTATTTCCATATAATATGTCCCTAGATGTACTTCTCCCGCTCCGTTATCACGTATTTGTCCATATTGTTCAACGGGAACCTTTGATGCACCGTGCTGCACAACAACCAGCCCGTACCTTTTCGCTAAGCCAGCAAGCGTTCTCATCGTAATGAAATCGATGTCCCCTCCGACACCATGCGCCGTCCCTGTCTGAATCGCTACCTTGCTTAATCCTGCCACCTTTTCATCGCTCCCGGATTTCATTCTATCTAGAACAGCATCCGACCAGAAACCACGGTCGCCAACAATGTCATATATGTCCACTTCGGCATTCTCTCGAATCTTCCCTGACATCGTTTCTAACATCGCATTATATAACTCGATATATGCCGCAAACTCGCCCGGCTCACTATTCTTTCCTCCAACTTCTCCAATCTCTCCGCCCAGCGCCACAGTCATTGCGTCAGGCTCACTGCCGCGAATTACTATTGTGTTTATCGCTGACTCTTGCGCATTAATAACCTGTTGTATCAATATCTCTTTGACCAGCTGGTCAAGCTTCGTCTCAGTCTTTATCTGGCCGACAAAATTTTTAATCTTTGCCTGTAATCGCTCTAAATCTGCTCTCTTTTCGTCTTCAGCTGTCTCAAGCTTCTCTTCAATTCCTTTGAGAATCGTATCGTAAAAACCATTATTGGCATACTCTACCAAAACGTTCTTAACGTTTGTTTTGATCCGGTCAATCGTTTGCTGTCCCAGGGCCGCTGTCCATGCGCCAAATGCTCTCTCTGCCATCCCGCGAAGTTGCCGCTCCTGTTCTCTTTGCTGCTGCACGGGAACTGCCAGCGCAATCTCACCTTCCGCATCTTCAACAGCCTCAGGGATCTCTCCCTTTGGCAATGCCACGAGAAAAGATTGATCCAAATCGACACTGAAAAGCCCGCTGGCAAGAGCTTCTAAAATTGCTTTTTGTATCGTTACTCGTGCCTCGGGGGCCGACTTAACATACAAACTGGGATCCATTTTGTAATGGTCGGCCAGCAAATAAATAGGACCGGTGTAGCCTTCCATCATCGCGGCCGTATATGCATACATCCTATATATATCCAGCGATTGAGCCGTATATACTTTTTCGCTTAAACCCAATTCCAGGGCCACTGCACCAATCTTGTGCTCGTTCATCTGCCGGAATATCCGCCGCATCAGAGTAAGGGTGTCCGTGCGCACGTTAATCGCAGGCACCGTTACATTCGTAATCTCACCTGAGGCGATCCTTTGATATATATCAAACAGCGAAGATGGAACTATGCCCATTTCTTTTGCCATCTCATTGATGCTCGCGCGCGCTTGTGTCTGTTCACTCTCTTTGCCCCAGAGCGCTGTATGCATGAGTCCCCGAAGTTCGGCATTTTTATCACCGTCAACCGTAGTCGTCATGCTTTTGCGAGACAGGGCATTATTAACTACCTCTTCAGACGGCACTACATCGGTTTCAATACCACTTAATACTACCGCTGAAGCAGACCTTAAACCCGTTATGGCCGCAGCATCTCTGTTGCGAAAAATATCATTGACAATTCTGTCCCGGAACACTTCCCAGGGGTCTCCGGCGTGCCTTTCACCAGCTTTCCATGCCCGATAGTTAGCCGATAAGCGGCCTTCTCTCGAGCTCCATACGAAAATGAAATAGTCAAACAGATTCCACGAATTCCGGGGCGCACCTGCGATATAGCAATCATCGAGGATGAACAAAACTCCCCGCTGTGGAGGGATGCCTTCGAGAACTTCGCCGGTATTCCTATCCACATAGAGTTTACTTGCAGGGGTGATTAAAGGCAACTCCTTGAAAATCTCGTCACCGCGGTCCGCCTCAACAAGCGCGTATCCCGGTAACTCAAGAACGGTCTTTTTGCTCCGGTAAGACGCCAGCTTTCCTTCATCGATATAAAATCGCTGGCCGGTGGCCATGTTCCAAAATGGCATTATCGCCTCTTTTTTGTTCTTGAGGTTGTCGATGGCTTCACCCAACATGACCTGGTCCTGGTGCCTGTACGGGAAAGGCCTGGAAGCATCTCTGCGGTCTCTTCCCTGCGATATATTTCGCGAGAAAACAAAGCGATCAGCGGATACGTAAATCTGTGTATATTTTATCTTCTGAGACAGAGCTGCCGCAAAGGTTGTCTTCCCCGTTCCCTGGGGGCCGCCGATAGCTATAAAGTGGTTTTCACCCCGGCTGAGAGATTCCTCAATGCTCCGAGAAATATGGAAAGTACGCAAAAAATCTTCGCTGAGAAAAAAAGGTACTCTGCCGGCGTTTCGTATCCCGTATCGCTGCGCTTCCTCTGTCAATACTTTTTCTGGGCCTTCCTGCTGATTGAACTCCATCGGAGCTATAATAAAGTTCGCTTGCCCCATCATATCTGCGGCACCGGCATTGCTATCCGGTATTCCTATTAATACCGCCTTTGCTCCTAGTTCATCTTTGAGTGTCCGAATAATATCGGCGGAATAATCTATATAAGCAACATCGCCATTCTTATGCGAGCTTGCTGTATATAAGGATCTAATGCGTGCGAGTTTATTTTCGGCGTTTCGTTCGATATAAATGTCATTAAAATAATCAGTTAATGCTAGCTTCTTGAGAATTGTTAGTCTTGACTCATCTGAAGATGTTACGATACTTATACGGATATTTCTGGCTTTAGCCGCTTTGATAAACTCTAAAATACCCGGGACAAGGAAATCAACCGGCGACTCTTCTAAGAGCTGATCGCGGTTTTGAATACCGAGAGAATCGGTATCGAGCAATATCCCATCACTTTCTAATATTAAATGATGTACATTCCTAAAACTTTTATCTTCCAGCACCGACATCAAATTGTTTCTTATACTTCCAGGAATATTCCTTGTATCCAACCGCTGATGTATCCAGCGGCCGCCAAAAAAACTTATAGGAATTGCTATAAGGCTGGTTATGCCTACAGCAAGTAGACCTATACCTACACTGTGTAGAAGAAGTATCGATACAACCGCTGTGACTGCCGGGACCAAAAATGGCATCATTTTGGTCACGGTAATCTTCCCCGCCGCGAGCCGGTTACCTTTGTCATGACGCAGGAAAAACCATGGTGCATATGATACCCATTGTTCCGCTTTCGCCACTGCTCCTGCAATCTCGGAGTAGCTCATGCCTTGGACTAGACCTGGCTTCACTATATTATCGATACTCGCGGGTAAAGCCGCTGATCCCTTATAGTTCTTAGCCTGATCAGGGCGAACTCCCGTCGACCGATTGCGAGAAGCAAAAAGCGCCCGCGTGGTTGTAATTATTTTTTCAAGATATTCTCTTGTCCCCTCGGTTCCTTTTCCAACGACAACCGCATCCCTGCTTAACTGGCGGGCTTGAGCTTTGCTGAGATCTTTATCGACAGCTATAACAGTTAATTGCCTTTTTTCGGACTGCTCACGCCGCATTGTGACCATCGCATCTAATATACTGCGATCATTGCCCGCATACAATTCATTTCCAATAAACGTAATCCTTTGATAACCTTCATTGATAAGAGCAGGAAGAAAACGGTCTTTCCAAACAAGGCTTCCATCTCGTTCAACTATAAACGAAAAGATTCCTCTTGCAGGGCCGCTAGTGGCTCTAAAAAGAATACCTCTTTTTCCATCTTTTGGAGATTTATCATACCCTTTCTCAAGCAATATTCTTTGAAGTACAGCCACGAGTTTATCCCTGAGCGATTCTGGAGTATTAATATCACCGAACGGACGCACCACTATGTATGTACGCGCAGCTTTTGAACCAAGGGGATCCATAACAACTTTGGGTTCGCCTGGTTTTCCGTACTGTGCAGCTTCTCCTAATAATTTCGCTGTTGCATCAATGTACCGAGCGTCTTCAAATGCTGCAATAATAGCTCGCGTCTCATCTTTATCAAATTGTTTGATAAAATTTTTATCTACTGTTAAGTCAGCTTCACTGAATGCTCTATCAGCAGGGTATAACCGCAATTTCCCATCAGCAAGAAACATGTCAAAAAGATCACCGAGCAATCTATCTGCTATCGTTTCAGGATTTTGCCAGCCTTCCGATCTCACTCGTTCTATTAGTCGTTCTCGTAACTGATGATATATACTGATTTCACCATCAGCAAACTCCCGTAACGATCTTGCCGAAACAATTGTTATTTTCGAACCACTTAAGACAAGTTCGGCGAACTGATCAGCATTTTCCTGCTCCAGCACTTTGTTGCTATCAAAACGCAGAGTGCCATCAACATCCCACGCATAAACCGGCGTGATCGAATTTAATAATCGTCGTTGTTCCGTTGAGAGAATAGATTTTTCTAACGTAAAAGCAGCGGATTGCAGTACCGGCATTTGCAAAAGATGGGAAAGGCGAAAATAAAACCAGTAGTTATTTTCATTGACTTGACCATTACGCAACTCTACCTTTATGTGAGAGGCAATTTCTGAAGAAATTCCCAGCAGTTTGAGCCGGGTTTCTATCTCCGTATAACGTTCTTGCGCCACCCGAACTTCCTCCGCCTTTTGGCTTGTTGCCAGTGCCGTACGGAGTTGCTGTAAAAATTCCAACGTTTCTTGCGGACCCGAAGTGTGTCCTATCCGTAGCCTTTCGACTTTCAAAACAGGTGTGTCATTGGAGGATTTACCTCCAAACGCATCGCCGACATACAGGGCATCAGCAGTATCCATCGTATCCCGATCATGGCCTTGGGACAGGATCTGATTGAGTACATACGATTTATCTTTCTGAGCAACAGATATCATGCGATTTATTGGATCGAAGAAAACATACCATCCCTTATCCTTCAATTGCTCTTTGACATATGCTCCTACTTTGTAAAACGCGGCATCATCAATTGTGCCCGTTACCAGATAGATTTTTTCTTTTCTCTCCACAACATACACCGACAATATTTCTTTCTTTTTTGACAGAATCGGTAGGGTGTTTCCCTCAAGGGGTAAGTTAAAAAGACGAACGGCATCGGCGAAAAGCACATTTATTTCATCGATCTGTTGCTGTGTAAAATTTTTAACATCAATGGGTTCTCTACCGCTTCTCACATCATAGAGCATTCCGGCATTACCCACGGACAAATACGTTATCTCCGGAAGGTCGGTAAAAATACTTTCTCTTTTCTGCTCATCCGAAGTTCCCGTTACTACATCCATTTCGATACCAAAATCACGGGCTAAGCTGTTGATCGCTTCGGCGATTTCTTCGCTTGGCTCAATTCCATCGGTAATGGTATGGTCATAGTCAAGCACAATGCGTCTGGGTGGCCGGGCTATTGCTGAGGCTAATAGTGCATCTAGAGATAATGGCTTTAATTCGTGCCACACCACTGTTCCATCGTGAACCGCGATATGAAATACTCTATCATCAGTCTCGACAATTCCGTAATCTTTTTTCCAGTCCAAATTATAATCGGACGCGATCTGCGTTCCCTGCTCAGTTCCTAATAACGTTCGCACATACCCCCGATCAAGCAAGGCTCGAACGGCCCGTTCTTTATCATTGTCGGCTATGACAGTCGAGTCCCGGCTCAATACTATTTCAAATAATGAGTGGAAGCGTTCGACAATATATGTTCTTAAGAAATCGATTTGGTCCCGGATTTCTTTTGCTATAGTGGGATTAACGGAAGTTGAAACGGACTTACCATCTTGAATCGTTATAACTTCAACACTATTTCCTGCTATTTTCAGTCCAAATACAAAATGGGCGGTGCCATCTGTTCCACGCACCGAGACATTCCATGTATTATGGGAAAATTCTACCGTGAGCTGTTTGTCTGCTCCTTGTTCTAAAAGCCATGCATTGATCTCCTGCAATACTATGTTTGGATCTTGTTTCCCGCCAGCTTTTATCATTTCTCCAACGATTTCAGCCAACCGGGGGAACTCCCTTTCTGTCCCTACCAGACTAGCTACAATCTGTGCGATAGCAGATGAAAGCATTTTTTGATAGTCGATCTTTCCGTTCATCACCTGCTCATAAACACTTTCGTCCGGTTTTTGGCTTGCATTAGGAGTTATGGTAAGATAAGAGACTCCCTTTTCCCCGAGGAGTTTTGCAATATCCTGATGGAATCCACCGGCGACAATGACATCGATACACTTAAACCGAGCAATGCGATCGAGTGCCCCTTCATAAGAATCTTCAGAGTTGTTCGTTGCTACACTTCCTTTGTTTGCCTGCACGGAAGGATTATCTTGCAAAACCGTCTTTATAAAGGCGTCGTTTCTCTGGAAGTTTTCCGCATAAAATTTCTCGTATTCACCATCGCATAATAATGACAACGTTTTGCCTATTACCGGCATAACAGATGGATTGATCGAGTTTATTTCATCATATCCAAAATATTTCTGAAGCAATGTCCCGAATTCTCTCTTGTTTTCATTAAAATATTCCATTTGGTTCGGGGTCAATTTCAAATTGACATAATCTTTGAAAGTTTTTGCCATCCGGGTCATTAAAATAATGTCTTTATCAATGATCCTGGTGGCGTACTTTGTCATTACACGGTCTTTAAACAGGTTTTCTTCTTCTACCAGATAGATCGGATTGATTTCATAATTTAGTTTACGATATTCCAAAAATGTGCTTAAAGCAGGATAATGCTTAGAAAAACCGGGGGTGTACGCCGCCGCGATCTCAGACAAGCGCTGATAATACTCCTCGCTGTTGTTGGTATCCACTTTTGTGGCTGTTAAACTCAAATAAACTTTCATCGGAACTGTCTGTTTTAGTTCCCTGACATACCGATTTAATTCATCTTGTAGTTTCCGATATTTTATCTCCTTGTTGAGTTTGATTATTGCAACATATTTACTAAGATTGGGATATCCGCCGACCTGCTCATCGACTTTGATGCCAAGCTTCTCTATCCTTTCATACCAACCCTCTTTTTTCTCACCCGTTAAAATCTTATCGAGTTTGTTGAGTTTTCTGTCTATAAATTGATTTTTCAAGCCATTGACCCTGGCTATGACCGATTCGCTGATTAATTGATTGGATTCCTTTTCCTTTGAGAGTTTCCTGAATCGCTCAAGATTCTCCCGGTATATGCCCCATTGCTCAAGCCCGTTAAGTTTATCTTTCTTAAATTTCAAAGCATAGTATTCCGCACCATCGAGTAATCCGTTATTTAACAAACTCTCGATGGTTTTCTCTTGTATTGAAGCATCAGGTATCGAGCTAAAGAGCTTGGTGTCAATTTTACCGGCAGGCGCCCCTTCAAGGTATATTTTATTAAGCCCATATTTTGTATCCAACAGTTCCAGTATTTTCGAGATATTTTTTTGCACTTCAGGGTTGCAATGAAGATCCTGTATATAAACAATAAGTCGATCATCGCCAGCGTATTTCCAGCTTCCTACCCGGCCGTAACGATAGGGGATAAGCAGCTGTTCATTTTTTTGTTCAAACTGACGTATATCTTTATTGTCTTTGATTAAAATGGTGATACCCATCACTGCTTGTGAAAAAATAAATGAATAGCCAAAACACGTCAGCATAAAACAAGCAACAAATTTGGTGAAATTCTTACGCATGGCAACCTTCCTCCACAATAACATTCGAACCGACGTTCAAAATAAATTAATAAACTTTATCCAGCTATGATTATGCTCTTGGTCACTTCGGGCAGTACTTCAAGCGCTTTTTGACCGGCATCTTCTATAAGGCTCGGCGTAGACTTATCCGCATACAGATACAGAAGCCTGATAAGCTCGGCAATGGCAAGCGGCCCGGTTTCGGCATCGTTCTTGAGAGCAACCACTTTAAGAAGATGAATAATTTCCCTGACTTTAGGACTGAGAGCATCGGGCGTCGTCGTGTCTTTTTCACTTTCTATTTCCGCTAATAATGCTTTTGCTTGATTGAGGTCTTCATCATTTTTCCCCGGGTTACCTAATGTCGATAACACATGGTAATACGGTATACCGGATTCCTTACTCATATCCCTTACTTCTACAGGCATTTTTATGCCTCGTGCATGAAGCATCATTCGTGCCATAAACAATGACCATCCCAGGGTATCCGTGTCTTCTTTTGCGACAAATGTCCACCGCTGGTTGAGATGATCCCTAACCTCGAATCTTTCGAGCAAGCCCTGCAAGAATCCACTTGCCTCTTCGTTAGAAAGCACTGTATTTTCTGTATTATCTGCTGCTTCATCAGCAAGACCGACAAGATGATTTTCAGGAAGTATTTTTATTATGTCTTTGATAAATGTTTCCGACTGATCTTTAAGGTATTTTGACAGCAGTGCAACAAGCGCTTCTTGCTGATCAACAGAAAGTGAAGGAACTTCACGCTCTGCCAGATGGAGTGCTCTAAACCGTCCAATGTTATACCGATACAGCGGATCCTGCGCCTTGCGTTCGCGCATTTCAGCCAATTGTTTGACAAGGAACTCTGCGAAACTTTCAGCTGGATTATCAAAGAAACTGTTACCGGTGTCCATGATGCCAGCATCTACTCCGACAATTCCTGAAGCTTTAAATAACCTCTCAATGCTTCTTTTATAATCTTCGAGACCGGTAAATTCTTTCTCAACCGTTACCCCTTCACTGGTTTTGCGCATATTCATTACTATCCAGGGGTGAACCGAAACGTCGACAGGAACAGGATCGCCGGCCCAGAATAACGCCACACGTTTTACATTGAGATAGTCGAATATCAGACGGGCATCAGTTTCACTGAGTGAAACTCCCTCAGGCAGTATAACACCGATAACCGCACGGGGGTATTTTGCTCGCAACTTCTGAAGATGATTTATTAATGTATCCATTGCGGGTCCTGATGTAAAATCGACCTTACTCACATTCAACCAAAAACCGCCTGCATTTTCTGACATGCCTTCGGCAATCTCGGTCATTGCCTTTTCTCTGTCGCCTTTTTCAAGACGATCCATAGTATATTCAAACACTGCTCTCAAATTCTCTTTGTTGATCCTCTTGATGATATCCCATCGCAACGTTCGCGCCCCTGCTCCTGTCACCTGCCGCAGTACCAGCGTATCAACTTTTTTCTTCTTAAGTTCTCTCAAATAATCGTTGTCTCTCAACCTCTTTAAATCTTCTCGCAGATTAAAAACAACCGAAAGCAGTGGTCCTCCACTCATATATGCTTCTTCCGATTTTTTCTTTAAAGCCATCTCTATAGTTTTGATATTGTCATACGAATCTCTTTCTCCCTCTTGCAGCACGACATCGAAATGTTCGGATACTTTTTTTCTATCAATCACACGTCTCTGTCCATCGCTGACAACAGCGTCCGCGACTTGCAGCTCGAGTCCTTCGGGAACTGAAAAATCGGAATCACCTTGTTCCCTGAAAACAGTGAGAGTATCTGCCGCTTTACCCAGCCAGTTTTCATCTACCATTGCGGGAGACAACGGGGTATCTGATGTAAAGATATCAACACGGAAACCGGTTGCATCCAGATCTGAGAGGTTAAGAACTTTTTTGGGATTTGCCAACAACCACTGCATTACAGCAACTCCTCGTATACGTGCATCGATTTCTGCCCTATCCGTTACCTTTTCTGTCAGCAAAAGCATCACCGGTCCACCTTCTGTATGTATCTCCTGCCCCCAAACGCGATTGTAGCTGTCACCCATGGCAACAAGCGAAGTGGCCTCGCTCAAATCAGCGAGCTTTATCGCCCTGTCTATGACAGCATCATTGTAGCGGGCTGATGTTAAGAAATAGTTTTTCCCTTGAAGGACGGGAAACATCCTTTTTTGGTCCCTGGGAAATATGTGAGCCATAATTCTTTCAGTCAGAGCTCGTGCCCCGGTTACCGTGAGCACTTTTTTGATTATGTCACGTAAAGTGAGAAGGCTTTTCCCGGTAAAGGGAGGTACAATTGCATCTCCCGTTTTTCTGTCAACCGGAAATCTCAGAAATTCGTCTCGTCTTCCCTTTATGAGATCATAATACTCATTGAGCAACTGAACACCGGTCGCATAAATAGCAAGAGCTCTTTCATCTTTCCCGTCATTTTTTATATGAAACGTTATATCTGACAACAAAAGATGCGCATTAATATACGCGGCTCGTTCCAACCAGTGCGGATCTTTTTTAGCGACATCGTAATGCCGAAGATATGAGTCGAAGAACATGCCTGGAAATTCTTTGTCCAAATGGTCCAAAGTCTTCCACAATTGAGTATCTCTCTGATAATCAAAATCAATTGAGATGTCGCCACCCTCTTCCTTATGGCTGGCATGAAAGAAATCATAACAGAGGACCTCGTATTTCGCATCGGTAGAATGGACTAACTTGGCAATATCATACATGATATCGCCGGTCTCCGGGGAACCGCGCATATCAATCAATTTGATCGTTTGATTATCAGCGCTCATCATAATGTTGCCGAAATTGAAATCACCATGCATCATGCTGAAAAACCGAGGTTCAAGTCGCTCCATAAGTACGGGATCCGCCATAATTTTCCGCAGGAGGGGCAGAGCATTTTCGTAGCGTTTTCCGTTTATCACTATAGTCGGTGCATCTATTATTTTTTTAAACACTGGATGCGTATTGCGTACTTGCTCGAACCGTTGCAGAGTTTTCGCGGTGACAAAATCCCGCACAAAGTGAAACCCTTTTGACCGCGGAGTACTGTTTAACAGAGAAATGCGCGCCATCACATCCATGACCAGGCGGGTTTTTTCCCTGACATCATCTAAAGAGACTGCGGGATCCATCATATATTGTGATAATGACTTCATATTATCATAGAAGGGCATGATATAAAACACTTCAGGCGAAGTAATATCATAGTCAATTATTTCAGGAAACCACTTCTTGAATTCTGGGGGCACATTTAAGATAAATTTGATCTCATTGATAAGTTTATCTCTCCCCTCATCAAAAGCGGTCTTTTTGACGTACCATCTACCGTCATCGCCTTGTATCTTCATGGTCGCTGCTTTCGATGAACCCTTGAGCCTGTCAGCAGCGGAAGTAAAAATAGTATAACGCACCGCTTCCGCAATTGGTGTCATTGGTACTCCGACGTCAGTCGCAACCATTTTAACGGTTAGGGGGTACGGTGTTTCGCTTTTCCGCGCCCGGTCAGTGCGATATATGTGGAAAGGGGTTCGCGTTTTTGTAGGGAACGTCCGATTGAACTCACGCACGATCATCTTTGCCAGATTGAATTTAGTAAATCCCTCCGTCCCGGTGATATGGAAAATACCGCCGATGCCTTCGAGCTCATCTTTGCCCGGCACTCCGGTGAGCCCGTTATGAACTATGCTCAATAAAGACCTAGCGATATCATCTATCCAGGTGGGAAAATACAATCTATTGTCATTGACGCGCATATCCCTGGCGTCTCCCCGTTCCGCAGATTCAATGTGTTGTACGACGTCCTTAAGGAAGTTATATCCGTCTTCGGGTGTATTGTATCCGACACGCATTCCTGGCCGGACGACAAAGCCACGCTCGCCGAACGATTCCTTGACCTCATCCTCCGCGGACATTTTGACCACCCCGTAGGTCGAGTCCGGATATCGTTTAGATTGCTCCTGGTATTCAACTTTGGCGTCACCTTTGAAGACGTTGGGGGATGAAATATAGATGAAACGACCTTTACTGAAGTGTTTGCCGAGCCTCCTGATTGCATACTGGTTCATCTGCATGGATTCCTGCGGATTCTTTGAGGAAAAATCATTCTTGCTGCCGCCTGCAGCGTAAATAATGACATCCGGCCGGTATTTTTCCATAAAGCGGGCAATGTCGTTCTCATCTCTTAAGTCGAGTTGTATAATCTCGGGTACTTCATTGTGGTCGAGTCGTTCGCTGTGCCCGCTACTATTTACTGCTTCAGTTCCGATGGTATTGGGATACGCAAGTTTGAACGTCGAGTATATTTTTCTGCCTAGGAAACCGGTTGCACCAATGACAACTACCCGGAGTGACGAATCATGAGCAGCGATCTTACCAGATTCCTCAATGACGACCTGGCCATGTCTGACGATAAAACGCAGTACCAGTCCATCGCTTCGATAAACGAATGTATCGTTTTGTAGGGTTAGGCTCCCGTTGATAGTACCTGTTTTGAAAAATTGCCTGATGTCATCGGCTGCCTTTGCTCCGGGAACCGCGGCGGACGCCAATTTCTTCATGGTGGATAATGACACATTCTTGTCTGTGGAAAGTGTCTTGTTTATCTCTTCGACGATACGGCTCGAAGTGTAGCCCTGTGCGGTCAGCCTGGTCAATTCTGCCGATAGCCACTGAGTGTAAAGACCCACCAGCTCCTCATCGGGAGTTTCCTTGGCTAACTGCTGGGATAACAAGTTCAGAGCGATCGTTTGAGAAGTGAATACTTTCGCCTGCTGTTGTGCGATCTCGTTATACGCACTATCGGCAAAACCCGTGCCGTTAGGTATGTCCGGTGTAATGACCACATATGAAATCTTACGCTTTTTGAGAATCTCAGCGAGTCCCGATGTATGGAATCCACCAGTTACAATAACTATAATGTCATGAGTACCAGAGAGAGATTTCGCAGCTTGACATAAAATATCTTCTTGAAGAACCGGGGTTTCATGATTTTGTGGATCAGGCATATCTCCCAACATCGTCCGAACAAACTGAGCATTTCTTTCGACGTTTACTGCATAGAATTTATCTATGAGGGTATGAAAGGAATCGAAAGAAGACGGGATACCTTCATGAATGTATTTTACCCACAAGTGTCTGAAACTGGGAATATGTCTGACATAATATGCGTAATCATCGGCAGACATTCTGTTACCGCAGTATTGATCAAGATAACCAATGAAATCCGCCAGAAACGCGACCTCGCGCTCCCCATCACTTTCAGAAAGTCTATCATGCAACTCTCTTACCAGGTTTTTCTCTTCCTGGATTACGATTGCTGTATTTAATCTCTTGTTGCTTTCATGATAATTAAGAAAAGAAACCAAAGCGCGATAGTCACCCGTGGGCAGACTGTTGTCTCGAACTATACTTGAAAGATAGTCACACAACTCGTCCCGCCTTAAAGGATCTGAAGACATCTCGATTAACGCCTTATACTTTCCAAATGTTAAATTTTCCTTTAGCGCTGCTATACATTTTTGCATCTGGACTTTTATTTGTTTTGTGTGCAATCTATTTTGCATTTTTTCCAGTGAAATAAAAGTGGCCATGTTTTGATAATTGTTTAATGCTATATGGCCTTTAGCTGCACAATGGAAAAGCTGTTTATAGTAGCTCCCCGCAGTTATGGTCTTGTGCGTATATCTTTCGATACACTCATCTAGTTGTTGGTTTGCAGATGAGTAGTAACGCGATTTCAATGCTTTGATATCAGCTTTAGCTGCCGGCATAAATGCGGTGATCTCATCACGCTTTGTAATGATCTCGCCAAGACGCAGCAGATTAGGAACATATGTATTTTTATCTTCAATGCCTTCTAGCAGTTCAGGACGTTGGCGTGTTATGGAAAAATACTCTGATCCGGTAAGCTTGCCTGTATCCATCAAAGATTCTATGATTCTTTGGCGAAGGCTTGGATTGCCAATAATATTGACCCAGGAAGTGTCAATGCTTCCGATACCTCCCTCAACGTACACTTTCTTTAAGTGATATGTTTCGTCAAGCTTCGAGAGAAGGCTATTAATATTTCTCTGCACTCCCGGGTGGCAGTGGAGGTCTTGTATATTAATGACCGTTTTTGCACTGTCAAAGTATCTTGCATCGGTAATCTTACCCCCACTGAGAGGGATTACAGATGATCCAGGCAATTGTTCACTGATTCCCACCGATCCAGGTATTGCTTCGATCGCTTGTATCCCCTGGACAGGCATGATAGAAAGCATTAAAGACGCTATCGAAATAAGAGCAATAGTTTTTTTAGTTATCTTTTTAACCAATGGTCGAAATTGTAGTAGTACTTGTATCATATTGTGTTTCCCTCCTGGCACATATGATGCCACACTTATTTTTTATTTTTAGTTCGTAACTATTCTTTGATCGATTACAATAAACGGCATGTGTGGCATTAACTGTAATTATTATAGTTTATTGATGCAAAAAACATAAGGAATGAATGTAAAATGTTTGCAAAACCAATAATAATCATTCAAACAACGTTCAGTGGGATTTGTTATTTTTTTAACAGTAAAACGCAAGTGAAGTGGTTTAAATGGCATATTTTCCATGAGGCCAATGGCATGATATCGTAAGGGGCACGGCAGAAAGCGGGCGGTTCCATTTCTGAGATGATTCTGCTGATATTACTCTAGCCACCGGGATGGCAGGGGGAGAGTTTGTATAGACCATCTTTGTACTACCACTCCCATAAACAGGTTTCTCCTTCCCCCGGCGGATACAAAGGAAGGAATTTCTTCTCAAGGTCAGCTCCATCGATCACGGAAACTGACATGACAAATGACTGAAACGGTCTAGACTGGGGAGCGGCGAGCACTATCGATATGGCGGTGAAAAGCGTAGCTGACTTTCATAATTTTATTAGTAATACTATATTCTTTCGAAAGAACTAATTCATAATAATTATCCCAATTTATTATCCAGCTGCAATCAGATCATTTACAGCGTTAAGA
Organism: Endomicrobiales bacterium; assembly: GCA_049508565.1. GTDB lineage: Bacteria > Elusimicrobiota > Endomicrobiia > Endomicrobiales > CAIRNS01 > CAIRNS01. Next base: position 4,822 of record JBELAT010000023.1, on the reverse strand, counting down.
TCTATGGTCCCTACCTTCATTTCTATCCGGCTGTTCTTAAGATGACTGTCATTGGTGAGCTCAATCATAATCAACTCGATAGTCAGTGTCAAAGCCCCAGGAATCGGATGTTGACCGTTGATTTCATTGGAGAGATGCTGAGTGACCTCGGATGCTGAGAGGTTCGCCAGACTCTGTTCCAGCGCGGCCTTCGCCTTTATCTCGTCGTGGGCAGACTGATCGTCCAGAAGACCTCGTTTCATGAGCGCAACACCCAGCATATACTCACGTGACTGCGGCAATACTCCGCGAACGTAAGCATCGAATACTTCTTTGACTCCCTTATCGGTCAGTTGAGCCTTGATGAGCATCTTTTGCGCGATCGCTTCGAGAAAAGATTGCTGTAGTTCGGACTTCTTGAGAGCTTCCGCCTGCTCATAGATGGCGGAGCCCGGATCGAGCTGCTTCATGTCGCCCCGAGCCAATGCTTTGAGCTGGACTTTTCTAACGTCACCTCGCGCTAATAGCGGTAATCCGTCGAAGTCCCAGGCAAAGCCCAGTCGTCGTGCCGCTTCCGGGCTCGTTATATCGCGCCTACCGAAAGCTAACATTATCTTCAACAGAGAGATAAGGAACTGTTTATCATCGAAGGCACGCGTCGAATCAAGGGTATCAGAAAGTTTGCGCATATCAATGATCATGGAGTTAGCGAGCGGCAGGCTCCGCAACGCTTTGCGGAGATTAGCCTCATTGAGTTCTTTAGGTATAACAATTTCGAGGACGTCTTGCGGTGCAAACGATGGGGGTGGCTGTCCAAGTACGTACCGGACACGCCGCGGGAACCCTTCCACTGCGGCGCCGTTAACGTCCATCAACGAAAGCCCTCTCATACCATTGGCGATCTCATGTGCTTTTTCAAAAGAGACGTGGGATACATCAAGATCGATGCTCGCAAAACCGAGATCGTACAGCGAGCGGATCTGTTCAACCGTGTCCCTATCCTTGACGGTATACGTGAGGTGCACCAGAACACCATTCTTACGCACACCGTCATGCGTGTCGTCGCCCTTGAGCAGCACTTTTATCATGTCGCGTGTGATTCTGCCTGAGGTGAGCTCGGTTTCAAATACATCCCAGTTCACGAGCATTTGTCCATTGCCCGCCGCGTTGAAGACGGATAGCATCTTCGTGAACTCCCTCATCGTTTTCGCACCAATATCGAAAATCTTGTTCCTGCTAAAGCTGACTGAAAGCGCGCGGTTTTTTACAAGCATTTTTTCAATGAGTGGATCGCTATTGAGACCTTCCACCGGCAACTCGCTCGCGTTTATCACCGCGACAGTGTTGATTCCCTGTATGGAAAACTCTTCTTCCAGGCGGTCGAGCTCGACCGGAAGATGATTGACGAGAACTGCTGGCTTGAATTTTTCGCGTATCCATGCCTCCCGCAGAAGACGGTTGAAACGCGAAGCGACGCGGGGATTAGCACCCAGGTTGTCAGTGCCACCGTACGATCTTATGATCTGAGGAGCGGCGATGGTAAGTATCCGGGAAATATCTTCTTCGGTTTTAACTGCATCTTGAGCCGGGCTCATATCGACGTAGATCATCGGCATCCCATTCTCGATGCCGATATCGACCGGCAGGGAATAATTCGTGCCCGGAACTTCCACGTTAATCCCGAGAGGATGAAGACTTTCGGCAATAGCATTGGGTGGAAGCTCTACGATCGCGACATGCATGATCCCCGGTACATTGACAAATGTGGGGATATGACCATGGTGTCCGAGGTGGACGACGAGGTTTCGCGGCCGATTGTGGATCGTTATTTCAGTCCCTTTTTTGTCGAGATTGGCAAGCAGGTCCCGGAAGATATGGACAATCTGCGAGATTGGTGAGCGTTCATCCAGCAATACGTGGGCGGGTACCGGTGTTTCTGATGGATAAAAACGGGATATCCTGTCTAACATGTCTTCGGTCATAAGCCTGAACAGGTCGTAGAAAGTACCGGCTTTGTTATTAGAAAGATAGTCAAGGATTAAAGTCTGCGTCTGTACGGTGATAGCGTGAATCAAGTCTTCCGGCGTCAATAGAGCAGCTCGCATTGCATACTCCTGCGGCGAAACTTCGTCATAAGGAACGCCAAACTTGTAAACGAACGCGGCACGTTCAAGAATCTCGTATAATATTCCGCCCGGAGATCTCCCTGGCAGATCTCGGATGTAGTCAACGACGAGCTGATTAGTGGGTTTATCTAGGTGCAGTTCTCCAACGCCATCTTCCATGTATTGTTCCAGAGAAACGTCCGGCGCGCCGGCCTGAGCGAGGACAACATTATAACGCCAAGCCATCTTTGCCATCGCTCTAACCGCCACATGATCGACATACCCTTTCCACTGTGAAGTGGTCTGAACTGTCATCGCACTGAGGCCCGGGACCTCGCTCATTTCCTTGATCCGACTCAGCACAAGGTTTTCGTCAAAAGCCTCGGCCCAGATCCCATTATCACCGACAAGATCGTATATGATCGACTGCTTCCCCTGGCGAATTTGGTTCGTCATAGCTTGCAGCATCCCGTTGTACAATTCCATGAAGGCCGCGAACTCGCCCGGATCAGTGGGTCTCAGGCTGGTATGGTTCAACTCTCCGCTCACTGCAACCGTAATTCCTTTCGGTTCTATTCCTCGAATGAATATCGTGCTGATCGCGGTTTCCTGGGCGTTGACAACCTGCTTTGCGAGAAGTTCGTCTACCAGGCTATCAATTTCCTTGTCTTCGAGCCTTACAATGAATGCCCGGACATCGCCTTGCAAATGCTCGAGCTCTTTTCTTCGAATCTCGTCAGTTTCGGCCGAGAGTTTCCGGCCTATTCCCTCAATATCTTCATTATAATAACCGTTCCTCTCATGCTCCATGAGAATGGCTTTAACTTTCGAGCGTATCTCGGCGAATTTATCGTCACCAATGGCTCCCCGCCAAGCAGTCAACGCATCCACTCCGATCTTTCTATCCTTGAATTCGGTCAACAAACCGGAATTATCGAGACCGATATTGTAATAGTTGCCAAAAAAGATGGCGTCTCTGATCGCATACTTCATCTCCCGGCGTGCCGCACCCGAGTGGTCGAGATACAGCTTCCAATCTGTCATGTAGTAGCTTGACTTCAAGGCTATCTGGCCCCGGTACCCTTCTAGCATTGCCGCCGCATAGGCTATGGCTTTAAACATTTTGGGCGTATATCCGTGTCCTTTCAAGGGAAGTTCAATTACTACCAAACCGACATTCTTCTCCTGGATTTGGCGGAATATCTGGCGCATTTGTTCAAGAGCATCCGTGCTCACGTTGAACGAGGGCACGGTGACCCGCTTAGACTGCCCACTAATCATCTTCCGGTACATTTCAAAGGTAGAAGCCGGCTTAAGGCCGTACCACTCGCCCGTATTAATGATCGATTCCAGCGATCCTATCCGGTCTTCAGGCTCACCGTCGATCGCCAGAGAAAGAAGGGATTGTATATTTCTTTCATCGTTTCCGCCGACTACTATTTCGGAAGCGGTTCGCAAACCGCTCATGGCAAATTTATCCCTTTTGCGGAAATAGGTGTCTTCGATACGATCACTGAATTCTCGCCATCCCTCATGGTGGTACCTTTCGCCATGTGCCCAGGCAAAATAGAGCCCGCGTTTACGAACATCTCTTGAGTTCCATACAAAAATGATGTAGTCAAACAGCTTCCACGCATCCTTTACGGAACCGGCGATATCCCATTCAACAATGAACAGGGTCCCTTTCTGAGCAGGGACACCTTCCAGTACTTCTCCGGTGTTCCGGTCAACGTATATTTTGCTGTTGCCCGTCATGAGCGGCAAACCGTTGAATGCCTCGTCGGTTTTGTCGACTTCTACCAGCTGGTATCCCAGGGTCTCCCGTGCGACCGCTTTGCCCTGCAAGGATGCGCGCTTTTCTTCGTCAATATATACTCTTTGCCCGGTAGCCATGTCCCAAAAGGGTATTACCGCCTCTTTGCTGCTTCTCAGATCATTGATGGCCGCACGCAGCATTTCCTGGTCCTGGTGATCGTTCGGGTAAGGCAAAGAAGGATCGTTCCTGTCCCTTCCTCGAGCGATAGCGGCATCCCGGGAATAATTGAAACGATCCGCATAGAGACGGATCCGGGGAAATCCTTGACCTTCGTACAGCTTACTGCTTATGGAACTTTTTCCCGTACCCGTCGGCCCGGCGACCGCCACAAATTGATTTTCTCCCCGATCGAGCGCTCGTACGATCCTTGCCGCCGGGCGATGGAACAGTGGCCTGAATACTGCATCAGCTGTATATTTCGGAACATCATTTAATGAACGTATCCCCGTTTGTCGCGCTTCCTCTGTCAATGACCCCAACGAATTTGCGTATTTGTGAGGTTTCCGGTCCAATACACGATCTACCTGGCCACGCATATCGGTCATATCTGCATCGGTATCTGTCACCCCGATAAAAAATGCCTTTTTTCGAAGGGCCTTTCTAACGGTACGTATACTGTCGGCAGACTGATCCATATACACTACATCGCCGTTTTCATGTGAAAGCTCTCTGAGAAGAGAGATCGCCCGGGCAGCCTTTTTTCCGGCGCTTTCTTCAAAATAGATGTGCTCGAAATATCCGTCCAGCCCCAATTGATTGATAATTTCCCGGCGCGACGGGTCAGACGAAGATATGATGCTTAAGGTAATGTTTCTAGATCGTGCTTCCTTGATAAACTCTATAACTCCTGGAACAAGAAAATCTACAGGCGATTGCTCCAGTATCCGGTTCCGCTCTGGATTTGTGAGAGTAGTGACATCCA
>JBELAT010000227.1:0-2713 GCA_049508565.1 Endomicrobiales bacterium | reverse complement strand
GTTCCTTCCCAGACGGAAACTGCCCTGTTCCAACGTCTTTATAACTACCTTACCCCAGATATACCTCTGACAACCCCTGCCCTATCGCCTGTTTCGTATGATGATTTTATCGGGACGAATCCGGTTCTTGTGAGTAAAGATGCTTTCGGCGAGTATCAGATATATTACCGGCTGGGATATCCGGATAATCAGGGCGGCTGCGGCAAGCCGGTTATTTACTTATATCCCACGCAGAAAACCACGGTTTCGGTCCGGTTTGGCCCGTCTGTTACACTTTCCAACAGTCTGCCCTCTTACCATCAGGGCTGGTCGGTCATCGCAAATCCGGACGGGACACTTATTAACTTAGCCGATCAAAAAACCTATCCGTATCTGTACTGGGATGGAGTTACCGCGCAGTCATTCCCGCCCGTTACGAAAGGTTATGTTGTTGCCAAAAATTTACTTCATACTTTTTTGACAGAACAACTGGAGGAATACGGGTTGAACAATACCGAACGGAATGATTTTCTTGCCTACTGGCTTTCGAAAATGCAGCAGTACCCGTATTATCTGATCCATTTCTATACAACCCCGGATTTGGAAGCAGTAATCCCGGAATACATACAGCCCGGACCGAAAACCGTATTCAGGATACTCATGTGGTATTCTCCGCTACCCGGCCCTGTCAGTATAGCCCCGCAAAAAACACCTGTTCCGTTTAAGCGTACCGGTTTTACCGTGGTAGAGTGGGGAGGAACGGCGTACTAAAAAAATTGAGTACTTTCCGGCCGCTCCGGCAAATTACACTACTCTGCACACTGTCTTTTTCACCTGTTGGAGCCTGATTTATCATTGAATTTCGGCTTGCATAAGGTATTATACCGGCCTGTCCGGCATTCTTTTAATCATGCCGTAAGCCGTTTTCTATTTGCAAAAAACTGAAGTTTTTTATATGCTGATATGAGTCCGAAATAGCCATGCGTAAACGATCGAAAAAACATCCGGCTGTAAAAAAGAAACGTTCCGGCTCTTCATATTCAGACAAACTGCTGCTGTTTGCCTTTGCGGCAACAATTGCTTTTTGCGTGACCAGCATCGTCTTTCCGTGCAGACCAACGCTTCCCCGCTGCGCAAACAGCAGCAGTTGTCCTTCTGATTTGTCGCTTAAAATCGATAATAACGCTCTCGGTATGTTTGACGGCAGGCGGGTCTTCCCCCCAAAAATCTACCTTTCTCAGGCCATACCCGCAAAAAGCGTACTTGGCGCCTCCACAGCTCCCGGCGTAAAACACATTTATGTCGATCTTTCCAGTCAGACACTTTATGCATACCAGGGAAATACACTGGTGTATAAAACATTTGTTTCAACCGGCAAATGGGATCCTACTCCGACCGGCAATTTCTACATCTGGGAAAAACTGCTTTCAACCACGATGGCAGGAGGCTCAGGCGATGACGCGTATAATCTACCCAATGTCCCCTACGTTATGTACTTTTACAATGACTTCGGCCTGCATGGAGCCTACTGGCATGATAACTTCGGGCACCCCATGAGTCACGGATGCGTTAATCTTCGCCAGGTGGATGCAAAAGTTTTGTATGATTGGGCTGACGGTCCGGATGGCAATACGCCCGGCACGGAAGTTTCAATCTGTGACCAAATTACGCAAGGCACTCAATGTGTGCAGAATAATCCGGTACAGCAATAATGACAAAAACACTTCAAGTCGAATTTGAGTTTTTAGCCTTTATCCTCATCGGGGCAGGTGCGGGCATGGGTATTGCCTATTATGCCGGACATAAACCGCCGACGCCAACCAAAATATATCTTCCGGTTATGCAGAAAATCCAAACTCCAACCGCGGCTCCTACTCTGACTCCTGTTCCCACTAGCAAACCGACTCCGGTTCCGGTACTTACTGCGCCTGCGGTAAAAACGCCCACCCCTTTACCAAGCCCAACGTCTCAGGTGTTTTATCAAACCTCCCCGGACGGAACAATGGAACTGACAATGACAGTGACCAATAACCTTGACGGAACAAAAACGTTCAACTTCGTCACATCCGACATTAACGCAGGCAACCAGCATGCTATTTACACTGTGACATCTGCAACCGATAATATGAGCATACCATTTAACGCCTGGTCACCGGGGAACACGTATGTTTTTATAAACGACATAGCCCCGGCGGGTACGCAGGCGCTTATTTTCCGCTCAGACGGCACCCCGATCGGCTCCAATCAATCAGTTTCTGCGAATGCACTTTTTGCAGCGGCAAACACCGGCAATACATACCAGGAGGCAACTGGCTGGTCTTCCGATACGCTTTTGATTATCAATACCACAACCGGTCCCGGCGGGCCAAAAAGCGCTTCTTATTGGCTCTCACTGCCTGATTTATCCATTATCCCACTTGCGACACAGTTCTGAGATGTATTTTACTTCTTCCGTGAAAAACAGCAGCTGTTAAAAATATACCGGCATACGAAGCAGCGGCAGATTCCCCAAGGCACGTCCGGTTTTTCGCGTGTGCGACCGGGCCCCATAGGGCAAATACGCACGGCTTAACCCGTGTCAGGTTTGTCAGGATTTCGTCAAGTTCAATAATCCACTTGAGGATATAATTCTTGTCCGGCCCATATTAGCCAAAACGCATAGCATATACAGACTCAACTGCTTGCTGCACATTGGCCGGGAGCCTGAACTGATGAATTTTATGCTCATAATTAA
>JBELAT010000226.1:0-7340 GCA_049508565.1 Endomicrobiales bacterium | reverse complement strand
ATCGTCACCCGCGTCGCTCCTCACCGCGGTTCGACGGGCGGTGGGACGCCGGTCGTGATCCACGGCTCCAACCTCACAGGGGCCACGGTGGTGGACTTCGGGAGTAACGCCGCCACAGACGTAGACGTGATCACGAGCCATCTGATCAGCGCAACGTCTCCTGCCGGTACGGGAACGGTCGACGTCACGGTAATGACGTCGAACGGCACCAGCGCCACCGACACCGGCGACGAGTTCGTCTACGCGTCGGTCGGTCCGGTGGTCACCCACGTCGCTCCCCACAAGGGGACGGCCGCAGGTGGGACAGTGGTTGCCATCAACGGTCAAAACCTCGCCGGCACGACGGTGGTGGACTTCGGGGGTAACGCGGCCACGAACGTCAGGGTGATCTCGCCCAAGGTCGTCTTGGCGACGTCACCGTCGGGAACCGGCACGGTCGACGTCACGGTCACCACGCCGAACGGCACCAGCGCCACCAGTTCGAAAGATCAGTTCACCTACAAGTAACACCGGGGGCACGCACGGTCCGGAGACTTCGCTCTCCAGGTCATGGTGACGGGCACCGAGCTCCGCCATGCACCTGGAGAGTGAAGATCCGGCCCGCGTCGCATTGCCCCGCGGAGTCCACGAAGCGGCCCGGATCAACTGTTCCCTGGGCATTCTGCAACCGACTTGATGCCGACATCAAGAATCGTACTGCGAGGGCCGGCCTGCGGCGACGGCGGCGTGCGGCTTCAGCCTCAGTAGCTAGGGGCACAATTCGCGGAAAGATCGAACCTCAACGGGCGCTACTTGATCCCACAACTCCTTCTGAAGCAAGCAGGCTGTGGAACAGTGCTTTTGCGCTTGTCCCATCGATCTGACTCACCACTTGAACTCTCGGACCATCTTCGAGCGCCTCGTCGTTCCTCGCCAGATGACCTGCACTCTCGCCGGACGTTGTGATGCTCATTTTCACCCGCTCATACTTGGCGATGGTCGGCTCGAGCAATACGGCAGCAGCCACTGCATCATGGACATAGCAGCTGTGACCCCCGAGAGCCTCATGGTGAAGACGCAAGCTCTCCTTGAGCAGCCTCTGCGCGAAGCCTGAAAGCCCGTCGAGGTCGTGGGCGTCGAAGGGCACTGCCTCGGTTGTATCCAAGGCGACCAGTTCGATAGGCAGGCCAGAAGCTATGACGATCGACGCGGCGAGAGGGTCAAGATAGAAATTGAATTCTGCAACGGGTGTGATGTTTCCAGCCGGGTTGCCAAGCGCTCCACCCATTACGACAACTCGAGACAACATCTCGGTGATTAGGGGATTCGACTGGAGCGCAAGCGCGAGGTTGGTCAAAGGCCCAGTGCAAAGAAGCAGGAGTTGTCTCGGGCTTTCCATGATCCTCGTTGCGAGGTCCCTTCCTGGATCTTTTGAAATCATTACGGCGTTGCGTCGATCACTGGCAAGGCCCCCAAGGCCGTCGGGCCCATGAAACGATTTGCCGTTAACGATGACCCGAGTCCCCGCGAGCGGTGTGCCTGCTCCTCCAATAACCTTTAAGTTCGGCAGTCCCGCTCTTTCAAGGACCAGGGCCGCATTGGAAGCTGTCTTCTCCACAGCCACATTCCCGCCGACCGTGAAGACTGAATCGATGATCAGCATGCCCGCGAAATGCGCCTGAGCGAGCATGAGCAACGCCAATGCATCGTCGATTCCGGGATCGCAGTCCACGATTACGTGCGAAGGTTCACCGAGGGCCTCGAAAGCCGGACCATCGCGCATCACCATGCCTACTCTAATCTCGCCAAACCGGGATTTGGTGGCTTTTCGCTCTTGTCCGATACGATCTCCGGACACCATTGGCCCTAAGTGTTAAGGCGGAGGTGGCCCAATGACTGAGGGTTCCCATGAGCCAACGCTGCAGTGTAATAAGGAGCAACAGCCTGATATCGATGCGCTCCTGATACAGGGCAGACAGCTTCTTAAGTTGATCTTCTTTGAGGCGGAAAGCTGGTGCAACCGGCGCGCCCTTCTTCTCAACTTCCTGCAGGAGCGACGAGGTCAATGGGAGGTCAATGTGGATTTCGACGTTCCCAAAGAAGCCACGGCTATTCCATTACTCGTGCCGCCATCCGGTGATCGTCTCTTGCTTCCTCTCCTTACATTTCCAAAGGATCTCCTCCCTCCTGCACATGTCTTTACTCGCGACGAGCGTGGCGACTGGATCTCGCTCGAGGAATCAGGGACCGGCCGGAGGATCGCATATGCGATCCTTCTGGCTGCTGCTCAGAACGCGAATCTCTGCACACTCTGTGCCCCAGCTGTACTTTGGGATCTCGCCGACTCCAACACGATCACCGCCCACAAGGCATGGAGACAACTGGGCACGTGCATGCACCTTCCTCCGCATCCGCGATCGGCTGCCTGGACCCCCAATGCGGAGTTCGTTCAATTCGTCATGATCGCTCGCCTCCTATATCGCTCGGTATTGCTCACAGTAAATCTTTCGAGAAAGGAGCTCGGATGTCGGAAGATTGTCTCGATAACCTATGATGGACCTATTCGCGTTGTGCGTGGCTGGCGGGAGGTGGGCGGCCTGTCGCCACTGGTGATTGCCCCTCGTGCCGCTTTTGGTGGAAATGCAAAGAGCTACCACCTTCAGGTATTTCCGTCGGAACGTCTTACAGTCGTCGACTCCCGCATGCTCTACTCATATTTCTCTCCCTGTCCGGTGTCGACTTCGGAAGACCTGGTCCTCGAGGGGTCAGACGCCCTGCTTGAAGAAGGCGATGTGAATACGGCGTTGAAAGACGCCGGCATTCGTCACTGGTGGGGCAGCATCGAGGGTCCGGCGGATCCAATGTCCTCACACATTCGGGGATCGGGTCAGCGGATACCGAAGCTCGAGACTGGTCGAGACGCATACGGGGTGTTTCAACTCTATCCGCAATTCTCGGGATCCCTTACCCAGATGCTCACAGCAGGGTTCACGAACCTCGCCTTTGTGTGGGCGTTTGTGGCTGGACTTCAATTTCACCATTTGCGCCCAGTTCTCTCGAATCATCCCGAAGTCATTTTCATTGTGGCAGCTCTTGTCGTTGGATTTGGCGTGGGACTTACGCTATATCCAAAGGAACACTTGTTGACCTCATCGGTGCTACGCCCCTGGCGGAGACTTGAGGCGGTGCTCATTGGATTCACCATCGCGGTCCCAATCACAAGTCTCTGGCGATTGACCCAAGTGGGCCCCAATTTTGCCCTGCATCTGCCGATGCCATATCTCTGGGTCGAGGCAGGGCTCGACTTGGCGGTCTTTGTGGCACTGTTCGCCACGAGCGTAAGACCCTACTTTGCGGAGACGTCAGGGCGCCCACGGTGGAGACGTACCGGTCTGGCCATTCGGAGAATGTCGTTTCCGAACAGAGGTGAGGTAATTGATGACCGTGAGATTGCGCGACGCGAGATGGATCCCGAGAAATGGGGTGAGTGGCTGCACGCTCGACACAACCTTGAGAGTCGCAAGGTCTACGAGATCAAGAGGAAGTTTGTGGACAGATATCTCGTCGAGCGCGGACGACAAGATCTTTTCAATCGTGGCGTCCCCCCCGCGGTGCGCCACGCCCGAGATGAGCGAGCTGATTAGGCACCTTTATGTCGCTCTCCTGCAGTCCGCCTACAACATAAGGCCCCAGGGGCTTGCCTTTCGGGGTCCATCGTTTTCGATTGCTTCCAGCTCGACTCACGAATAGTTTCACCTTGAAGGGATCATCGAAAACGCTTTCCAACGCAATATTTGCAGTGTGAATCCTGGTCAACGAACCGGCGTCGCGCTGCGGGCTATTTGCGCCGGCTCAACCCGAGTTGCCAAAACATCCAAGTCACCAATGCTTTCGCCAACCAGAGTCGGCGCCCTTCAATGTGTTTTCGAGCACTGAGCACAGCCGAGCCTTTGATGGCACACTCTTGAGCGCCACGCGCAGTGACACTGTGAGGTGAGCAACCCCAGCATCGGCGGGGTTCTAGGGGTCTCGGTACGTCAGGAGGCGGGGTATGGCCAGCAGCGCGCCGTTAGAACGGATTAAGCCCCTTTCAATTGGAGTAGGGATATTGAAGTTGTGTACCTCGGTGATCCTGATCGTTGGCGGTATCTTGGTCTTCTCGACCCTTCTTCCAAAACATACCAACCTCGTGTCGTTGCAATGGGCCCAGTCGGCGTCCGCAATGAACACATTGATCGGCCGCGGCGTACACGCGTACGGCAATTACCGAGTCGGACTCTATTTGGACCTCTGCCTGATCGCCACCTACTCGGCGGGGCTGGCGCTGGCCTGTTCTCTCGGGCGACGAGTGTTCTGGACGCCCGTTCTCTACACATGGGCTGGGATTGGCCTCGTCGCAACGGGCCTTGCAGCAGGTTTCAATGTCGTGCAGGACATCCTGTTGCTAGTTGGTGTGAATTCAAGGCGAGGTACATGGATCTTTCGGTTTGCGGCCTCCCTATCCTTTCTCAAATTTGCCGCGCTCCTGGTAGCCGCGGCTATGGGGGTTTTGGCTCTCACCACGGCGGTGGGAAGGCTGGCCACTCATTGTTCGACGCGCAGGAACTGGACGATGGCAGCGCTAGAGGCGACGGGGCGCGACGCGTGCAATCCCCTCGTGATACCTCCGGCTCCAGTCGAACTTGGGCCAGAGCGAAAAGGACGGCCCTTCTTTCTCGACCGGACGATTGATCGAGCGTGGTGGAGTGCAAAGCCACGACAGGGTGCTCCAACTCATTTCGTGCAAGACGGATCCATTCCCGATCCGGCCCCAGGTGAACAGACGGGGATCTGCGTATCGGGGGGAGGCATCCGATCGGCGTCCGTCACGCTTGGTGCACTCCAGGCACTCCGCGCCGACAGACCACAAGACTTCGGCCCCGAGAACCACCTGGTCTCAGTGTCGGGTGGCGGTTATATGACCGGCGGATTCCAACTCGCCCTCGCGCCTCCCATCCCGCCCCAAACAGGAACCGGAGGAGCTCAGGCTTCAGACGTGTTCGAACCGGGCTCACCTGAAGAGGATCATCTCCGACGGCACAGCAGCTACCTTTCTGACGGGTTCGGGCAGTGGGTCATCGCTCTAGGAGTGCTGTTCCGAAATCTTCTGGCTGCTTTGCTCGTTATCGGGCTCACAGTTGTTGCCGTTGGAATGGGTGTCGGTCGCTTTTATCGCACCGTTCCGATCGTCGGCGGAGGCCTGGGGACCCTTCCAACAAAGTTGCTCTCGCATGCTGGCGCGACCCCACCCAGCTACCCGCCGATTCCGTGGGCCGTCACCTTGGGCCTCGCTTTTGTGGCCACCTTGGGCGCGTTGGTCTACATCGTGCAACTCATCGAGAAGGGAGTAACCGGGAGGCGAAATCCGGCGCTTGCCCAGCTAGGCGCCATGACTGCTATAACGACGGTCTTCGTCGGGACCATCGGGGTAGCCCTTCCAGCTCTTGTCTGGGTTAGTTCATGGGTGACCTGGCACCTCGGATTCACCGGTAAGCCGGTAGTAACCGCCGGGGGCGTGAGCGTGGCTTTGTCGTATCTCGGTGTCCTGACCACCACCTTGTGGCGAAACAAACTGGTAGTAGAAAAGATTCCGGGAGACATATCCTCAGCCCAAAAGGAGGTAAGTGGCGTTCTTCCGAACAGCATGATTCAAATGCTCATCATGTGGATCATTCTGTTGGTCTTGGTCCTGGCGGCTCTTCTTGCAGCCGGCTGGGTGGCCACGAGTGGTCTCGACGATTCCTGGTGGGCCTTGTCGGTCGTTGGACCACTCGCGTTGTTCTGGTTCTTCTTGGATCAGACAGCCATGAGCCTGCATCCCTTCTATCGTCGGCGACTTGCGAGCGCATTTGCGGTGCGCCGAGCGAATGCAGGTGGGGTGAGCGTGGCCATGCCCTATGAAGACAGTGAAGAGACCCCCCTCAGCACATATGGTGCCACACGAACGGGCTTCCCACACGTAACATTCGCGGCGTCAGCCAATCTCACCGGCCAGGACCGCACGCCTCCAGGACGACGCTCCGTTTCCTACGCATTTGGCTCCACCTATGTCGGCGGGCCACAAGTGGGTTGGGTTCGCACTGACTACCTTGAAGCCATCGTGAGCAACGCGCTTGCGCATGATTTGACGGTTGAATCGGCCATTGCGGTTTCGGGGGCCGCGTTTGCATCCGCCATGGGTGCTCAGACTCGCTTCTACGAACTCTTCTTGGCGTTAACGAATGCTCGCCTGGGCGCTTGGTTACCTAACCCGTACTTCGTGGCACTCAAGCACGCCCATGCAGAAGACTGGACGGTCCCAGGCTTGCCCCACATTCGCAGGCTGACTTATTTCGCCCGAGAGATCTTCGGTATCCACCCAAGCACGAGCCGCCTCCTTCTTTGCACCGATGGAGGTCACTACGACAACCTCGGCCTCGTCGAGCTGCTCCGACGGGGTTGCACCAGCGTCTATTGCTTTGACGCGAGCGGCAGCAGCCGCCCATTGGCCGACACCCTTTCGGGGGCGATGACCCTGGCTCGCGAGGAGCTGGGAATCAAGATTGTCTTTTGGAAACCGTATGACCTCGTGGTTGGGGGAGCCACACCACTCAACCCCGTCGGTCCCTTGGCCGCATTGAACAGCCAACTCGCGTCGAATCCGGTGATCGTGGGCGAGATCCACTATCCCGAAACGACTGGGGGGACAAAACCCCCTGGTGTGCTGATCTTTGCCCAAACCGATCTGGCCGGGGATATGCCGTATGAGATCCTGGAGTTCCGTCAAGATGATCCCGGGTTCCCCAATGATGGAACGGCGGACCAATGGTTCGATGCCAGTCGCTTCGATTCGTACCAGCAACTCGGCTACTACCTAGGTCATCAGGCCGCCGGTGCGGCTCTTGCCATTGAGGAGCTTCCGACAACTAGCTGAGTCGAGTGGAACGGGGACAAAACCCTTGACAGATGACTCCATGCGTATCTGAAGAATGGTGAACAGTCCGGCGCTGCCGAAGAGGTTTCCTTGTTTGCCGGTCCCAATAAGCCCGCCCGTCATAACGGCACAACTGCGTCAGCCGGGAAGTTCCATTCTGCTGAGATCCTTCGGCATTCGGCAGTCTCGTCACCCATACGAAAGAGCGGAGGCCGGTGGGGCCGGGGTGTGAAGCATCAGCCGTTACTCTGTAATCGATCACCCGTTACAGAGGCTCCGACCAGGCGTTATTGATCTCTTGCAGATCACTGGCCGACGATCTGAATCTCCCCACATGTGATCACTGAGATTCCCCACCCCTGAGCCTCGGGTTGCGCCGTCTGACCAGGCGTTATTGACCTGTTGCAGA
>JBELAT010000225.1:0-3028 GCA_049508565.1 Endomicrobiales bacterium | reverse complement strand
TACGGGTTATACAGGGTTTCTGCAAATACCATTATCTGTTGGGATTGCTTGTAATTTACGCTTGTGGGGATAAGTACAGGAAGATTAGCGGATGGTAGTATGGTTAAAAATATACAATGCTTAGATGAAATTCGTTTTGCTGATCAAAAAATCTTTAACATTATTTCTTTATCGGAGGGCGGAGACGATTGTTTGCTTGGAATGCAGTTTCTACAAGCAATTAATATGGACTTTACTGTTTCTCCAATTGATAAAAAAGCTATATTTGTAGAAAGAAAAAACACAACATCAGTTTCCACTACGACTGAAAACAGAGCAGAAGATAAGAATAAAAAGAAAAAAGTTTAAGCAGTTTCAAATTGACCCACTACCCGGATTTGCCCATGTCTTTGCGTACTTTTTATTTTCCGGCATGCGCTTTGGAGCCAAATAGGAAGGCCTCCCGTTATATGCATTAGGCTTTTTGCCGGTGCTCAGCGAGCCACAGCATATATGAGCGATAGGACAGGTTTTTTAGCAGTCATTTTTCGTTATTGACAAAAAAGGAAAAATATGGTGTAATTAGACCAATTACGCATGGTAACTCTTCAGTAGTTTTCCCTTATTCATGTATTACGTTTTTATAACTCTTTTGAACTAATTTTTACAAGCACATATGGCCTATAAAAAAACATCAGCAAATCCGGTTACCGTCCATGATCTTGTCGGCAACCCTCCCGCAGCAAGCGTTGCTCCTGCGAAAAACAGTGGGTACGTAAAACGGGACGAGCAGCCGCGAATTATTCATAAACAAGAGCCGCAAAAGCCGGTAGTACCAGTTGATAGGGATTTAAGCCATGAGGCTGCGCCCGCTGTTTCGCGCACGCCACGCATTCATATCGGAACAATACATGCGGATACTCATCCCGGCCCTGTTTCTCCGGTCAGGGATCAGCAGCAGTCCGTTTATCAGCCGGCACCGGTCCAGGCGACACCAACAGAAACCGTTGCGGGATTTCTTGATATTCAGCCGGAAGGACACGGTTTTTTGCGTCCAAAATTCATAGCCAGTTCCCGTGATATTTATATTTCTCAATCACAAATCCGGCGGTTTATGCTTAGGCCCGGCGATTTGGTCTCCGGAGTAGCGCGTCCTCCGAAAGATACGGAACGGTATTATGGTTTGTTAAAAGTTGAAAATGTTAATGAAATGCCCGCCGAAGAAAGTATTCGGCGTGTACATTTTGACGATTTAACACCGATTTATCCGGACAGACAGGTCAAGTTGTCTGCCGGCAAAACACCGTTGTCGACCCGCGTCATTGACCTGGTTGCTCCCATTGGATTCGGACAGCGCGGAATGATCGTATCTCCGCCAAAAGCAGGAAAGACAACTATTTTGAAGGAAATTGCCGCAGGTATATCGAAAAACTTTCCCGAGGTTCACCTGATGGCTGCATTAATCGGCGAACGGCCCGAGGAAGTGACCGATATCAGTATGTCAGTGCGTGGGGAAGTGGTCGCATCAAATTTTGACGAACCCCCGGACAGTCAAACCAGGGTTGCGGAGATAACTCTTGACCGTGCAAAAAGGCTTGTTGAAATGGGGAAAAACGTGGTTATTCTGCTTGATTCGATCACCCGGCTTGCCAGAGCATATAACTTATCAGTAGAGCCAAGCGGACGTACGCTTTCCGGAGGGTTTGATCCGGCGGCACTGTGGCCGGCAAAGCGGTTTTTCGGCGCAGCACGCAATTGCCGTGAAGGCGGATCTTTGACAATTATCGGAACTGCACTCACTGAAACCGGTTCACGCATGGACGATCTTATTTACGAGGAGTTTAAAGGAACCGGCAATATGGAGCTTCATCTTGACAGGAGTCTTGCAGAGCGCAGGATTTATCCGGCTATTAACATCCAGCGGTCCAGTACCCGGGGAGAAGAGCGTTTGTTCGATGAGCTAACGTACCGCAAGGTTGTGACCATGCGGCGTATGATGGATATGCTTGGTCCTGACGAGAGAACCAGTATCTTGGTCGAGCGGCTTGCGAAAACCGACACAAATGATATATTCCTGGAAGCTCTGGGTAAATCTTAAGATACCCTTTTGGATTTGATGTAATTTTGCCTTCGTTTTCTCCCTTTATTTTTTCGGCCTTGGGGATATTCTCATTGCATTAGTATTTCCAAACTCCATGCGGGACGGTGAGTATTAATTTCCAAAAACAGAATGCCTCGAATAAGGGAGATGCGTGATGACGCAGAAGAAAAAAATTTATTTAGTGAAATTGATCCTGATCTTTTTGATTTTTAATATTCCATTTAGTGTTCGTTATTAAATTTGAAAACACCTTATCCTTGTCGCAAACGGCCGCAGCAATTGCGGTAACAATCGGAACAACGAGCAAAAGTCCGGTGCTTCCTGCCAAAGTACGTATAATTTCATCACTAATTAATTCATTATTAATAAATACCCAATACGGAACATGGGAAGGGTTTAGGACAATAAAAATAAAAAGAATCAATGATGAACCTGCGTAAGCCAGGACAAGCGTATTAACCATAGAGACTATGTGCTCACGCCCAATTTTTAAGCCTTTGTAAAAAAGATGACTAAACTTTTGATTTCTGTCTGTTTTTGCCAATTCAATTATGGTGGCTGCCTGGGACGTTGTAATATCATTTAGTGCTCCCAGTGTGCCGATAATTACTCCTGCCAAGAGTAATCCCTGAAGATTGATTGTACTTGTCGGACCAAAGATCAAAAGAGATGTTTCATCGTTAAGCCCGCTAAGGTTCGTAAAATGAACAGAAAAATCAGCTATGATAACAGTCAACAAAAGCGCAGCAAGCGTAGAAACAAGTGCAACTGTTGTTTGTTTTGATATGCCGTGGGCCAAATACGTCGTAAGAAGCAGAATGACAACCGATCCTAATACGCTCACAAAAAGAGGGCTTTGTCCTGATAGTATCTGGGGGACAATATATAACAAAATAACTGCAAGGCTTATTGATAAGCCTATCAGCGAACCGATCCCTTTTACCCCGG
>JBELAT010000224.1:0-4707 GCA_049508565.1 Endomicrobiales bacterium | reverse complement strand
GATAACGAAAAAATCATTGACAAATTGTGAAAAAGTGCTTATATTTGTAGTAGAAATTAAAAATACTTGTAGTAATTTATAACTATTACAATAATTACTTGAGAGTACCGAGTTCTCACTGTAAAATCAATTTTACAGAAGGCAGCCATAATCTTCCATCGATAGTAATTGGGTAATAATATATAGCAACACCTACCGAATATTTATTTTCCACAACATTTCTTATATTTTATTCCACTTCCACAAAGACAGGGATCATTCCTTCCCGGCTTAGTATTGTTTTGAGGGTTTTCATCTTCAGGCAATTGTTCTTCCGATAGCATCATCTTTTCGCCACAGTCTGGACAGACGACGTCATTGTCTTCATCATCATGCCAGAGGTCGTTACTTTCATTCAGATATTGTTCTATTTTATCTCCGGAACTTTTTATCGAAAACAGGATTAAGGCTATACTTGCCAATGAGACTACCATAATTGATTGAAACAACCCGATATGAAATATCTTGTTGATTAAATATCCCATGCCAATTAAGCACGAGCACGCTAAAAACAGCACTATTGTAAATAGAAGAATTGTTGCGAGTATCTCGAGAAATGATTTAATGAATTTGATCATGATTAAAATACTATAACTTTTTTAGGGCAATATCAATCTTTAGTTTCGAGTGCCGCATTGCCAAATCAACCCACCGCTTAACCAGCTTCTTGAATCGCCTGTAGTTGTCAATCTGTTGTTGCAAATCAGCGACAAATTCCTTTTTTATATAATCGGTACGGCTTTTCATGTTGTACGTGTAGCTGATCTGATAATAAGGATACTTCTTGCCGTTTTGAGAAACGTTCTGGCGAGATAAAGATCCTGGCCTCATTTCACCGATTTTCTGCAACTCTTTTTTGATACCCTTAATCTGTTTTTGGATCCTGCCAAGTTGATAGTTTTGCACTGTAGCCTCCTTTTTGATACTATATTACAGCATATATATGCTGTAATATCAAGTAGCGTATGCTGCATAGTCAAGGAGTACACCGAAAGGGAGGTTCCAATGCACTTGTGGTTGAACTGGTGGCAGATAGTCAAACAACTGAGGCCGGCCTGCTCACGTCTGAGGACATTTCTGTGGCTCGCTACCTGTCTTGCGGGGATGACAATCAGGAAGGACCTGCTGGGTGTTAGCAGTATCATCAGGACCCTGGGGCTCAAGGAACGCTGTTATGACCGGTTGCTGGACTTTTATCACTCTCCAGGGATCGATCTGGAAAAACTGACAAAACTATGGCAATCCTTTGTGTTGAAGTGCTCGTTAGTGCTAACAACAAACGGGAGGCTGTTATTGGTTGTTGACGGGATCAAGGTAGCCAAGGAAGGCAAGAAGATGCCTGCGGTGAAGAAGCTGCATCAGGAATCACAATCCAATACAAAACCACAATACATTTATGGACACTACTGTCAGGCGGTTGCGGTACTTGCCGGTGCCCTGGCCAGTGTCTTTGCCATTCCGCTTGCCAGCAGAATACATGATGGGGTTGTTTTCTCAAACCGCGACAGGCGGACAGCCCTGGATAAAATGCTCCAGTTGATTGTATCGCTCGACATCACCAAACCATTAATCATCTATAGAAAAGCATGTCAAGTAGACAATGGAGCCCCGTCGTCAAAAGCCGCCGTGCTCTTGACATGCTTCCTTCCGAAGAACAGGCGAACAATTGTTAGCGATACCACAATCAAAGCCTGGGTGTGTCGTTTTTTCTTTCTTTTACTATTGTCTGAAATACTAGCGATCAGTTTTCAATCATCTATCGGTGCTCTCAAGGAGCATGGTAAACTCGGATATAAACGAGGGCGGATCAACCATCTTATTGGACCTTAAAGGTCAATGATTACTGGATCTCATCCCTCTCTCAAGAAAATTGACAAACACCCTAAAGGGTATCGTACACAATAATGTTCTTGATTAGATCGCCGATATCATTCGTTTATCGTGACATTTGGTATTGGTATCATGCTTTCGTCATAGCGTTTGCTATGCTTCCATACGCTCAGGCTTATGGCAGCAATTTTACGGCTTACCGCATTAGATGCGTTGTCGTGGCTGAGGCCACGTTTACGTAAAGCATCGTAGTAGATGCGTAACCGACTGGTTCCTTTTAAGACAGACTGTCCTGCCATTTTGTAGACGCATTTTAATGTAAGGTTACCCCAGCCGCGTTTAGAACCATATTTCTTATCTGCGCTTTCTTGAATGTGACGGACAAGCCCGCAATAACTGTAGAACTTATACTTCGACTCAAAACGCGACGGATTGACAACCTGTGATACAATTTTGGCAGCTTGAATATCACCGATACCAGGGATACTCTTTATGTACTTGATTTCTTTAAATGATTTGCTGCAACGACTAATTTCTTTGATATAATCCTGACGCGTTTGTTCAAGACTTGTTAATAGCTTGAACATATGCTCACCGATGAAACGGTCATCATCCCGAGACAGTCCTTCCAGCAAGCTCTCATCGTTATACATCACTGTTCCTTTTATCCGTTTGCCAGTTTTGCGGTACAAAGACTTATACCGATTTTTGAGACGGACGCCTTCTTCGACGATATCCTGATAGCTCGACATGAGGTTGCGTAACCGTTCACGTTCAGAACCGTCATGAAATACGGGCGTTAAGAATTCACCGCGTAATAACTTCGCCAGTTTTCGGGCATCAAGTTTATCCGTCTTTGCTTTTTTATACTGTGCGTTCGCGGCAGGATTGCAGATAATCAATTCATCGACTTCAGGATTGATAACCCCATACAGCCACCGACTCAGCTCGCACTCTTCAAACGTCAGCTTCTTGGTTCCTTCGATACTGCGCAAATAATTCTTAATCGACTTGCCGTTTGTTTCAAACGTGATATTTTCGATTTCACGTCCACGTGCATCTGTTACACACATCGTACAACTTGACGAATGGGCATCTAATCCGATAAAATTCATGTGAGTTTCCTTTCCGAGGTTAAAGGTTAAAGACCGATGTATATTATACATCGTTTCTTTTGATCCATTGAGATCACAAAAGGTCTGCGCTTCATTGCGCTCTGTGACCTCCTCGGAAGGAAGCTCGCTTTTCATTTTACCATCTTATTACCAGAGTCAGGAGCAATGCAGTCGCCTACCTGCCCCTTGAGAAAACTATTGATACCATTAAAAGACGGGGACGTCCTAAAACATATGGCATAAAAGTCAAACTCAAAGAATTCTTCGATGACAGAACCGACATGCACGCAGTTCAAAGTCCCGTGTACGGTGATAAAAATGTTAGCATTCAATTCAAAGCGCTTGATCTGCTCTGGAGGCCAGTCGGTATCCCGGTGAGATTTGTGTGGGTACTGCATCCTACTCGGGGCAGAATTATCCTGATGAGCACTGATACGACCTTGTCACCCATAGAGATCATCAGGCTCTACGGGCTGAGATTCAAAATAGAGGTATCGTTCAAACAGGCACTCCATATTCTGGGAACTTATGCGTACCATTTCTGGATGAAAGCAGTTGACCCTATCCGTAAACCTACCGGAAATCAGTACCTGCACCACCAATCAGACCGCTACCGGGATGCGGTCAGAAGAAAACTTGCCGCCTACCACAATCACATTCAACTGGGTATTATTGCTCAGGGCATCCTGCAATACCTTTCCCTTTCTTTTCCGGAACACGTCTGGGCTGCCTTCGGCTCCTGGATGCGCACGATACGGCCGGGATTGTGCCCTTCAGAACGTGTTACCGCCATCGCCTTGAGCAATTGAAGATCAATCCTGTTGAAATTCTTGACTAAAAATATTGATTTGGAGAGGTTCGAGGGTGTCAGGTTGGTGGCTTAAACTTTTTTATACTGATTTTATTGGAAAAATCGGGACTCTCAAGTATGTTATTTCACGAGTAATATTAAGGATTCCCAAACAAGTGGCAACAGAAATACTTGAAAGAAACTGGTCTATTTTAGGATATAGCCCTCTTTTTGTACAATGTGCGCTATATCTTGGAACTCCAAACTGTTTAAAACTAGCGAAATTGAGTATTGATGAATGCCCAAGTAGTATAGATATCTTAAAACATATACATTCTCAGTTTGGTATCCATGAGTATGAAAGAGACCGATACTTAACTAAACAACATATTTACAATCTGCAGCCATATATTGGACGATTAGGCGAAGCCGAACGGTGGTCAATTACAGAAGCAG
This sequence comes from Endomicrobiales bacterium, assembly GCA_049508565.1. Classification (GTDB taxonomy): domain Bacteria; phylum Elusimicrobiota; class Endomicrobiia; order Endomicrobiales; family CAIRNS01; genus CAIRNS01. The sequence continues at coordinate 477 of JBELAT010000224.1, read as the reverse complement.
CCCAAAAGTTAGGCATGTCTGATTGGTGCAAGCAATATATTTATCCATTTATGAGTGAAAGACAAAAAAAACAATATTTTCCCACAGAAGCAAATTCTAATGAGGAACTGGATAGAATCGTAAATCACGATAAGTTTGTGATGTTTAGTATGCAACATTGGGTTGAAGGATTTGAAAAACGTCGTGGATCAAAAGATAATGTCATTGAGAGTCTGGATAAATGGCTTTCACTTAATCGAAATATGAAGTGCTTTAGCTTAGTTGCTCATGGAGTTCAAGTTTTGGGATTAAGAAAATATTTATATCTTTTGAGCCTGTTGCATAACCCCCCCCCATGAACCCATCGTCGGAAGAACGACGGAGGATTGCAATGGCACAGATAAAAAGGTATAATTACCGTACGCGCGCTCGTGCGCGTACGGAGGAATCAGAATGGCTTACAATTTTATCGAATGCGACCGAGACACAGTGTACTTC
>JBELAT010000223.1:0-3907 GCA_049508565.1 Endomicrobiales bacterium | reverse complement strand
ACTTCCATCGGCCCGATTTCCGGCCGCGGCTGATCAGTGATCCGAATATCATTATTGTTGTGATAGACTGCCACTTTCATGAGGTGCCTCGTATTTTTCTATAACGGTAATTTCCTGATTGTTATCGGTCAGATGTGCCGCTTTTTGCCTTTTGAAATATATCCACCGCCGTTTTAACATCTGCATTCTCATGGACGATAGCATACAATGCCTTAGCCATTGGGACGGGATGGGTGCATTGCCATACATTTCTTCCCAGGTTTAATCCGATTGCCCCTTTGCTCATACCATCATACACAAACTCAAATACCTCTTTTTCAGTTTCGCTTTTAGGCCCACCCGCTATGATCACCGGCACGGGGCATCCGTTAATGACTTTCTCGAAATCTTCGCACCAATATGTTTTTACTACACTTGCGCCGAGCTCCGCTGCTATGCGACAGCACATGGCAAGATACCGTGAATTTCTTTTTTCAAGTTCTTTACCGACAGCAGTGACCGCCATCACTGGGATCCCGAAGTTTTCGCAGTCATTAACAAGGTGTGAAAGATTCATGAGTGTCTGATGTTCATAGTCAGACCCAATAAACACCGAGACGCCAACTGCCGATGCGTTGAGGCGCACTATCTCTTCAATGGAAGTAGTAATGCCTTCATTGGCCAGGTCCGTGCCGCTCATGCTCGTGCCGCCGGATACTCTCAGCACGATTGGTTTTGAAAATGAGGGTGGGACACTAGCTCTCAGTACGCCGCGGGTGCAAAAGAGAGCGTCAAAATAATCCGTCAGCGGTTCAACCGTTTTCCACGGTTGTTCCAGGCAGCGAGTGGGACCTTGAAAATATCCATTATCAACCTGCATAAGTAAACTTTTTCCATCTTCAGCTAAAATATGCTTCCACCTATTTTCTTTTCCCCAGTCCATTATGCACCTCGCTTTATTAGTTCTTGATTCAATTTTGTTGAATTCATTGTAAGATAATACTACTCACGCGTCAAGAGGAGCCGCACGAGCCGCACGAAATAACCTATTACAATTTGATGAACTATGGGAAAGACACATGAACTTTAAAAAAGTATTGACAATAATGGATATTTGTATTATTACTATCTGTGGGTAAGGTATATCTATAATCATGGAAAAAAAGAACCATACGTATACGTTATTACAACAATTTCACAGATTTTTCACATTTGTTTTAAATTGATTTCACATGTTATTGCTACAACAAGAGCGAGAGTGGACAGTTAAGAATGTCTTGCTCAGTGTTGCTGGGATTGTCAGAAAAATAGGATAGATGGGTTCGACTGATTCCCGAGTTCTTTAACATTTTCACAACTTTTTCACAATTCTTTTGAATCGGCTTCACAGGTATCTGGTACAATAAGAGCGAGAGAAGAGCGTTGAGAGGGCATTATGAAAGTATTCGGCTCAAAAAAATTATTGCCTGTGCTGATTTCGATGTTTCTGGTCTTGAGTGCTTCAGCACCGTCGGCTACTGTACAATCTATGTTCGGCGTCCTGCAGGAAGGTCAGCCGATTATGGTTTACAACTTTGAATGGATACCGATTCTTGAGATCAGTATGATGATTGCGCAGTACATTCTGCCACCAAAAGACATTTCTGTTGCGACTGATAACCGTAGTAAAAAAGCTGACAATAAAGAACAGACATCTTCAGTTGATTATTCGATTAATACACTTGCCAGCCGCGAGCCGATGGTGATAAAACAGTTCAAGATGGATGAAGCGGCAGTCAATGCCGCTATAACACCTTCTGCAATACCGCTTCCCTGTCCGTGTTCACCCATATCCGCTCAAAGTCCGGGTATACTTCTATTGATTTCTCTGTGCCATGAAAAAAACATTTAGTTATCTTATAGCGTGTGCGATTGTTGTAGCTGCCGGCATTCCCGTATGTGCAACGACCTCAGACGATACAAACAGCACCAAATTGCCCGTGCTTGTTGCTGCAACTCCATCGGCTACCCCTGCAGCATCAGCTGCAGCCGCAACGACATCAGGATCAGCTGCGAAAACCGGCGTAAGTGCCGCTGCAAAAACAGGTAGTGTTGCTGGTAAAGTCAATCCGGGTGGGACGATGAAACCCGCAGGAAAGTCCGTTGCAAGTATGGCCGCTAAAGGCAAGTCAGTTGCCGCTGCTGCTAAAGCTGACATTAGCAAAGGAAAAGCTTTAGATTCACAGGCCAAAAGCTTAGATAAACTAGGCTCATCTCTGAAGAAGGAAGCGGGTCAGATAGCAAAAGACGGCAGCAAAAGTGTTGCTTCGCAGGTCATGAAGGATGCGAAGACCCTCGATAATAAAGCAACAGCGATGGAAAAACAAGGTGCGAAAGATTTACAAAAGGGCACTGCGCTTCAAAAAGAAGCTGCGTCAATCGGAAAACGCATCAGCGCTATGAAAGATAGAGTTGCTGATCGTTTCCAGAGACAGCGTACAGAACGTCAGATTTCGAGAATGGACAGACAAGATAAGTCAATGTCAAGCAAAGAACAAAGAGACACAGAAAAAGGTGACAAACTTAAGGCACAATCGAATAAACTGGACGCGCAGTCTGCTGCTCTTAGCAAACAGGCGCAACAGGCAGACAGTGAAGGCCAGTATCAAGTAGGAAACCAGCTTGAACAGCAAAGCCAGACGCTTGCTCAAAAAGCCGGAATGGATGCTATGCAGGGAACTAAAGACTTAAATACTGCTGCTTCGCTTCAAAGCAAGATAGCGCAAAATCAGACGAAAGTAGCTTCTGATGAAGCGAAATTACAGGGTGCGCCTCAGGGTGGGGCACCGCGCATTGGTCGTCCAGCAGGTCCTGCGGGAGCTCCTGGTGTTATGCACCCGTATGGTGGTGGAACTGGACTGGGAAAGAATGATCCGGTCGCGGCAATAAAGAAATGGTTCAATTCGTGGCTGTAAGTGTGATGTAGGATCTAAGACAACAACGTAAAAAAAATCGCGGGATGACCTTTTAAAGGCATTCCGCGATTTTTTTTTGCAGGTTGACGTGCGTTACCAGGTATCTGCTTTTTCAAGTATATAGACGGTGACTTTACGGTGCATCCACGCTTTTTCTTCACTGGCATTATTGACACCAAGATCAATGCGGTTGCCGATGATAGCGTTGCCGGTATCAGCGGCATACCCGTAACCGTAGCCGGAAATATAGAGCCGGGTTTTTAAAGGGATTATTTTCGGGTCGACAGCTACGATGCCGCGCTGCATTTTCAGGCCTAAACAGGTTTCGGTGCCATCCCGCCACGCGAGCGGGTCACCGGGATAATAGGCGGTTGCGACCATACGGATCCGGTGGCATTGAGACAAATCGTACGTTTTTTCCGCTGAGCCGTTTGCGGACATCAGCACCAGTTTGTAAACAGATTTTTGGATGGTTCTTGTTCGGGAAGGAAAAGTTTTGGTAGTGACTACTGAAGTGCGTTCGAGGACTCGCTCGAGCTCGACGGTTCGCAGGTTGCAAGCGACCTGTTTTTTCCACAATATTTTGATGGTCTCAATGACGGGTTTTAAAGAGTCTCCGGCAAATGTCACTCTGCCACCAGAAGTGGTGAAAAGAAATAAAATAATTGAAAGAAAAAAGCTTTTTTTTACCCGATGGCGTTCGTTGTCATGGATCATAAGAATTCTATGTAATAAAGTGTGCGGCTAGATAGTGAGACAATGCACCTACTCTTTTTCATATTGAAAACGTACGTTCGGTTATCGTTCTGTAGTCCGGGTGCATACAGGTTAGGTGATACGTTATTGAGCTCATTAATCAAGAAGCGGGCGTACTCTAAATGCGACGCCCAGTGAATCGGCAATGGCGTGGATCTTCTCTACATCAACACCTGGCAGGGTAACTGTTGTAAGGGTGACATCGGGAATATATTTTT
>JBELAT010000222.1:0-2507 GCA_049508565.1 Endomicrobiales bacterium | reverse complement strand
TCGCTCACCAGGGCGCCATTAATAAGAGCAAGAGCAAGGAGCAGAAAGGGGTAAAATGTGTAGGCATAGGAAGTATCCTCGAGATATCGGATACAATATAGGATAACTAAAAGACTAATGGTCGCGGTTGTCAGCAGCATAAGGCCAGCTATTGCATCAAGTCGGAACGCAAAAGCCGTTCCCGCCCAGGGAATGCTTAACCCTTGGGGAGTTGTAATGAGAACAAGCGTTAGTATGGTGTTTGCGACAGACCCCGCTACAGCGATTGATTTGCGCAGCCATTTTGGACCAAGCAGTGCAAAAAGAGCGCTGACTGCCGGAATAATGATGAGAAAAAAGAGAATGGGTATATCCATATTTATCTGACCATTTGTCGAACGGTGTATTCAATTGGTACGCTTATATAATTAATGTATATTCCACTGGCTACCGATAGCATGGCAAGTACAGATACACTGATAACCATAACAGGCGATCCTTCAACAGCTGTGTCTGAGTGTGGCTCTCCAAGAAATACCATCGTAAATGCGCGGAACAAATATATTAATGTTAGAAAAGCTCCTGCAAGAAAGACTAAGGCGATTATTGGATGACCACTATCTATAGCTCCGGTAATGACCATATGTTTGCTGAAAAAACCACCCAGTGGAGGAATGCCCATGACTGACAATGAGCAGAGAAGGAACGCCATGGCGGTGATAGGCATTGTTTTGAATAGTCCGCCCAGTTTCGTGATGTTTTTTTCATGGGTATTTTGTTCAACAATGCCGGCGCACAGGAAAAGGCCGCCTTTGGCAATTCCATGCATGAGGATATACATGAGCCCGCCGGCAATGCCAATCTCGCTGCTCGTGGACAACCCCAGAAATATAAAGCCGATCTGGCTGATGGTTGAATAGGCGATAATACGCTTAAGATCAGTATCTATCAGTGCCGCTCCGGCAGAAATCAGGGCACTGGCTCCGGCAACCACAGGAATGATAGTATGCCATGGGATAGCAATCGGCATGGTTGCAATAAAAAGACGCGCATACACATAAACGCCGATTTTAACCAGTACTGCCGCATGCAGCAGTGCTGTGACAGGAGAAGGGGCAACGCCCGCATCAGGCAGCCATGAATGGAACGGCAGGGTGGCAGATTTTGAGAAAATACCCATAAGAATCAATAAAACCGCCAGATTTGATGCCGGGTTTTTTCCTAACACCTGTTTGATGTGAGCCAGATCAAATGATCCAGCCTGTTGATAAAGGATAATAAATCCAATGAGCATCATCACTGCCCCGAACATGGTAATAGTGAACGCTTTGTCCGCGCGGATAACATAGCTTTTTTCGCGGAAAAAACCAATCAACCGCCAAGATGCAAGTGCGGTCACTTCCCAGAAAACATAGAGAAAAATAAGATTTCCCGAGAAAACTATCCCCATCATTGATCCCAGAAAAAGTGTAACAAGAAAATAATATTCGTGTTGGTTCTGGTAATGGCTTATATAGCCCCATGAATAGAAAACAATGATTGCTCCGATGAGTGAAGAGCTTATGGCCATGAAGACTGCTAGACAATCCGCTGTCAGTATAAAATTGAACCCAAGGGGGAAGGAAAATGTTGCACTCGTGACATCACCTGAAAACACGGAAGGCAGCATGCAAATCGCGGCAATAAGAGAGAAAAGTACATATGCAAGGGAAAATCCGTTGCGCAGCCGCGGGGAAACCCAGCCGATAATCGGGAGGGTGCAAGAGCCTATTATGGGAACAAATACGGCGGCTAATAAGAGATTTTGTATGTTCATATAATCCGCATATTGTATTTTTTTCCCTGCTTCTTGTCAAATTTCAACTTATATCATTGCGTAACGGCGTGAGTTTGTTTGATGGAGCCCGGTGGTGGAAATAAGTCAACAAAGCGTGGACTAAAGGTATTTAAATGTATCGTGGATTTTTATAAAATCAATGGTCAATGTAAAACATGATGAGTTGATGAAGAGTGTGCAGATGAGACGGAAAATTGTCGTTTGACATATTTATTATACATTTGTACAATAATGATATGACACGGCCTTCGCGCAATATTGACCAGATTTTAATCAAAACGGCTCTTGAGATGATTCCGGATACGGGGTTCACCGGGCTTAAGGTGCGCGCCCTGGCGAAAAAAGCCGGGGTTAACCTTGCGATGTTTACCTATCATTTCAAGACAAAAGATTTATTCATCGAACGGATACTGTCTGAAGTATACGAAAAATTTTTCAACAATCTTCATCTTGAATCCACGCGAAACGAAGATTGTCTCGATCGGCTCAGGAACTCGCTGCGCGTGGCAGCACTTTTTGTTCGCGATCATCGAGAACTTATAGTGCCTTTTATCGAAGAGATTATGATGGGCAATACAAAAATAATGACTTTCGCAAAAAAAAATATGACCAGACATCTCGTGCTCATAGGAACTCTCATTAGTGAATGTCAGAAGTTGGGCTGTATTATCGATGCTCCTTTGACAGTCAT
>JBELAT010000221.1:0-4879 GCA_049508565.1 Endomicrobiales bacterium | reverse complement strand
TGTTATCGGGAGGCAAACCCGGGCCGCATAAAATACAGGGTATAGGGGCTGGTTTTGTGCCCGGGGTGTACAACCCAAAGATCGTTGATGAAATTATACAGGTTTCCAATGAAGATGCGGGTGTTGTCGCCAGAAAACTTGCAAAAGAAGAAGGGATCTTTGTCGGTATTTCAAGCGGCGCCGCGCTGTGGGCCGCTGTTAAGGTTGCCGAAAGACCGGAAAATAAAGGAAAAACTATAGTCGTCGTTTTACCCGATACCGGTGAACGATATCTTTCAACATGGCTTTTTCAGGAGCAGGTATAAGCCGGATTCCCGATAGAATCCTTGAGCCGTAAAAAATATGCGCAGGTACTGCGAATGAAAATTTCGTTTAAAGGCGACTACGCCTTAAAGATTATTCTTGACCTTGCTTTGACCTATAATCAGGGGTTAACTCAAATCAAGGAGATTTCCAGGCGGCAGGATATCCCGGAGAAATTTTTGGAACAAATAGTAACCTTCTTAAAAAGCGCACGGTATATAAAAACTACCCGGGGCCCGAAGGGCGGGATAGGGCTTACAAAACATCCTTCCCAGATTACTGTCGGAGAGATAGTGCGTGTTGTGGAGGGGCCGACATCGCCGATAGCATGCGTCAGCTGTTCGGGGTATTTACGTTGCGGTTTTGAGGAGAAATGTGTTTTTAAAACTATGTGGGCGGAAGTAAGAAACAGCGTCAATGATATAGTTGATAAAACCACATTTCAACACATGGCGGACAGGCACAGAGCGTTGATTCTAAAAGAAATTCCCGATTACAGTATATAATATATTTTTTTGGCATTAATCCTACTATTATGATAGACATTATTTTCTAAAGAGGTGAATACAATGTCCGGGAAAGTGAAAACAGAATTAACAAATGAAGCTGTGATCAAAAAGATATCGCAGGCAGTTTCGGGAATAAGCTATGGTTCAATTACTATTACAGTGCACGATCATAAAATTGTCCAGATTGATAAAGTTGAAAAGATACGCGTTGATCAATAAGAATAATTTAGAACCATGAAGCGGACAACCGCGCGTGGGTAGTAAAACCTCAGATGTAGTAATTTCTGACCAGTCAACTGGAAGCTCCATCAATAATGTTTTGATGAGAGAAAAGGTGGGTGGTCATTTGTTTTTATTAAGACGGAATATATGGTCATAAAGAAAATAATAGTCAATAACCCCAACGGGGTTCATTTACGGGTCGCCGCTGATCTGGTCAAAATATGCAAACATAACCAGGCTATGGTTACTTTTTCCTGTGAGGATTGCCCTACCGCCGATGGGTGTTCTGTTTTAAGTATGCTGATGCTTAATGCCCGGCAGGGAACTGAACTGACTATCAGCGCTGCTGGAATGCATGCGGAAAAAACCATAAATGAACTGGTGCAGTATTTTGAAAATGGCAGCGGGATATAACGAGAAGTTAGAATAAATAGAGAGGAGTGATATATGAGCACAAATAACAATTATATAGCAATTGATGAAGAGATTATAAAAAAAATTATTAATGCATTTGAGGGATTGCGGTTCGGATCGGTCCTTATTACCGTTCATAATTCAAAGGTAGTTCAGATAGACCGTAAGGAAAAAACCCGTTTGGAACAGGGCTATGAGGTGGATATAGGAGGCGGAATTTAAGTACGGTTCGGGAACATGAGAATGAAGCGGATTAGTAGATTAATTTTTAGTCAGGAGGATGCGGTTTATGACTGAGATATTTAAAAAGCTTGCCCTTGTGGGCGATGTGTGGGTTTTGTGGTTGCTCTTGGCCGCAAGCGTGATTTCACTGGGAGTAATATTTGAACGCTGGTGGGTATTCCAAAAGAATAAGCTGGATTTTTCTGAATTTTTGGATAAATTGGCCGGGTTTCTGGAAGAAGGTAACCTGATAGGCGCAAAAAATATTGTTGAGAATGAACAAGGCATTGAAGCCAGGGTGGCGCGCGCGGGTTTGGAAAATCTGTTCAAAGGTTCGGCCTCTGTGGAAGAAGCTATGATATCACGCCTGGTGTTGGAACGCAGCCGTCTTGAAAAAAATCTTATCGTGCTCGGTACGCTCGGAAACAACGCTCCGTTCATCGGGCTTTTCGGCACGGTTCTGGGTATTATAAAGGCATTTAACGACTTGGCGGTCAGCGGCAGCTCCGGTGTTTCAGTGGTGATGGCAGGCATTTCGTCAGCATTGATCGCCACGGCTTTCGGGATACTTGTTGCTATCCCTGCTGTTGTAGCCAACAATGCTTTTCAGACTAATTTGAAAAAAAAGCTGGCTAATACGCAAAGCCTGATCCATCTAATGCAGATATATCTCAAAGACGAAACAGGAGGGCGTTTGTGCGGTGCGGTAAAAAAACAGCTTGAAGAAGAGGTGCGGATATGAGCTCAATCTTCCCAAAACCGCGACAGTTGATGCGGTCGCCACATCCAGTTTAACGGTTGTTATCGACGATACCGGGGCATTGTTCTTTAACGAAGTCAAAACAGATATTGATAATCTCAAAGCTGCTCTGACGCGGGAAGCGCAAACCAATCCCAACGTTCGGGTGACGCTTGCGGCAGACAACAAGCTTTCTTACCAGCAGGTTATTACGGTGCTGGATGTGATAAAACAGGCCGGAGTTACGCGGGTAGCACTTGCTTCGCAGAGGTAGAATAGAGTATGAAATGCTTGCATTATAACCTGACATCAGGCACCGTGCTTTCTGTTTTCGTCCATATAGGGATAGGGATTGTTCTATATGTTTGGGCGTTCGGGTATATGAAACACCATGCAATTCCTCTGATTACAGAGCTTGATATGACAACAATGGTGTCCGCCCCGCCGGTGGGGAAACCGTCTAAACCGGCCCCGACATGGGTAATCTCAAAAAAGAAAATTCAGCCGGCGCCGCAACCTGAGCCGGAAAAAATACCTGTCGAAAAGGAGACTGATACGCCTCCTGCCGTTGTTGGCGGGACGGGCACCTGGGTTCCCGCGGCACAGACGGCGCGGAAACCGCGATGGACGGGAAACTTTATATCGCCGGGCGATTACCCGCTCGTTGCGCGTCAGGAAGGCAATGACGGACGGGTTATCCTTCAGGTTCATATCGATACAGAAGGACGTGTTCAGGAAGTGAAATTATTGCAAGGCAGTTGCGAGGTATTGAACGAGGTGGCAATCCGCAAGGTAAAGAACGGAATCTTTTCGCCGGCATACGACGCGCAGGGTGCGCCTGTTGCCTGCGAAGTAATTCTCCCGATCAGGTTTCAACTTAAATGATCATTAAACAGGAAAATCTATGGTGGCTTTATGCTATATCGTCAGCATTTTTTGCGGCATTGACCGCGATTCTTGCCAAAGTCGGGATTAAGGGTGTTAATGCGGATCTTGCGACAGCGATCAGAACAGTGGTTATATTGCTGGTGGCATGGGGCATATTTTTTATCAGGCATGATATCAGCAGTGTGGGCGATCTTTCAAAAAGAAATATAGTCTTTCTGATACTTTCGGGTCTTGCGACCGGGTTATCCTGGATATTTTATTTCAGAGCCCTGCAACTGGGCAAGGTTTCCCAGGTTGCTTCCGTTGATCGGTCAAGCCTTGCCATTGCGATAATCTTGTCGATCGTTGTATTGCAGGAGACCATAACGTTGCAGATGCTGATGGGTATTGTATTGATAATCACTGGTACGATCATTGTTATATTGTGAGTGCAATCGGTATCACAAAATATTTTCCTTAGCCTTTCCTTAGCCTGTTTGACAAAATTATATTGATGTTGTACAATAGTGACTATACAGATAGACAATGTTGTGTAAGTAAAGCATTGAGTTATATTTTCTGACCAGTCAACTGGAAGGAGCGTCGAGGTAAATCCCTTGATGCGACAAAAGTTGACTGGTCATTTTTATTGATCCAAAACAATAATAAAGGAGAAACATCATGGCAATTGCCGCGGAAAAAACAGACAACAAAGTGTTGAAAGAAGCGCTTTACAAAGAGCTTGAGCTTAAGATCGATGTGGGCATTGAGGGAGTCAGCGTTGATCCTGAGGATTTTAAAAAACTTATAAACATCCAAACGGATGATCGGGTTAACAGGTTGTCGGATAAAAATAACTACCGCCATCCTGATTCAAAACTGCCCGGATCTTTCTATCTTCCTAACGGTATCCTTGCCAGCTTTCGCAATGAACCGAACTCACCTTACAGCCTTGTGGCGCAAGACGGGAAGGCAGTTCTGTATAAGTACGGCAAAAAAACCGAGTGGCTGGCGGAAGTGGTTTTCCGCAAACGGCCGGAAGTGTTGGACAACCTGACTTCTGACGGCATTCCTTACCGGCGCATTGCGGGTGTTAACCCCAACGGCTCGCTGCAGGTGCATTATAGTAATGAATGTTCCCTTAAGGATGAGGGAGGCGACTGCATATTTTGCGGCATTAACCCGCGCGCGAATTCGCACCGTGAGGCCATAGTTAGAAAGAATTCCCGGCATATCGCCGAGGTTTATGACGGCGCAATTAACGCCGGTGAAGTTTATCGCCTGAACCTTTCCGGTGGTTTTGTGCCGGAAAGAAGGGAGCTTGAATACTATATTGATGTAGCGGAAGAGATCCAGAACAGGCTTGGCGTAAAGGATTTTGTCGGCACGGTCGCAATAGGCGCGCCCCATGATTTCAGCGTGATAGACAAATATAAGGAAGCCGGCTGGCGCGATATCAGGCTCAATATCGAGATCTGGGATAAAAACATACGCAAAACTGTCTGCCCGGGAAAGGAAAAGATCTGCGGCGGTTTTGAAAACTGGATCAACGCGCTTGAGTACGCCGTGAAGGTTTTTGGAAAAGGCCATGTAGGCTCAAACC
>JBELAT010000220.1:0-2616 GCA_049508565.1 Endomicrobiales bacterium | reverse complement strand
AATGCTGGCAAATGCTCTGTCATTATACGGCAAAGCCCCGGAGGAGGCTGGTACTTTATTAGAAGTAACCAGGGCACTCAATGTGATCGGAATCGATATAAAGATATCAGGAGTTGGTGTCAGTCAATCCGTTGCCCTTGCTTACTTGATAGGATTGATTAAAGGTGTGCTGGCAGAACAATATACCCATGAAGATATACGGATAGCAGGGCAAGAAGCTCCGGTGAGGTTAATACCGGCGTTAACAGAGCTCTATGGGAGATACCGTGTTGAGCTGATGGTTGCCGGTGTAACCACGGAACCTTTTGCCGATTCACGGGCGGCAGCTGAGGCTCGTATTGCGTCCCTCCAGAAACCTGCGGGTACAGCTCAGCCCACTGCTCTACAGAAAATCTTAGATCCCCTTAAGACAAAGGATATCTCGAATTACACGGTATATGTAAATACAACAATGAAGGTGGTCAACGCATTGTCAGTGTATGCGCGTACATCCCCTGATGATCAGAAGCTGGCGCTAGCAACGATTCTTGATCTCCTACGGTTGTATGGAGAACGCGCTATGAAGCTGTCGGCCGAAGAACAGACCTTCAAGATGGCTCCCGCACTCATTAAAGACATTCTCGGCGCTGCCTAGCATTGATCAAATAGAAGGTGTCTTCTATGCGTATCTGCGAGTGACTCGATTTGCCCTCCCTATCACGTCGGCATTAAAACTATCCCCTGATACCTTTTTCTCGTGCGTTTCGTACCAGTTTTCTTATTTATTTTGTACAATAGTCTGATGGAAACTTCGAAAATATTGGTTATACTATTACTGTTCATTGGCTTGAGCGCCTGTAACCGGCCTTCATATCCGGCTAACCGGGTGGCATCAGCCGTTCAGGAAATGATAAAAAAGGATTATGGTATTGACGGCACGGCAAAAGTTGTCGGCGAAACCTTGTATTTAGATATACGTCTCAATGAGCTTACGACTACTGATACCAAAAAGTTGAGTACAGTGATGGAAAAGATTCAAGGAGCTGTGCTCACCATAACGCGTGTGGCGCTTTCAAGTGATGCGCCGCTTAAGTTCCTGGTGGTTACCGGCAACGATCCTGCGTGGAGGATCGGTTTGCGGATCGTTGAGTATCTACAGGATGTTAAAGACTATTTCTATCAAAAGATATCACGGGGAGATTACGAAGAGCGTCTGATTTTTGAACTGGAATTCGGTGATGAAGCTCAAAATATGTTTGCAGAAAAAGCCAAGGAATTTTCAGGCGCCAAAAGTAGCACCGGCAGCTACTCTGATGCTGGCACTGACAAAGGCATGACGATGAACGAATTTGCCGGGCGTTTAATCGTTTCTCAGTTTAATACGGTCAATCGCAATAATCCGTTCTTATCGGTTGTTCTCAATAACACAAAATTACGCTATCTTGCTTTCCATGATCAGGAGCTTGTGGTAAAAGCGGCTAATGAGATGAGCGCAAATCTCAAACCACTGACCCAAAAGCTGCTTCTTGAAGAAGCAAATAAAATAACTAAAAAGTATAATTCGTTTCATCTCACGCAAATCCGCATCCTCGGAGATGACAGTCAGTCAACGATTATCCCCGTGCCCCCCGTAATTACTATACACAAATAATGCTTCCTGCTGTTTCTCAGTGTTTTCAATGAACATTCTAAGGGTATAATAGTATAATCAATGAACCAACGCGTTTGGAGAATGCCCTTTCTTTTATCAACAAAACTTCTCATGCGAACTATAGAGAAACGAGGGCGGTGTTTCTTGGGTTCTATATTTGTTTGATAGTGCTTTTCAAAAACATGTCTCTATTGTGCCAATCTCGTCGATTCTTTGTGGGCCAATTTACATGGCAGTGCAAAATGGTCTGTACCAATTTGCAGTACACTGTAAATTGGTCTTGACTTGTATTGTGCAATATTCTATACTACTTCTGTGAAAAGAATATACGAACCCCTAATAATCGAGCATCATCACGAAAATAGGCAAATGGCATTTGTCGTCGGACCACGCCAGGTGGGAAAAACGACAACCTGTAAAAATGCTTTTAAAAATTCCGTCTACATTAATTGGGACAACATGAGTGACAGGGTGAGGATTACCAATGGACCGCAGGCTGTTGCCGATAACATGGGACTGGCAGAAATAAGAACCGGCAAGCTCCCCATACTTTTTGATGAAATACACAAGTATTCGAAATGGAAGGATTTTCTCAAGGGCTTCTTTGACGTATACGCCGACAAAACTCTAATAACTGTAACCGGCAGTGCAAAGCTCGATGCATATAAAAGGGGGGGTGACAGCCTGATGGGAAGATATTTCTTCTATCGCATGCACCCCTTATCCGTAGCGGAATTGGTCAATACTCAATTTACGGAAAAAGAAATCCGAGCTCCCCAAAAAATAACCAAAAAAGAGTTCGATACATTATTTCAATTCGGCGGTTTTCCGGAACCATACCTAAAGGCAAATACTCGATTTTCAAACCGTTGGAAAAGACTGCGGGAAGATCAGTTAATCAAGGAGGACATTCGTAATCTGACGAAAATAAGCGAATCAGACCACGTCCAGATATTGGCGAAATTGATCACAGCGAGCGCGGGCCA
>JBELAT010000022.1:0-17339 GCA_049508565.1 Endomicrobiales bacterium | reverse complement strand
TTACCGCAGGACGTTAAAGGCGCCGAAGAGATTGTTTCGAACCTGTCGTACGCAACCGCCATGGGGTTGCTCAAGAGCGAATTGTCAACAGCCCCCGGCCAACAGACGGATAAACGGCCGAAAAAATCAGGCCCTTCATGGCTGAGTCGTGTACGCGGCTGGGTTGATGAATCGTTTTAGATTTAGCCGAGTGTAAAAGATACGAATGTCATCGACGATTTTTTCTTCTAGAATACTGGAGTTATTATGGTACGCATAAAAATTGCACCGGAACCTGACGATCATCCCGCTCACCTTAAAGTTGTTGGTGTCGGCGGCGGCGGGTCCAATGCCGTTAACAGAATGATAGAGGCAGGTATCCAGGGTATTGAGTTTGTCACGATTAATACCGACGTCCAGGCGTTGCGCAGATCAGTTGCACCGATCCGTATCCAGATTGGTGAACAGGTTTCGCGCGGTCTTGGTGTCGGCGGAAACCCGGCGATCGGCCAGCAGGCGGCTGAAGAAAGCCGCGACCGGATAAAGGAAATGCTGGAAGGAACCGACATGGTGTTTATAACGGCCGGCATGGGAGGCGGTACCGGTACCGGAGCGGCGCCCATTGTTGCTTCTATCGCCCGCTCGCTGGGCATATTGACGGTAGGTGTGGTTACCAAACCGTTCGAATTCGAGGCCCGTATCCGCCTGTTACAGGCTGAAGAAGGTATAAAAAACCTGCGCAACTATACGGATACGTTGATTGTTATACCCAATGAAAAACTGTTTACCATTGTTGATGATAAAACACCGATCGAAGACGCGTTCCGTATTGTTGACGATGTGTTGCGTCAGTCCGTACAGTCTATAACGGATGTCATTACCACGCCGGGCCAAATTAACGTAGATTTTGCCGATGTCAGGACGATCATGCTGGGTGCCGGTGAAGCGCTGATGGGCATCGGTGAAGGCGCCGGTCCTGCGCGTGCTGTTGAAGCGGCCGAAAAAGCAATTATCAGTCCGCTGCTTGATGATGTTTCCATTGATGGAGCGCGGGGTGTTCTGGTCAATATAACGGGCAACAAAGGGACTTCAATGGTTGAAGTAGGTGAGGCGATGAGCCTTATCAAGGAAGCGGTTTCTCCGGAAGCACACGTATTCTTTGGATTGGTTATTGATGAGAATATCGATGATCGCATCAAAATAACGGTCATAGCAACGGGCTTCCCTGCCCGGCGGACAGGGCCGAAACAGCCGAAGCGACCGGGAGTCTCGTGTCCGGGTAAGCCGGCGCCGGTTCCTGAAACGCCAGCTGAAATTGATCTCAATCGTCCGGCATACACGTACTGGCCAATGAAAAAATTAAAATGAGCGGATATGATAGAACTTAAAGAACTTCTCAAAGAGATGGTTGCGCGTAAAGCATCAGATCTGCATCTGCGCGCGGGCCGACCGGCAATTGCACGGGTTGACGGCGCTCTCATCCCGCTGCCGTATCATTTGCTCTCTGCAGACACTATCCGCATATCAGGCTCCTTGATGAACGAAGTTCAACGGCGCAATTTTTTAGACGAACACGAGGTTGATCTTGCCGTAGAATTTGAAAATCTGGGCCGTTTCAGGGTGAATATTTTTATGCAGCGAGGTCTAGTGAATCTGGCGTTGCGGTTAGTTCCCATGGAGATCCCGACTCTTGAACAGTTAAATTTGCCAAAAGTAATCAAGGATATCTGTGAAAACAGGCGGGGCCTGGTGTTGATAACCGGGACGACGGGATGTGGGAAATCCAATACCCTGGCAGGTATGATCGACTATATTAACACGACGCGGGCGGAAAACATTATAACGATAGAAGATCCGGTCGAATTTGTTCATCCTGATAAACAGTCCATTGTCAGCCAGCGCGAACTGGGATTTGACACAGGATCCTATCTCGATGCGTTGCGCACGGTCGTCCGTCAGGATCCGAATGTCATACTCTTGGGCGAATTACGTGACCTTGAGACAGTCGGAGCCGCTATAACAGCTGCCCAGACGGGACACCTGGTTTTGTCAACCATTCACACGGTCAATGCCGCTCAGACGATTAACCGTATCATAGATCTTTTTCCGCCTCATCAGCATGACCAGATAAGAATCTTATTGGCTGATACACTCAAAGCGGTTGTGTCGCAGCGGCTTTTGCGCCGCAGTGACGGGACGGGCCGGCTCCCTGCGATTGAAGTGCTTGTCGTTACCCCGCTTATCAAGAAGCTTATTGAAGAGAACAATTTATCCGAGATATTCAACCAGATGACGCAAGGGCAGTATTATGGTATGCAGACGTTCAACCAGGCGTTGATCAGTCTTATCGAGTCAGGAAAAGTAGCATTGCCTGAAGCACTCGCAGCTTCGTCCAATCCCGAGGAACTGATGCTTTCAATTCACGGCGTCAAGTCGAGTGCGGATAATGCAAAGGATATTATTGAACGGTAGCGCGCATCATGTGGACATACGCTGATAACGTTTTTAGTGTGGACCCGTTTCCCTGCCGTGTTATGGTTACCACCGTTTCTGCGGGTGACATGAAAGATGTCGCAAGACGGCGCACATTTTGTCAGAGTCGTAACATGGATTTTGTTCGTCTGACCATGGGCTCGCAAGTACATGGAGCGCAGGTTGCGGTGGTGGATACGAAAAACTGCGGTCAGTTGATTTCAGAAACAGATTCGTTGATAACCGGTATTCCCGGTATTCCGCTGGGTGTGTATACCGCTGATTGCGTGCCGGTATTTGTTGCCGCAAAAAATGGTATGTGCGGTGGAGTCATTCATGCGGGATGGCGGGGTATGGCGGCAGGGGCCATCCGCGCGGCGGTGCACACGCTCTGCGAGCAGTTTTCAGTGGCGAGCACTGATATTATTGCGGCAGTCGGGCCACATATACAGTCGTGCTGTTATACTGTTAATGCAGATGTTCTTGAGCTGTTTTCTCAGATCGGGCCCGCGCTCGACCTGGGGATTGCCGCAGTTGGTCAATTGCGTAAAAGCGGCATCGAGGATATTGTTTCATGCGGTCGCTGTACGCATCATGAACCAGATCTTTTTTATTCATACCGGCGGAACAAAACCCCGGAACGCATGCTGTCGATTATGGTACTGTGATCCGTATGTGTAGCTCACGGTTGGGCATAATCCGACAAGGACTGATCGTGTGTTGATCGTAGCTATAAGATAGACTATAAATGCACTCATAGAGATGCATCAATACCAAGGAAAAATCATGAAAAAGACATCCACCGGAGAAAATATCGAACACCTCAGGAAACAAATCGATAGTGTTGATGAGGGTATCCTTGATTTGTTGAGCCGCCGTGCAGGTCTCGTGAAGCAGGTCGGCAGTGTCAAGATGAAAACGGGGCAAGATTTTTATATTCCGCACCGTGAAAAAAAGATAATCACCGGACTTCAGAAAAAAAATAAAGGACTCCTGCCGCCAGGAGCCATTGAATCGATTTATCGCGAGATCCTTAGTGCCTGCCGGTCTTTGGAGTCCCGGATCAAAGTAGCATTTTTCGGGAGGGAGGCTTCCTATACCCATGAGGCGTCACTGAAAAATTTCGGAGTGGCAGCCCAGTATAGCGCGGTTCCGACAATTGCTGACGTGTTTGGTGAAGTAGAAAAAAACCGCGCGGATTTCGGTGTCGTTCCGATTGAAAATTCAACGGAAGGTGTCGTTAATCATACGCTGGACATGTTCATTGAGTCAGATCTCGTCATCTGCGCGGAAATAAGTATGCCAATTCGCAACTATCTTTTATCCGTTTCAGGTATCAAAAAAAACATAAAAAAGGTCTATTCACATCCACAGCCCCTGGCTCAGTGTCGTACGTGGCTTGAAACAAATCTGCCGGGAATACCGGTTATAGAGACACTTTCAACATCAGAAGCGGCACGTCGTGTGGTCAGTGAGCCTGATGCTGCGGCGATCGCATCGCGATCAGCTGGTCAACTCTATGGCCTCGAGACAGTGGAGCAGAACATCGAAGATAATCCCGAGAACTGTACGCGATTTCTGGTTATCGGTCGCAACTGCGCTCAATCATCGGGAACGGATAAAACGTCGGTGATGTTTTCAATCAAGGATAAAGTAGGTGCGCTGCATGATATACTGATGACGTTCAAGCATCAAGGTATCAACCTGACTAAAATCGAGTCACGGCCGACAAAGAAGAAAGCCTGGGAATACATATTCTTTGTTGATTTTCTGGGTCATATATCTCAATCGCGGGTACAGAAAGCCCTTAAAGCTTTAGAACATCACTGTGTGTTTCTCAAAGTTCTCGGGTCCTATCCGCGCGCCGATTAATATCCGCTCACAAGCCGGTCAATTCCCCGTGTTTTAAGGATTAATTTCTGGCATTATTCGCCACGAGAGAGACTGGTGTGTATGTACTCATCAATGATAAAAAGATAAGCGTGCGTAATATCTTAGCGAATCGGAAGAATACTGCTGAAATAGGAGTCAACAATGAAATTTGAAATAAAAAAATGCATCAGAAAAAATTGTGAAGGGTTTGAACCGTATATTGCTGGAAAACCAGTAGAGACGATTAAGCGGGAACTGGGTCTAAAAAAAGTCATTAAACTTGCCTCAAATGAAAACCCGCTCGGTCCCTGCCGAGCCGCCATCGCCGCGATCCAAAAAGCTGCCCCGCGCGTATACTTCTATCCTGATTCAAATTCCTGGGATCTCAAGCAGGCGCTGGCGAAAAAGTATGCGGTTGATCCGGCATCTATAATAGTAGGTGCTGGTTCAGATGAGATCATAGAAGTTATCGGGAAAGTGTTCTTCAACCCGGCCGATTCTATTATTGTTTCACGGCACGCGTTTGTTCGGTATGAAATGGTGGGAAAACTGATGGGCAGCACCGTTATTACCGTGCCCATGAAAGACGGGTATACGCACGATCTCTTGGCAATGGCACGAGCCGTTACTTCTACTACAAAGGCCATTTTTGTTGCGAACCCCAATAATCCAACGGGAACCTATAATACGACGGAGGAACTTGAAGAGTTCTTATCATGTGTGGCACAACGATCGCGCAAATCTCTGCCGCTGGTGGTTGTTGATGAAGCGTATTACGAGTATGCCAGAGTCAATAAGGACTATCCCGACACGCTGCGGCTCATGAAACGGTATCCGAACCTGATCATTTTAAGGACCTTCTCGAAAATATACGGTCTGGCAGGGTTACGGGTTGGCTACGGGTTTGCGGATCCGGAGATAGTTGACTATATCGATCGTATCCGTCCGCCATTTAATGTCAACTTTCCGGCACAGGTTGCGGCAGTGGCGAGTCTATCTGATTCCACACAGGTTTCCCGCAGCCTTACGTTGCTGGAACAGGAAAAGTTGTCAATATGCCGGGAACTGGACCGGTGGGGTATTCAATTTGTTCCGTCTGCGGCTAATTTTGTACTTATCAACATCAGTCCTCTCAAGGGATTAGACGTTTTTAAACGGCTCCTCAAAGAAGGCGTTATTGTGCGCGCTATGGATGAATACCAGCTGGTCAATCATATCAGAGTTACCATCGGTACCAGAGCACAGAACAAAATGTTTTTAGCCGCCCTGAAAAAAATAGTTGCCTAAAGCAAGGAGAGTATAATTACAATGATTATTACCCTTAAACGACGCGCCCCGAAACCGGTAGTTGATACCATTATAAAAAAGATAAAAAAATTAGGGTATATCCCTCACGTTTCGCGCGGGGTTGATATGACCATCATCGGCATGATCGGTGAACGGGCCGAACGGTACCGTGATATGTTCGAGGCGATGGAGGTTGTCGACCACATCAGCGAAATCGAGAAACCCTACAAACTGGCGAGCCGTGAATTTAAGCGTGACAACACTGTTGTTACTGTTGCGCCTGGTGTGTCCATTGGTGGTGAGGAGATCGTTGTCATGGCTGGCCCCTGTGCGGTTGAGGCTCTTGAAAGAACGCTGGAAACGGCACGGCTGGTGAAAAAAGCGGGTGCGACACTTTTCCGGGCGGGAGCATTCAAACCGCGCAGTTCGCCCTATGCGTTTCAAGGTATGGGTGACAAAGGCTTAGAGATACTCAAGAAAGTAAAAAAACAGACCGGTCTGCCGACCATCAGTGAAGCGATGACAGTCGCGCAGATACTTTCAGTGGGAAGAAGCTGCGACATCATTCAGATTGGCGCTCGAAACGTACAGAACTACGACTTGCTCAAAGCAGCAGGTAAGCAGCGAAAACCGGTTTTACTTAAACGGGGAATGGCGACAACTATTAAAGAACTTTTATTGTCGGCCGAATATATAATGTCTCAGGGCAACTATAAAGTCATATTGTGCGAGCGCGGTATCCGCACGTTCGAAGACGCAACACGCAACACGCTCGATTTAAATGCCGTTCCGGTACTTAAAAAACTTTCTCATTTGCCGGTCATTGTTGATCCATCCCACGGTATTGGTATCAGGGAACATGTCGGTACCATGGCAAAGGCGGCGGTGGCTGCCGGAGCCGATGGGCTTATTATCGAAGTGCATCCGTGCCCCGAAGAAGCATTATCCGATGGGCCGCAGAGCCTGCTTCCTGCACAGTTTGAGACGCTTATGCAGGAACTTGACCGGGTCGCACTCGCAGTGGGAAGGACCATACTTAAAAGATAATGCGCACCCAACAAGTCACTATTATCGGAGTGGGGTTGATCGGCGGATCGCTGGGCATGGCTTTACGCGGCTCTGGCCACTACCAGGTCTGCGGTATCGGACGGCATCAGGCGAAACTGAGAGCGGCGAAAAGACGGGGAGCCGTTGATACGTTCACCGTCGATTATGCGGCCGGAGTTCGTGACGCCGATGTGGTTGTTGTCTGTACCCCTGTTGATCATGTTGCTCCTATCATCAAAACTATTCTGCCACTGTGCAAGCCTGGTGCAATCATAACGGACGCAGGCAGTGTTAAGGGGTGCATCATTAAAGACGTTGCCCGCGTTTTTTCAGCACACGGGATACATGGATCTCAGATGCCAGCTTTTGTCGGCGCCCATCCCATGGCGGGCATTGAAAAAAGCGGGGTGGAATCTGCCTCGGCACACTTATATAAAGATGCAACGATTGTCATTGCCGGTACGGTCAATGCTTCCCGTGCTCAAATGGATGTCATTAAACAGCTATGGCGTCATGCCGGTGGCCGCATCGTTGAGATGGACCCTGTAGAACATGATGTTGTAGTCGCGCTGACCAGTCATGTGCCTCATGTGGTGGCGTACGGGCTCGCGGGATTAGCAGAAACTCTTAAGGGCAAACACCGTACTGCGGCGCAATTGATGGCGGGATCGTTTAAAGATGCGACACGGGTGGCCGCTTCAAATCCGGGAGACTGGGCTCGTATATGCCGGGCAAATGGAACTGAAATCAGCAAAGCCATCACTGCGCTTATACGTTTTTTAACTGACACAAAAAAACGTATTAACAGCGTTTCCTCACTTGAGAAACTATTTGAAAAAGGGCATCGTGCGCGGTGTAAGCTCAAATGAAATGGACCATTAATCCCGCTGAGAGCGTTTCTGGAAAAGTTATTGTGCCGAGCGATAAATCAATCACTCACCGGGCCATAATGCTGGGCGCGCTCGCTGACGGCGAATCAATCATAGAGAACTATTTGGCATCGCAAGATTGTTTGCAAACCCTTCAGGCGTTCTGTTCTATGGGAGTCCGGATACAGCGCACCAGTCATACGGTGCGAATCTGGGGCAAAGGAATGGACGCACTCACAGCGCCTGCGGACGTTATAGACGCGGGAAATTCCGGTACCACCGTACGGTTATTATCCGGTATCCTGGCGGGACAACCCTTCGTGTCACGGATAACCGGCGATGCCAGCTTATCTCGTCGCCCGATGAAAAGGATTATCGAACCCTTAGAGCGTATGGGGGCTAATATTGTCGCTCGTGAAGGAAGTTATCTGCCTCTTGAAATCACCGGAACAAAGGTGATACACCCGATATCGTATAGCAGTCCCGTGGCAAGTGCGCAGGTAAAATCATGTATTTTGTTTGCGGGACTCAGGGCAACAGGAGTTACTGCGGTTGAAGAACCGGTCAGGTCACGCGACCATACAGAGCGGATGCTGGCCGCCTGCGGGGCCGACATATCTGTCGATGGCACTCGTGTTTCTGTCCGGGGGCCGGCACGGTTGAGACCCCTGTCATTAACCGTTCCCGCTGACATTTCGTCCGCAGCTTTTTTTATGGTGCTGGGACTTATCGCGAAAACCGGACGTATCGAACTGCCCGATGTCGGTGTCAACCCGACCCGCGATGGCATTATTGAAGTGCTGGGCCGTATGGGAGCCCGGATGCACCTGAACGGCCGTCGCAGTCTCTCCGGCGAACCGGTGGCAACTATCGTTGCGGAACCGTCTTCACTCAATGCGACTGAGATTAATGCCGATATCATGCCGCGGCTCATCGATGAGGTGCCGATCCTGGTTTTGGCAGCGACACAGGCGAAAGGGACAACCCTGATTACCGGCGCCTCTGAGCTTCGCGTCAAAGAAAGCGACCGGATCAAAACCATTTCCGCTGGACTCATCGCCATGGGCGCGCGTATTGATGAACGGCCGGATGGCATGATGATCCATGGTCCCGTAAAACTCCATGGGGCACACGTTACCAGCTACGGTGACCATCGTGTCGCGATGACCTTGGCGGTTGCGGGATGTATTGCCACAGGGCAGACCGTTATCGATGATACTGAGTGTGTTGATACTTCCTTTCCCGGGTTCATTGATACGTTGAAACGGCTTATATGATAAAAAATTCCTGGGTTTTTTATCTGGGTCGTTGGATGTTTGCCGTGGCATATCGTCTTATCTGGCGCCGGTCGGTTGTCGGTCATGAAAATATCCCGCTCTCAGGTGGCGTGATCATTGCACCTAACCATGTGAGCTTAGCTGATCCGCCGCTGGTGGGCTCAGCAATGCGGCGCCCGCTTTTTTTCATGGCAAAAAAAGAGTTGTTTGATGTGCCGGTTCTGGGGTTTCTTATTAATCGCACGAATGCGTTTCCTGTCAGGCGGGGACACAATGACTTCTCAGCGATTCGAACTGCCGAGAAACTGTTAAAGGAAGGAAACTGTCTGCTGATGTTTCCTGAAGGAACGCGATCGAAAGATGGGGGTTTCGGGATACCACGCAGCGGATGCGGTATGGTTGCCTGCCACTCCCAAAAACCCGTTATACCCGTCAGAATAGTAAACTCATTTTTTTTGAGATCGTTTAAAAAACTTTCGGTTATTTTTGGCCGGCCGATATATCCCCCCAAAAAATATACGAAAGAAACATATCAAATTTTTTCCGATCAGATAATGGAAGAAATAAAAAAGCTTCATTAAGATCAGCGCTGTTTTCTAGATAATCGACACGTTTTTCTCTCTCCTTCCTTTCATCCATCGAAGTGAGCCCAGAGTAAAAGTGAAACCGAATTACGAGGATGATCAATGAAAGTAATAACTGCAAAAAGCGCAGGTTTTTGTTTTGGTGTACGTCGGGCGATAGAACTTGCTGAAAAGACCGTGCAGGGCAAAAAGCGGGTATACACGTATGGCCCGCTCATTCATAACCCTCAGGAAGTCAAACGTCTGGCTAAGGCCGGCATCCGTTCCATAGAAGCACACGGACGGTTGCGCGATGCAACCCTGATCGTGCGTACGCACGGCATACCTCAGGAGCTGCGTGAAAAACTTGAACAAAAAAAATTGTGTATTGTTGATGCAACCTGCCCGTTCGTCAAACGAGCACAGGACATTATAAAAAAATTAAGCGCTGATGATGTCCAGATAATCATTGTCGGAGAAAAGACGCATCCGGAAGTTGTGGGCCTTGTGTCCTACTGTCGTCACAACGGTTTTGTCGTTGATAATCGTCATGATATTACAAAGGCGAAACTCGGGCATAAGCCGGTCTTTGTCGTTAGCCAGACCACGCAGACGCCGGAGAATTTTGCGGCGGTGGTCGCAGAGATTAGAAAAACTTGCCGGAACGTCACAACTTTTAATACAATATGTAAAGCTACCAAAGACCGCCAGGAGGCGGCTCGACAGCTTGCCCGGCGGGTGGACGTGATGATCGTTATTGGCGGGAAAAATTCCGGAAACACCCGTCGCCTGGCGCAGATCTGTTCTGCCTGCACGCCGACTCATCACATAGAAACGGAAAAAGAATTAAAAGCCGGGTGGTTTACCCGGGCAAAAAACGTAGGATTGACTGCCGGAGCTTCAACTCCGGATTGGATCATAGATCGTGTGGCAAACGCCATTGGAGGAAAAACAGATGGAAGATACAAAGGAATTAAATAATCCGACTGAAGAGACGAACAATGAAGAAATGTCGATGGCCGATCTTCTGGGCCCCGATATTAAGCTGGAAAATGGAAAAATCCTGACCGTTAAAATTATCGGTCAGAATGCCGATGGGTTTCTGGTTGACCTGGGTACCAAGTCGGACGGATTGATTCCGATCGGCGATTGTGATGAAGCAACCAAAAATTCCTTTAAAATAGGGATGCAGGTGCAGGTCATGGTGGTGAAAATGTTCACGGAGAGCGGGTATGTTATTCTCTCCAACCGTCAGATCCGTGAAAAGGCGGCGTGGGACAGAGTTGTCGAAGCGTTCAAAAGCGGCCATCCCGTTGAGGGCAGGGTTCGCCAAAAAAATCGCGGTGGATTTACTGTTGATCTGGGTGGAGTGAGCGCATTTTGTCCTATTTCACAGATCGAACTGAGATTTGTGAAAGACGCGGACAAGTATCTGGGTAAGACATTGTCGTTTAATATCGCGGAACTCGATCAGAGCCAGCGCAATGTCGTAGTCTCCCGGAAAAAAATACTCGAAGAAGAAGATAAGACCCGCAAAGCAAAGGTTATGGCGGGGCTTGCAGAAGGAAATATTGTTGACGGCCAGGTTATGGGCATAACCGATTTCGGGGCGTTTATCGATATTGGTGGAATGGAAGGATTGCTGCATATCGGTGACATTGCATGGTTCCACGTGAAAAAAGTCTCCGACGTCCTTAAGCCGGGGCAAAAAGTAAAAGTGCAGGTTCTTAAAATCGATCGCGAAAAGGGCAAGGTTTCCTTTAGTTTAAAAAACTTATCCCCGCGTCCCTGGGATGGGGCGAAGGATAAATATCCGGAAGGACTGGTTATTAAAGGCAAAATATCTTCGATCGCTGATTTCGGCATATTTGTGGAACTTGAACCGGGATTAGAAGGGCTCGTTCACATCTCGGAGGTTTCCTGGGATGACCAGAAACCAAACCTGAAAAAAATGTTTACGGTTGGTTCAGAGATAGAGGCGAAGATCATTTCTGTTGATCCTGCCGCTGAGAAGTTGTCGTTGTCGCTAAAAAAAATCCTGCCCAACCCCTGGGAGGAAGCAGCACATCGGTATGCGCCCGGTGCTCGAGTCAAGGGAACCGTAACATCACTGACGCCCTTTGGCGCTTTCGTGAAATTGTCTGACGGTATCGAAGGGTTGATACATGTTTCAGATCTTTCCTGGACAAAAAAAATCCGTCATCCGCAAGACATTCTTAAAGTGGGCGACGAAATAGAAGTGGTCGTGATGGAGGTCAACACTCGGACCGAAAAAATTTCCCTTTCATTAAAGCACCTTCAGGAAGATCCTCTTCGGAAATACAAAGTGGGGACAGTCGTTACAGGTGTGGTCAAACGGGTGGTTGATTTTGGTGCCTTTGTAGAAGTGGAGCCGGATGTTGAGGCGCTGGTACGTAACGCGGAGATCAGCGGCCGCCGGGATGATATGCCTGCCGAACAGCTTAAAGAAGGGCAGACGGTTGAAGCAAAAGTCATCAAAAGTGAAGCCAAGGAACGCAAAATAGAGATATCCATCAAGAAGCTCGATCATGACCGGGAACGGGAATTGATCAAAAAGTATGTTAATAAAAGCACCTTGCCGACACTGGGTGAAATGCTGGTTGACGAATCTGACCACGAGGACTCGGGGAACAATTCAACCGAGCGAGATACCAAGGAGCACCGCTAATGCCGCTGTACGAGTTTCGCTGCAGGAAGTGTAATAAAAAGATAGAAGTGCTTATACTTGGCGGTGAAAAGCCGGTGTGCCCGCACTGTCAGGGTCAGGATCTGGAACGGTTGTTGTCAGTTTTCGCGTCCCCCAGTTCCGGGTGCGCAGCCGAGAACTCTCCTGGGTTTGAGTGTGGCTCTTCCCACAAATGCTCCTCCTGTTGCCATCATCAATAGGTAGGGTGGCGCTTTGATATACATCTGACGTTTCCAGAAAAAGCGCTACGTCTGGTATCTAGAGTTGAAACTGTGGGAGTGTTAGCATCCCGGCTCACTGGTGCATCTTTATTTACATGCCGTAACCTTTTAACTGGAACATGAACCATCCTGTTTGTAGAGCATAAATTTGTTTATGCGCTATTTTGAACTACCCCCTTGACGGGAGTGGCAATAATTTCTTATAATAGACAGCTCAAAATCAAAGAGGGGTTAATTTTATGATCAACTCAAATGCAAAAACGTTTCTTCCGAAAGTCGGACAAATTAAACGGAAATGGCATATAGTCGACGCCGACGGCAAAGTTCTAGGGCGTCTGGCAACTATGGTTGCCGACACGTTACGCGGTAAATTAAAGCGGACCTATTGTAATACCATTGATTGCGGTGACTTTGTGGTGGTAACCAATGCCAGCAAGGTGGTCCTGACCGGTAATAAGATTAATCAGAAAATAGCGTTTCGTCATTCCGGGTTTCCCGGCGGAGACAGTTATACCCCGTATGCGCGTTTGATGATTGACAGTCCGGAAAAAGCCATCCGGCTGGCAGTCAAGGGCATGCTTCCCAAGAACAAGCTTGCAGCACGTCAGATTACCCGTTTAAAGGTGTATCGTGGCAAAGAGCATCCGCACAGCGCGCAGTTTGCGGTGGCAACACAACAACCAGCTTCAGATAAATAATCGGTCAGAGGAGAATCATTACTATGGAGCAAACAAATTTGTTTCGGGGAACCGGACGGCGCAAAGACGCATCTGCGCGGGTACAGATCATTCCCGGCAACGGCAAGATAATCATTAACGGCAAACCGCTTGACGATTATTTCCACGGACTTGACCGCCACAAAAAACAAGTTCTTAAACCGCTGGAGGTTTTTCCGGCGAGCACTCAATATGATTTTCTGGTTACTACAACCGGTGGTGGCATTACGGGCCAGGCAGGTGCGGTACGACATGGTATAGCCCGGGCGATTTTGCAAATGGATCCTACGACAAAACAGGTTTTGCGAAAAGAAGAATTGTTAACCCGCGATCCCCGCATGGTTGAACGTAAAAAATCAGGACAGCCCAAAGCAAGAAAACGGTTCCAGTTCTCAAAACGGTAATCTTGACAAGTTTTATGCGAAGCGCTATAATTTGGCTTCCGCGTAGGTTCTTTAATAAGGTTAGGACAACGACGTCCTCAAAAGCATAATGAAGTGCTCTGAGGACGTCGTTTTTTATTTGTGCGATTCAATTCTCAGGAAAAAAAAGTTTGTACAATATATCTGTATCAACGAAAGGGGAAGTATATGAAGAATGGTGCCGAAAAGAAGCCTAGTTCGTCCGTTGAAAAAATCTTTGGGGAAAATGTTTTCAACTTGAAAACAATGAAGAAGTATCTTACACCCAAATCCTACGCTCTTCTTGCCGCGACGGTTAACTGCCGTCAGCCGCTCGATCCTAAAATAGCCGATGAAGTAGCCGGCGCGATGCTCAAATGGGCACTGGCTAAAGGCGCAACACATTTTACTCACTGGTTTCAACCATTGACTGGTACGACCGCGGAAAAACACGATTCATTTATTTCTCCTGATGGCAATGGCGGTGTGGAAATGAAGTTTTCAGGTAAAGAATTGACCCAGGGCGAGCCGGATGCGTCCAGCTTTCCTTCCGGCGGTCTCCGGGCTACTTTTGAAGCGCGGGGTTATACGGCATGGGATCCGACCAGCCCGGCTTTCATTAAAGAAGCTGATGATACGTCAGTTCTGTGTATTCCCACTGCGTTCTACTCCTATCATGGTGAAGCGCTCGATAAAAAAACACCTCTATTGCGTTCGATTGATGCACTTGCCGCGCAGGTATACCGTATGGCCGACTTGTTTGGCGTTAAATCCAAAGGTGTCCGCCCGTATTCGACCCTGGGAGTCGAACAGGAATATTTCCTTATAGACAAAGAATATTATGCCCAGCGCCTTGATCTTGTCCAGACCGGTCGCACCCTCTACGGTCGCCGTCCCGCGAAACACCAGCAGATGGAAGATCATTATTTCGGCGCCATAAAGGGCCGTGTCATATCGTTTATGGAAGATCTTGACAACGAGCTTTGGAGATTGGGTATTCCCGCAAAAACCCGTCATAATGAAGTCGCCCCGGCACAATTTGAGCTCGCGCCGGTGTTTGAAGAGCTTAACATTGCTGTTGACCATAATATGATAGCGATGGAAATCATGCGCCAGGTTGCGGAAAAACACGGGTTTGTGTGTCTCCTGCATGAAAAACCGTTTGCCGGAATCAATGGTTCTGGAAAACACAACAACTGGTCAGTTGTCGGTCCCGATGGAAAGAACTGGTTGAACCCTGGAGATAACCCGCACGATAACGCAGTGTTTATAACCACTGTGTGTGCGCTTATGAAAGCAATCGATACAAATGCCGGTCTTTTGCGCGCCGGTGTCGCCACAGCCGGAAACGACCATCGTCTGGGTGCCAATGAAGCACCGCCGGCTATCATATCCATATTCCTTGGCGATCAGCTGACGGATATTATTGAACAAATCGAAAAAGGCGGTGCCACCAGCTCCAAGAGCAAAGGGATTCTTGAGGTCGGTGTTTCATCATTGCCAAAGCTTGACAAGGATGTGACGGATCGTAACCGGACGTCACCGTTTGCGTTCACCGGCAACAAATTTGAGTTCCGTGCAGTGGGATCCAACCAGAACTGCGCCGGCCCTAATATCATGCTCAACACGATTGTTACCGATGCAATCGATGAGATTTGTACTGACATAGAAGCGGCGGTCAAATCCGGCAAAGCATTTAATGTAGCGTTGCAGGGAGTTCTTCAGAAGCTCGTTAAAAAGCACAAACGGGTAATCTACAACGGCGATAACTATACCGAAGAATGGCATAAAGAAGCTGCCAAACGCGGTCTGCCGAACCTTAAGAACACGCCCGAAGCGCTTGCTGAGACAGTTAAAGAACCGGCGATTAAATTGTTTGAGAAACATAAAGTTTTGTCGCGCACGGAGATCATGTCGCGGTACGAAGCTTACAAGGAACAATATGAAAAAATAGTTAAATTCGAAACTGGCGTGGCGCTTGATATGGCGAAAACGCTCCTCATTCCCGCGGCTATCCGGTACCAGAATGATTTGGCACAAACAGTGACAAGCCTCAAAAGTGCAGGGCATCAGTCAGGTCAGACCGGCGTTATGCTCGAAAAAGTTTCGACCCTTATAGATCAGGCTTTTAGCGCATCAAAAAAACTGGAAGATCTGTACGGTGGTCATTCGCTTGAGGCGATGCTTGATGGAATGCTCGCTCTGCGCGCGGTGATTGATCCGCTGGAAGAAGTTGTTCCTCGCGATCTCTGGCCGGTGCCGTCGTATGCTGAAATGCTGTTCATTTATTAAGTAATTGTTGTTGTGCTAATAGCACTACAACTTCTTAAGGACTCGGAAGTAATTCTTGCTGTGAGGTAAAGGATTCTTCCGAGTCCTTTTATTTTGATTGTAACTTTTGAAAAATGGCAGAAGCAGCATGAGGGTCGTTATGAAACGTGAAGGAGGCTGATCCATATGTACGACCACATTGTTATCGATTTATATATTTACTTTGCTGGGCATATAACAAAAATTAATAACTTCACACTTGACTGGCCCTTGGCTTGACGCTTGCTCTTGACTGAACTTGACTGGGCTTGAACTTGACTTCCGTCGGAGAGTATTATAAAATAAGCAGACAAAGTTCGTATATAATATGGGGAATGGACTAATAAAACTGGAAAACCATGAAAATAAACAGAGTAATAAAAAATGGTCATGAAATAATCTACGGAACGGGAACACATGAAGAAATAGAATCGTTAAATATTGCAAAAGATTTTGAATCAGCCCTCAATATATTAGGTAAGATACGAGACACAAGAAGAGGCCTCTTTGGTAGTAATGAAACTCAGCGAGTCAATAGGTGTACCTATGGCAGAAGAAAAACACGTTGAAAATGATTACAGAGATTTTATAGATCTCCTTAATAAAAACAAGGTGGACTATATTATTATTGGCGCATATTCTACGATCTTTCATACAAAAATAGCAAGGGAAACACAGGATATAGATTTTTGGATTAGAAAAACAGAGTCAAATGCAGAACGTTGTGTGGCCGCAATAAAAGATTTTTGTGGGTTAGATATCGATAAAAATGAACTAATGGGAGATAAAGAAATATTCTTTATTGGTCAAGCACCGAATAGAATTGATATTTTCAATATGCAAGGAAAAATGTCATTTGAAGAAGCATTTTCTCGTAAAAATATTGGAACCTTTAAAGGGACACAAGCGTATTTTATCGCCAAAGATGATTTAATCAAATTAAAAGAATATTTTGGAAGAGATCAAGATACAAAAGACTTAATTCGATTAAAAAAGTTAAGCAAAAGGGATTGAATCGATAGTGTTTCAAAGTAAATTCGTTAACACTTATATTCAGCCGATCTGCTTACGCAAAACAAATGCACCCTTCCTGACCGTGGAGGTTCTCAGACCGTAGATACGTCGCTATGGGTGGACTCCAACAGGCGATTGCCACTGTCCAAAACCACGGTTTTACATTCGAGAAATCAATTCCGTGTTATCAGCACAAATACTACGTTTCTAAATGCGGAAACTCTATCGTGGCTTGAACAGTTTTCTGATATTGAACTCTCAGAACGGCAGGGCTTCGTACGTGCGTACGTTAAACACCGCCAGCGCATTACAAATCCTGAATTTTGCCGTCTGACACGTTGCGATTCACGTATTGCAGGCAGGAACTGTCCGCTCTTGTCGAACATGGTTTGCTCGTGCGTCATGGCATAGGTCGTTGTACATCGTATACTCTTGAGGCTGCACCAGTTACGACTGCAACCGAATCAAATAAAAACGTGCTTCGAAAGAAGCGAGGAATGAAATAATTATCTTTATAAAACAACATCAACCCATAGGGCGAAGCACCATTGTTGCAGGATTGAAGCTGAAACAAGCAATAGTGTCCTACTGGCTTCGCAAGCTG
>JBELAT010000219.1:0-2654 GCA_049508565.1 Endomicrobiales bacterium | reverse complement strand
AAAAATAATATAAACTATCAAGAATTAACTTAACAATGTACTACATTGTTGATCGACTGAGAAAAAACAATGTCAATAATGTCGCCTTTGTGTGGCATTCTTATGCATCCTACCCCATTTATATGCATAAACAACTGGCTGATTTCTATCCGGGAGACGATTATGTGGACTGGTTTGGAGTTTCTTTTTTTGAACCGGGTAACATTTCGAGTGCGAATTTAAAGGCTGTGGTGAACATGGCCAAAGAGCACAAAAAACCGTTTATGCTTGCCGAAGCGACACCGGCACGCGTAGGAGTTGACGGTGGCATGAGGTCTTATTATGTGTGGTATCAGCCGCTCTTTAAGTTTATCAAAAAAAATGACGTAAAAATGCTATGTTACATCAACGACGACTGGGATTCAGAACCGATGTTCGCAGCTGATCACTGGAAAGATTCACGGATACAATCGAATAAAGAAATCAGAAAAAAATGGCTTGAAGAAACTTCAAACGATCGATATCTGCATTGCTCAAAAGATCTTTATGCTCTGCTGGGTTATACAATCGCACAATGAGTATCACAGTCATGGTGGTCACTACCTCCCTTATTTTAAAACAGATTAACATGATAACCTATGGAGCGGCTTTTGATTAACACCTGTACTTCTCAACCGGATAAATTCAAGAACTATACAAAACTTATCGCGGGAGTCATAGGCATAAGTTTTTCGCCACTGGCGGTCAAACTTGTTGTTTTTTCAGCAAGCGTCAGCGCTTTTTATCGCTCATTTGACGCCGCGTGTTTCTTTCTGCTGGTTGCTGGGGTACGACAGGTGTTCTGGCGGGATACGAACAGCAGGCAGACCAGTCCCGGATGGATAAAACCATCAATTCTTGCGGGTATATTTTTGGGCATAGATCTTATCTTTTGGCACAAAACCATATTCTATCTCGGTATGGGTCCCGCAACATTTCTCGGCAATTCGCAGATACTGTTTGTCACGATCTTTGCAATAGTAGTATTAAAAGAGCATGTACCGAAAGTATTTTTTTTGATTCTGATAATGGTCATCGTGGGACTATATCTGCTTACACCTCTTAACACCACGGGTGTGTCCAGACCAGCCGGATATGGGCTTGGTCTTATCGTAGGCGTGACATACGCAGGCATGCTTATCTGTCTTCGCTATGCTAAGAAACTTGCAGGAGGGTCGTATCCCGAGCTTCTATCGCTGGCAGTAATGTTTCTGTCATCGTCGGCGGTGATCTTGTTTTCCGTGTATATCATCGAAGGGCTAACGATCGCCGTCTGGAATTTCAAAAGCCATGTTATTATGGCTCTGACTGCGTTGCTGTGCCAGACCATAGGATGGTACCTGATCAATTCGAGCATTCTGGAACTGCCGGCACACGAAGGGAGTCTTATCCTTATGCTGCAGCCTTTGCTTGCCACTGTCTGGGGCTGCCTGCTCTTTTTAGAACCTCTTTCGGCCGTGCAGATCATTGGAATAGTTCTCTCTCTGACCGGCATTGTCTGGTACCAAATGATCAAAAAAGAAGACTGTATCCAGAAACAAAGTGAAACTGAAAAAGTTCTTTAGACGTATTAGGACTCATTGAAAGAAAGATTTTATTTATGACATCACAAACAATGAGTGTTTTACCCGTAAGGCGTATCTCGGATTTACATGCCTTGCAATTGTAATGGGATTTCACTTTTTTTACAAAGGCCTGCATAACACTGGTAAACGTAACATGGACAACCATCAGGAGTGTAATTCTTATGCCTCAAAAATTTCAATCACGCATACCATCCATCCCGCACACTTTCAGACCTGAGACTGTTTCTCAAGCTTTGGGCTTTTTTATCGCTGCCGCGGGATCCGCCGTTCTGGGTGGATGGTTCTTGAGTCCCTGGGCACAAAGTATCCTACCCCATTGTGTTCCAATGAAAGCCAATACCGCTTTTTGTTTTGTGTTCATCGGTATTGCTCTTGTGTTACTCAACAACAAAAAGCTTTCAAACCGTTTAACTCTTATAGCTACCGATCTGTCAGCTTGTGTGGTCTTCGCTATAGGTTTTATAACCGTGTGTGAGTATGCATGTGGATGGAACGCCTTCATAGATAATCTTATCGTTCAAGGAAGCCATACAACGATATTAGCTATTCATCCGGGAAGGATGGCATTCAATTCTGCGATCAATTTCGTTTTGATAGGTGCAGCGTTAGCAATGATTCCATCAGGGAAACGACTATTAATTTACGTCGCTCAAATAATGGTTCTTATTGCAGCAATAACATCACTTTTCGCATTTACGGGATATTTGTATGGCGCCAACCCTTACATTATGGACATTAAGTTCTGTAGTACCGTGATGGCTTTGGTACTATTTCTGGCATCCTGCTTTAGTTTTTTTCTGGCCCGGCCCCGAACGGGCCTGATGAATACTGTTACAAGCAAAATGTCCGGCGGCAGAATGATTCGAATAATATGGCCAATTGTCATATTGATTCCAATATCGGTGGATTGGCTAAAATTAACGTTGCTCAAACACGGCTTTGTAAGTGATGAAATCAGCGTAGCGCTTGTGGCTATAATCAATCTGACTGTTGTGTCGTCATTTATTTATATCTTTGCGTCATTGGTCAACAAACATGAGCATGAACTCA
>JBELAT010000218.1:0-3858 GCA_049508565.1 Endomicrobiales bacterium | reverse complement strand
GAACGGACGGTAATGGTACTATATGTCTTTAAAAACAATGTACACCGCGTAAGTTTCTCTTGTGAGTTTTATTGAGTAGCAGAAGGGAAGTAATGAAAGGTATATCTTAGCGAAGCGCTCGTAATTTTTTGAGACAGACAAACAACTTCTTTTTGGGCAAACCGACAACCGTATAGTAATCCCCTTTGATCCTTTCAACAAACGCGTCTTCCGTTTCCTGAACTGCATAGGCGCCGGCTTTATCCAAATGTTTCCCGGCAAGCCCACTCACTTCACCAGGATCGAACCGCCGCATTTTTACACGGGCAACATCATAGGAAATTACTCGCGCACCGCTGCATACATTAATGAGTGCAATCCCAGTGTACACGGAGTGATAGCTTCCTGATAAAATCTTAAGAATCCGCATCGCATCAGCATGGTTTCTGGGTTTGCCAATAATCTCGCCGTTAACAACAACAATAGTATCAGCACCAAGAACAATCCCCTTTTCTACGGCTTTCGCCACAGCTGACGCTTTCTGTGTTGCGAGATCCTTCACTATCGCCGATGGCCTGACGAAACGCGTAACCTCCCTGATTTTGCTGGGTTTGACAACATATGAAAACCCCCACTGCCGCATCAATTCGATGCGCCGCGGTGATGCGGAAGCAAGGACTATGGAATATTTTGTTGGCTTCATTTTGAAAGGCTTCGGAATATTAAGGCCGCTCCAATAATACCGACAAATGACATCACATTGAATTTAACAAGGCATCCAAACGTCAGATTGATAACATGCAGGTCAAGAGTTGCCGGGTGTAATCCAGCGGATATTTCCGTCGAAAAAAGATCGCGAATCGATCCGGCCGGCACTACTATCCCGATGAATTTTCCCAAAAACGAACCCAGCAGAGCCCCCACAACAACTACCAAAACAAACCACACCGCACTTTTTCCCATTTTCCCTCCCGACAATATGTTCACTGTGCATCACATTTTTGACTTGAAATCTGTGCAAGCAGATCGTTGGTTACCGCTCTCAACGATTCTTTGCATTAGTTCTTAATGAGCTAACTGCAAGATATTCCCGTAATCCAGCCCCAAAGATAAGGATATTCGCAACTAATGTGTTTAATGATATGCCATGATAAATATAACAAATCAGTGTGACCTCCGCCTTATTCATGCCAAAAACTCTCACTTATAGTCCTAAAGGTTTAATTTTACTCACAGTTTATAGAAACTGACAAACGATTTCCGACACTGTTTCCACAATTATATCAAAAACAAATCACAAATGACGATTGGTTTGCATCGAATTTCTGAAAAAACCAATTTTCTCATTATTCGGTAGAATAAGAAATAGATGGTTTCGTTAGAAAAAGAGGCTTATCCAGCTTCGAGGATGGCTTGAGTTGCTCGTATTTCCATAGGCTGGTAAATATTTTGCGGGACTTCCTTTAACACGCTTTGATCAGCTTTCTGCCCGATAAGCCAGATAATCATACCGGCTGCTCCAACTTGTTCCTGGGTGTTATTTCCGTTCGCTATCCGTTCCTGAACAATTACTTCCTGGTACAACTCCTCCTGCACCTGTGCATCCGTAAGGCCTGATATCCTTGCTTCAAACTCATGAATGGCGTTGATATTTGCTGTCCGGGCCAATTTAGCAAGATCCCTGTTCTTTCCCTTCTTGCTCACTACCTCGCCCAGAATCATTTCTAGGCGAATGTCAGCCAGGTTTCTCAATACGGGTTTGTCTAATTCAGCCAACACCTGCCGGGCGTACAAACGCTCGATAACTGCATAAATGAAAAAGACCTTTTCAGATTCACTCAACTTATGAGCATATATCTCAACTGCCTTAAAGAAATCCTGGTTTCGAATCACGTTTTCGTAATTGCCGTCCCTCAGATTCCCGGTTTCGGTTTCAAGCTCTTCCACCGATTTGTATTTTTCAAACGTTCCAATATCCAGCTTATACGCAGCCTTCCGCTGAACATATTGCTCTTCCTCTGGCCTTGGGGAAGCAAAACCCAGTAGCGCAATCAACCATGCCCCGCCAGCGTCCAGGACGTCCCCAGGC
Source organism: Endomicrobiales bacterium (assembly GCA_049508565.1). Taxonomy (GTDB): domain Bacteria; phylum Elusimicrobiota; class Endomicrobiia; order Endomicrobiales; family CAIRNS01; genus CAIRNS01. Next base: position 1,790 of record JBELAT010000218.1, on the reverse strand, counting down.
AGGCTCGTTCTGAATTCTCTGGCGTTAAAGATGACTATGGTCGACGAGGGCAAGCCTTTCAATATATTGATCTGTTCCTCTGTGTATGTTCCTTTCTCACCTATCTTTACCATGACCACCGAGCCCGGCCTGACTTTGTCAACATCTCCCTTCAAAGTCGGAGAATCAAGATTCAGAACCACATATTTTCTCGATTGCCTCATACTCGCCTCGGCGTTGACCCCGGCAACTAAGACATTGCTTTTTCCGCTATGAGCGATAATGTAGTTAATATCTGATTCCGTAATACCTTCGTTGATGAGGAATATGCCGTTAATAGCATTGTCTCTGATGATCTTGATCACTTTTTCTTTGTCCGTGCCATCATAAACAGTGTAGAGGTTCGTGCCCGGCACATGAGCATCCTTCCCTGCCTCCTTAAAGTCTTGTACCGAGAAAGCCAGCGAATGGTTAAACCGTTTAGTTTTCCTTAGTTCATTCCTCAATTCGTTCGTCAAGACGACCTTGAACCCGATTTCAGGCTCGCGGGCGAACCGCTCGGCATCGTCTATATTACTCATGATCTCATGACGCGCCAAAAGACCTCCCCGTGGCACAACAATGGCATTATCACCGCTGAATGATAATCCCTTTTGAGTACGATCAAGCACGATTGTTCTTTGACAGTCTATCGGATGCATACTGTCTTCGGACAGCCTATCAAGGGCTTGCTTCATTCCCTCATAGTGTGAGTTCCCGAGTATATCCCTCAAAACCGAGGATGCTGCAGCGTCGTAGGTTTCGTCTGCTTCGGGTATAATGTAGACCGTTGCAACGTTGTTTTCTTTTCTTTCGTTTGCTCCTTTAATGAACATTGGTTGCAGTCCTTCCACTTCTTCCTTGGGTTTGGACCGGAAGATAACCGGTATATACCCTTCTTTTAAAATTGATTGTATTTCATCTTTGCTCGCTTCCTTCCCTTCTTCAAGGACAAGAAAAACGCCGGGGAAAACAGCGCCCCGGCCGAAAGTAACATGCATAGCCAATGAAATAAATATACTGGTCAGAGTACTGATAACGACGCCACCGATAACAAGGCTAACGAGGATGGTAAAGGGCAGTCCAAATACCGCAGAAATCGCAAGACCGGTGACAGCACCAATCGGCATCCCGCCCCAGCCTACGAGAAATGCTTTTCGAACGAATTTCACCAGAGACTGGACAGGAACATCGTGATCCCGTATAAATTTTCCAGGATGAAACATTCTTGGCCGCAGCTCCGGCAACGCCACATTCCAAAAGAACGCACGGTCTTGCGACTTTCCAGAGAAAATCTCCTGTAAATAGCGCCCGCGGTTTTGTGGAAGAATCGCAGCACGAGACAAAATAGGATATTCATCTATTTCTTTTTCAACCCTCATTGTGAGACGGAATATCTCAGACTTCAGCTCATCAAGAAACTCAATAAATTGTAAAGGTATTTCCCCTTTACCTGTTATCTTAACCTGATAAGGGGGCACTTTCGTTTGGAATATTTCTTTCGCTAATCTTAAATATTGAGAACGACCTGAAATAATGTAGATGAACAGCGCAGCTCTATTCATCCAGATTAATGCCAAGTCAAGATTTAAAGAATTGCCATTTAATAGGTTATCTGCTGCGCTGATAAAATGTCTAACTGTTTCAAAATAGTCAAGCCCGTGAATATTGATTTGATTGTTACTGTCAAAAGATAACAGTAATCTTTTCAACATGTTGTTGGCCGCAGTGAAACAACCGGCCAGTTCGCTCATCGTTTGGTCGGTCATGCC
>JBELAT010000217.1:0-2761 GCA_049508565.1 Endomicrobiales bacterium | reverse complement strand
GTATCGTTCTTCCCCGGTACCGTCGTATTGATCCGGGGACATGGCATTTAAAGGAACTACCCGGGAAACTGGTTATTCCGATGGGGGGTGCCAGTTATGAAGAAGCATATCTCTTTGAAGGCACAGGAACAGGCGGGGTGCCGGTTTATTTTGTCGAAAATCGTCGATTTTTTGATCGTATGGAAGTATACGGTTCTCCCGGGTGCGAGTACGGCGATAATCGGGAACGCGCGATTTTCTTTTCTCGAGCAGTTTTAGAAACCCTAAAGATAGTCGATTTCAAGGCAGACGTTATTCATGGTCACGAGTGGCAGCTGGGTGTTCTGCCGGCGTATCTTAAAACTATTTACCGACATGACGTATTTTTCAATCATACAGCATCAGTATATACCATTCATAATATTGCGCATCAAGGAAGTTTCAGTGCGGATACTGTCGATATAGCAGGATTTCTGGCTCAGGATTTTGTGTGGGACAAAATGGCATTTTACGGGACGTTCAACTTCATGAAAGTTGGACTGGTCTATGCTGATAAGATTTCAACGGTCAGCCCTTCGTATGCAAAAGAAATACAGCTCCGGTCAGGCGGTTTTGGGCTTGATACCGTGGTTCGTGCACGGCACGATGATCTGGTCGGAATTTTAAACGGCATCGATTATGATTCATGGAATCCGTTAACCGATCCGTATCTGTCCGCCTCATATTGCGCAACCCAACCTGAAGGCAAGCGGCAGTGTAAAAGCACTCTGCAAACTTTGAGCGGTTTACCTGTTGACAGCGAAACGTTACTTGTCGGGATGATTTCACGTCTTGACAATCAAAAGGGGTATGATCTTCTTTGTGCGGTTCTGCCACAACTCATAAAAAAGAATATCCAAATAGTAATCCTGGGAAGGGGAGACCGGCTCATAGAAGAAACGCTGGTCCGGTTTTCTCAGATGTGCCCAGGGAAAATAAGTGTTTCAATCGGTTTTAATGAACAAAGAGCGCACGAGATATATGCGGGAGCCGATGTGTTTCTCATGCCTTCCCGGTATGAACCGTGTGGCCTGGGACAAATGATTGCGTTTTCATACGGGACAGTGCCGTTAGTGACCCCGGTTGGCGGTCTTAAAGATACCGTGACTGATTTCAATGAACTCAATGAGACAGGAAACGGGTTTGTTATGTCGATGGTAGATATTCAGTCACTCATGGAAACGTTTGAACGGGCGTTGAAGGTACATGCTGTTAAGTCTTCATGGAATAAGATAGTCTCCAACACTTTTGCTACTGATCATTCCTGGGAAAAAACGGTGGGATCCTATGAATTGTTGTATCAGCGCGCGCAAGAAAAACACTCTCAAGCATCGCGCCACTGATACATATAAAGGCACGGTGAGGCATCTCAAAAAAAGATTCGCTCATTGATAGTAAATGATTTTATGAAATATTTTCGATATGTGTGTGCCGCTTTCTTCATAACGCTAACCATTGTGGTCGTGATAGCTATTAGAAAGCGTATAGTTGCTGAGTCGAAAAATCCGGTTGTTGAAATTTGTCTCGATTTTAATTCAATCAATAACGTCGCATTGCATACAGGAGTTCCGGTCAAAAGGATTCTTGATGCCGCCCGGACGGCGGGAGTCTCTAGTGTCGCATTGTTAGAAGATTGCCTGGGACAGAGTGAGGCGTCTGACGAACTGCTCAAATGTCGCTATGCAATGACTGCGGGAACTCCTCCGCAAGGCGGGTTCACGCCGGAGTACTGGAATCAATCGCTGCCCATTGGATTTTCACAAGAAAAAATTAACGCAATCGAATCCGCTGGGCTTGCTGTTGTTCTTCGGCCGCAAAATATGGGAGACCCTGCATGGATGACTGCCCACAATGCTTTTGCTGGCAGGAAGGTTCTGTTAGATGGAAAAGAAGTTCCCGGATACCCGGATCAGGTAGAAGTATTTAAACATTTACCGGATAACCCTCTTGTGGTTTTGGAATTTACGTCCGTTGCAGGGATTGAAACGCTCAAACAAGCTTTTTCCCATAGAATCATTCAGGGACATACTATTTATCCCGCGGAACAGATAAAAAATGCTTCAGATGACATATGGATTGCGCGATGGGTGCGGGCTGTTCGAGAACGCAATAACAGGTTTCTGCTTGTTTATTTACGCGAACAGTCATCTCTGGAACGTAATATGACATATCTCGAACGGATAACGGATTCATTAGGGCGGGCAGGCTTCAGGCCAGGTTTAGTTTCAGCTCCGGGATATCCGTATAGCACACATCCTGTTGTGCGGCTTTTTGTGGCTCTTGTTGTCGCGGTACTGTTTCCCTTAACTGCACTTGTTGTCAGCAAACATCTCCGCGGTCCGCTGGTCAAGTTTGCGGTGACGAACGTGGTGACGTTGATCGGTGGACTTACTGTTGCAGTTCTCTTGTTCGATGGGAGCTTTATGCAGCGCATCATCGAGATACCATATGTAAAACTTGTGATGCTGATACCACTGTTTCTATCCTTTTTCGTTCTCTTCCCGTTAAAGGATATGAAACTGTTCTGGCGACAATCGCTTGAAATGCGACATGTAGTCATTTTTTTCTTTCTCGCATCCATTTTTGGCCTGATGTTATTTCGATCAGGAAATACTTCACTTGAGTGGAGCAAGCCGGACATGGGTTTGCGTCAGTGGCTGGAAGGACTGCTCGTTGTTCGTCCGCGGACAAAAGAAATTTTGTTCGGTCAACCGTTGTTATGTGCGGGATTTGTCAGTGGGAA
>JBELAT010000216.1:0-2770 GCA_049508565.1 Endomicrobiales bacterium | reverse complement strand
CTGTCGCTCATTTTTCGCCAGATCATATTCCTTGAGCTGGAAGTATACCCACGACTTTCCTTCAACAGCGAGGTTTGCCGCCCGGGTAAACGGATACCGCTCGATGATGGTATTGTAAATTTTTTCCGCTTCAGGATAGATTCCCAGATAGTAATATGCCTCCGCGATGCGCAAAAGGGTGAAGGGACGCCATGAAGAAGAATCAGCCGCAAAATTATTGACAATATAATGATATGTACTGACAACATCTTTATATCTTTTTTGTTCACTATATGTCTTTGTCAGCATAAACAGCGCGGATTCTATTTTTGCCGGCGTCGCAGCCGTGCTGCGCACGATCTGTTCATAGCAGTTGATAGACTCGTCTAGATTCATTACTCTGCGATCATTCTCACCGATGAGGAACAAGGCATCGGGCACCAACTCATTAGTGGGAAACTTTTTCACCATTTCCTTACAGCTGGCAATTGCGGCAGGATATTTTTGCTCATTAAAATAGCACCAGCCCATTTTGTAATACCCTTCCGGCACGCAGTAACTGTTCGGATATGAGGAAATCAGCACTTTGTAGGCACTAAGCGCAGCATCGTACTGACGCTGTTCAGTGAGAGCCTGGGCAATAAGAGACTGCGCCAAAGGCGCGTAAGTGCTTGCAGGATATTTATTGATAAGATCCTGCAAAACATTTATAGCTGTCGCAAAATCTTTCTTACGGATTGAGCAGAACCCTTTCTGGTATTGTGCTCGTGCGGCCAGGACGCTGTGAGGAAATTCGATTAAGAATTTATTATACTCCGAGAGCGCGACATCAAAATCCTCCGCCTGGTAATAACAATCTGCGATCAGGTAACGGACTTCCTCCCGCAAATGGTCCGCAGAATAATCGTCAAGAAGACGACGAAAAACCGTCACCGCAGGAAGATATTTTTTTAACTTGCTCAGACACATCGCCTGATAATACAAGCCTTCACTACTATTAACATACTGGAGTTTTCCGTATGCTTCCTCAAACTCATTTTTATTATAGAGCATGAGTCCGGCGGAATAAAGAACTCTCTGATCTTTTTGATAATAGAGTCCGGTTTGCATCAGCTTACCCAAGGTCGTTTCCGCTTCGGCCCACTGATTACCGGCAAGCTGAACCTGCATCAGCCCGTAGAGACACTCTCCTTCGAGAAAGCTATGAGAAAACCGTGACGAGAGGATCTGGAAGCATCTTCGTGCTTCATCGTAATCATGATGTCTGTAATAGATCTGCGCAATCTGATAGGCTGCTGATACAGCAATTGCATAGTTTTCAACGCGCATATCTGCCATGCCATACTGTTTCTGCATGGCAAATGTCTGTAAGATATGCCTGTATTTTGAAATTGCTTCCGGCGTATCCCCCAGGCACAGGGCAATTATATAATTGACCCTCTCAACATATTGAGAGTCAGGATATCTTTTTACAAATGCCTGAGCATCGACGAGAGGGATTGCTTTATTTGTATTCTGTTCGTAATCAACACCGATGAAGTTGAATTCATCCAATTCTGTTCGCGATATAGAAAAACATATCGACGGAAATATGACAAGACACACAGCAATAAGATATCTGTATTTTTTCATTTCAAACCCACAACCATGCCGTTTAGACCGATACAACCAAACACGCTGGTATTCCTTTTTCTCACTTCGAGAAAGTTCTCTCGAAAATATAGTTTACATCTTGGTCGCATATTGAAACTTCTCAATCAAGCCGCACATCTTTAAGCCACTCTTTATTATCACGGTACCAGTCGACAGTCCGCTTGATGCCTTCAGAAAGACTGACAGTGGGTGACCACCCAAGGATTTTTTTTGCCCGATTGATATCTGCCCACGTAGCCTTAATATCTGCGATATGAAACGGCAAACGTTTCTGTCGGGCTTTTTTGCCCAGATTCTTTTCAATGAGCGAGATAGCTTCCGACAATTTATGAGGGCGATTCCCGCCGAGATTGATTATCTCAAACGACGACTTTTTTAAGGCGGCGACTGTCCCGCGAGCAATATCGTCTACATACGTGAAATCTCGGCTTTGGCTGCCATCACCGAACAACTCCATAGGTTTGCCTTCATCAATCCACTTTATGAACCGGAAAATACTCATATCCGGACGTCCTGCAGGGCCATAGACGGTAAAATAGCGTACGATAGTAATATCAAGACCATAAAGATAGTGATAGCTATAACACATGGATTCAGCGGCCTTCTTTGACGCCGCGTAGGGAGAAATCGGTGTATTAACCGCCAGCGTCTCTGAAAAAGGCATTTTCTGGCCGGCATAAAGGGACGATGTCGAAGCAAGAATAAATTTTTTAATATTTTTTCGGCGGCACATATCAAGAAGATTCAATGTGCCCATGGCATTGGTCGTCATATATATGAATGGATTTTCCATACTGTAGCGTACCCCGGCCCGTGCCGCCAAATTGATGACTGCATCAAAGTTGTAGGTACTAAACAGTTTAGATAAAAATAGTTTGTTTTCAATATCGCCTTTATGAAACGTAAACTGCGGCAGTTTCCGCAAATGCGAAAGCCTATACTGTTTAAGCCGGACATCATAATAATCGTTGAGATTGTCAATGCCAACCACCGAGTAGCCCTTCTCGTGGAGAGTTTCGGCTGTCTTGCTCCCGATGAATCCGGCGGCGCCGGTAAGAAGTATTTTCTTCATATGATCCTTCTTAAGAAAGTTTGGGAGGTGTTACGGTACTCTCCCATAAAAAAATTTTATGGCGAC
>JBELAT010000215.1:0-2785 GCA_049508565.1 Endomicrobiales bacterium | reverse complement strand
AGCTTCGAGCATGGCTTTGGTGGCGTCCATCCTTAGTGGCGTGTTATATTCTTCCACAATCTGGATTGAGAACCGCTCGTTGGCATACAAAAGGATTAATTGAATAGCGGTCGCGGCGGCCTGTGACCCAACTATAACGATGCTCTGACCATTAACGGTAATGGTATAGGCATGAGCTCCATCGCCATCTATCATGAGCTTTAATTCCGTTACCATCCTGATCAGTTCCCCTTGCACTTGTACGGGATTTAATCGAAGCGCCATCCTGTCAAACTCCGCTAATACAAGTTTATCCGGCCCAAGAACCCCTTGCCTTGTCATCATCTCTCCCAACCACATTTCAAGATCAATATTTTCAAGACCCTTCTTCTTTGAGGTCGGCGCTTGCGCAAGTAAATAGCGAGCCTGTAGACGGTCGATCATAGCCTTCAAAAATGACTCTCTCGATTGCAGATCACTCACCCCAATGGCATGTAGTCGAATAGCTTCGTAAACCGTGGAGTTCCTGATGAATTCCGTGAGATTAGCTACGTTCTGTAATCCCGATGCAAGTCTTTTGAGATCTTTGCTGTACTCATCATCGGATTTATACTCATTAAAGAAATTATCTCCCATTTTAATGAAACCGGCGACCTTCCGTTCATGTTCAGCTTTTTGCTCACGGGTTTGTGGCGTTAAATGCAAAAGGAACAAAAGATACACCCCCAGTGGATCGGTCATGTCCGGCTCCATGCTTTCCCGCCTGAATTCCTTTCCGTTGATCACCAGGATACTCGACGAAGGCAAAGAGTTGAGTACCCGAATTTTCTCCGCGGTGTATTTTCCGTGCACTTTGATTATCGATCCCGGATTAACTTTTTTCACTTGAGCTGCCAATTCAGGAATGTCGACGTTAAGCGATAATTCGACATACGGTCGGGGCGCGTCTTTTCCTCCAGCAACTACTACGCCGGGGTGACGCCTAGCAATAGCCGCTACCGATACGTTATCGTTGAGAAATACTATACCGTTTAGGCCGTAATACATGATGAGTCTTTCAGCCTCCGCCACACTGTCTCCGTCATATTCAAAATACACTCGTGCCCCTTCATCCTTCCATTTTCGAACAATTTCGGAGTCTTTCGGTAACGGATTTTCTTGCGAAAATCCCACCGACTGATTGATGTGCTTTATCCCTTTAAGATTGGTTGCGTTCATGCCCTGTATCACTATTTCAGGTTCGCTGGCATAAAGATCCGCGTTGTGAGCGTTACGCATCGGTTCCCAGGCAGCGAGCTTGCTGGTATCAGATAACACCTCAATATCGTCATACATCCAACCCTTGATCGGCATGCGGCCGGTATAGTCAATCACGATTATCTTGTTGTTATCAAGATTTACTCCTCCGACTTCTGAAAGCACTTTCATCGGATAGGCCGCTCCTTGTACATTTGCGTATCCTTTTAAAGCACTGACAACATCTGCAGTATTCTGCGCGAATTCCTCCGCGGTCTCAGCATCGATATACACCGCCAATATCTTATCTTCAATCCTTGTGTAGACGCCTTTCACTCCCATTGACCGCGGAGCAGCCCCGGATAGCTCAGTCCCCGGTTTTCGCCACAAAACTTTGATCGGGACATCCTGGTTATCCAAAACCTTTTTCGCGGCAACGTCCAATCCCAAGCCATAGCCATCTGTCGAAACAAGGAAAACAGGGGGTAAAGCAGCTTTCCTGCTGAACAAGACACTCATCCTCAAAACAGCGGTAATGCCACCAGACAGTAATCCAATTGCAAGACCACCGGCGGCCAATAAAGGCAGTTCAAGACCCAACATGAACACCAAACCGGCGAGACCAACCACTGCTGCGCCCCAGCTTATCAGAAATGCTCTCTGTATAGAGTTCGTATGCGATTGATCGGGAAAGCCATGCATCAAGTCGAATTTTCGTGGCTGCAGCATTATCCGCCACTGTTTCGGTAACAGCACTTTCACGAGCAGGGCCAGCGACCGCGACCAGCCCTCGTACTGCGCATTGAGATATTTCCCCGCGTATTGAGGAAGGATTGTTGCTAGAGGTAAGACAGGAATCGCCATCTCGTCAAATTTTACTTTCTCATGCCTTAACACCGCCATTGCCCGATTAAAAAATGAAATGATATTCTGGTCGTAAATACGTTCAGTTGTAATATAATGACGGCCTTGTACTAAAAGTTTCAGAAAATTCTCCGGGCCGATCTCTGCAACAAGTGCAATAAATTCCTTAGTATCAAGTATTGCAATGCTATTCATAAACTCATCGAATGCCTCCTCCTGGAATAATCCACGATCAATCAACTGAGTTAATAAATCGACTGATAGTTCTCTCAAGTGGTAATGATTTGAATTGTTTATCGCTTGCCGGATGATGTCGACAAGAGCATATGATTCTAATAATGTGTCCACGGCAATCGGACCGCTACCTTGCTGTTCTCTGAGGGCTCTGTACCTATATAGAATGTTTGCAATGGATTCCGAAAAAAGCAATGCAAAGTTTTCTGGAGACATGCTACCATCAATTAATACCGGTTGTTGACCGCTGATAACACGTGCGATATAGGAGACAAGATTTTTACTGTATAATACTGTTTCGTCCCAATGTTTTATGGCTTTCTGCCATTCATCTTTGAAAAATTCGTCCGCGGGAGGCTTACCCTTATAATCCGGGTCAAAAAAATAACGTTCTATTTTCTCTTGAACCGTCAAAATTGAATCCGCTTCGTCTCGCGGAAGAAGAGCAGCTATCGAATGTTTTATCGCCTCC
>JBELAT010000214.1:0-4580 GCA_049508565.1 Endomicrobiales bacterium | reverse complement strand
TGGCTGACAACATTCAGCGGCGTCAAAGCGGTGAAGATTTCAGCAATCAATACGCGTTCCGGTGGATCACCAAAACAGGGGAAACACGCGTCCTTGAGTTAATGGTCGGGCAGATCGTCTATGGCGGTCGCCCGGCAATTATCGGCAATTTTACCGACATTACCGAAGTCAGAGAAGCTCAAGAAATGCTACGCAGGAATTACGATCTACAGAAAGTTCTCAATTCGCTGCTGCGCTATCAGTTATCCGGTGTTTCAATCGATGACATACTTAAGCATTCACTTGATGAGATCAAGAATATTCCCTGGCTTGTATTCGAATCGAAATGCGCAATATTACTGGTGGATGATACATCGGGCAATCTGGTTATGAAAGTTCAAAGCGGATTTCCCACACTTATCAACACCGAATGCTCCAATGTTCCCTTTGGAAAATGTTTATGTGGAAGGGCGGCTTTATCCGGTACGACGGAGTTTTCAAACCATATAGATGAACGCCATGAGATTCGCAATACTAGTATGACGGATCACGGCCACTATTGCATTCCCATACTTTCCTCTTCGGCAAAAGTCCTTGGCGTGATAACAATTTATGTCAAAGCCGGTCACCAGAGAAACAGGATTGAAGAAGAATTCCTCACCGCCGTCGCTGACGTCCTGTCATCTATCATCAATTATAAAAACCTGGAAAAAGAAAAGGAAAACCTTCGGGAGAACGTCCTTCAAAAGACCCTGTATCTCTACCGATTCTCACATGAAATATCCCCATCAACGAGTGAAAATGAGCTTTATGATTTTATCGTAACTAATGCCATTCAGGCTGTCGGTGCTGATGCGGGATCTCTCTTTGCACTCATTTCTTCAACAGGATCGCTGAGCCTCGGGACCGCGATCGGACAGAGCCTTCCTGTCGGTTCTTTAATGGATAGTGAAACTAAGATTGCCAAGTGGGTATTACAAAACAATAAACCATTGTTGATTCAGCATGCTGTTAATACGTTGCCTCAATTTGCTGATATCGAGTCTCGCGATGACATTGTATCCTCGCTGGTTGTGCCGCTGTGCACCGACAAATCGTGTATAGGGGTAATTTGTCTCAACAGGTTCAAGCTTAAAACAAATTGCGCGTTTACATCGCATGATCTGGAATCCATGGAGACTTTTGCACTCCATGCCTCACTGGTTGTAACCGGCATACGCCATGCACGGGAGTTAAAGGAACTGGATAAGATGAAATCGTGGTTTTTGTCAAATGTTTCCCATGAAATACGAACACCCATTACTGCGATCAGCGGCGCTTTGAGTTTACTCAAACCAATTTATTCATCAGGTCCTCAGCATGACAGAACAACCATGTTTATCGATTTGATAATGAGAAATATCAACCGGATGCAATACCTTGTCAACGATTTACTGGATTTTTCTCGTATGGAACATGCTCAATTCAAGCTTATATATTCATTTTTTAATATAAATGATGTACTGCATGAAGTTATCGAAGACATTGAGCTTCTCTTTAAAGAGAAACATCTGGCTATCTCGATGGAAGTGCCCGGGGAAGTTAAAGATATTTTCGGCGATCGCGATAAAATCAGTCAGGTTATCACCAATCTTATGGGAAACGCAGCGAAATTTACACCTCCCAATGGCTGGATCAAGGTCGGGTATGTTTTTAAAGATAGTGGACGGATGCTCATTTACATCGCAGATTCAGGACCTGGAATTGCCGCTGATCAGCATGAAAAAATATTTGATAAATTTTACCAGATCGATGGATCGCTTCAGCGGGAACATGGCGGGTTTGGTTTAGGGCTTGCCATCGTTAAAACTATTGTTGAAAAACACAACGGCAAGATCTGGGTTGAGTCTCAAAACAACAAAGGAGCAACGTTCTTTATTGATCTGCCGTATGTGCCACAGCAACCGGAGGAACTGCCCGGTGATCCTTCTTAGCATTGCAAGGTACGTACGGAGTTGATTGATTTTTGAGAGAATTCGGTTTTTTTGAATACAACACAGAGTTTCAGAACATACGGTTAAAAAATGTATAGCGAGCCTCGCACTATTTTCTATGCCACCTTATTTCCAAAAATCATTGATGATCCGGCGCTGATGATCATTAGCATCAGTTTTAAGATGGTGCAGAGGGTGCCAGTTTTCCGGGATAAGTTCTCGATACGGCTGGCGCGAGAACCGCTCGTCTATAAGAAGAATCACTCCCCGATCGGTTTCTGTGCGGATCACTCGTCCCGCGGCCTGTAATACCTTGTTCATCCCCGGATAGATATACGCGTATTCATACCCGGCATCCATCGTTTCCTGAAAATGCTGCCGGATAATATTGCGTTCCAAAGATATTTGCGGCAAACCCACACCAACAATGATCACTCCCGATAAACGTTCACCGACAAGGTCGATCCCTTCTCCGAAAATACCGCCCATCACGGCAAACCCAACCAGAGTGGTTGTGCCAAATCGTGAAAATTCGTCCAGAAAGTGTGCGCGCTGCGCCTCGCTCATGCCAGGACGCTGGCTGACCACCGTAATATCAGGGTGGGCATTAATGAATCGACGGCTGACCTCGTTTTGGTATTTATATGACGGAAAATACGCGATATAGTTGCCAACTTTGCCGTGAACAAGTGACGCGATCGCCACAGTTATACGATCGTAAGAGAATTCACGCTTTCGATATGTCGTCGAAATGCGGTCATCTAAGGACACGCACAGATTTTCAACGGCGAGCCGAGCTTCAATATCGGCGCATCTTCATCTCCTCCCAATAAGTATTTAAAGTATGCAAGCGGTGTCAGGGTTGCCGAAAAGAAGATAGTGCTTCGTGCACGGTTCAACGCTGTCGAAAGCAGAAATGACGGATCGACACAGAAGAGTTTAACGGCCACCTCATCGCCAGCTTTTTCATAGTAACAACGGTATTTTTCGTCAAAATATTCTGAAATACGGAGAAAATGGTGCACACCAAAATACAACTCCAACAACTTTTCAGTGAAGGGATACGGCTTTCCCGATTCAAGGATTTTCCCCGCACACGCAATAAACGCTTTAAGATCGGGTATTATTTCTTGCGGAGCCTGCCCATTGACTACAAAACCCGGCACTGCGCCTTCTTCGGTGCCGCCCTCATCGCACATCGTTCCTGCATGTTCCATAAAGATATTGAGCTTATCAACAAGTGCTTTGAGTCTCACCAAACGCGCCGCATCCTTCCGGCGGCCGGGCCGACTGATCGACTTGTACACAGTGCTGATCAAGCTTTTTGAGAGAGGAGCTGAAAACATCTCGCGAGCCCTGTCCACCAGATTATGTGCTTCATCGATCAAAAAGATGTAGTCATCTCTGTTTTCGTCCGAGAAAAACCGTCGCAGATAAACTCGCGGGTCGAAAAGATAATTATAGTCACAAATAATACAGTCAACCCACAGTGACAGGTCAAGAGAAAACTCAAACGGACACAGCTCATGTGCGCGGGCACAGGCCTCAATCGCCGCTCGGTCAAAGACGTCTTTGGCAAATAGTTCGCCGACTGCGGGCCGCAGCCGGTCGTAGTATCCCCGGGCGTATATACATTGCTCGGGCGTACATTCCGCGTCGGGCATAAAACATATTTTATCTTTGGCAGTAAGGGTGATCGTTTTCAGGCGCAGCCCGCGGCGCCTCATGGTTTCAAGGGCGTTTTCCGCGATGGCGCGCGTAACGGTCTTTGCCGTTGCATAAAATATTTTTGAAACAACTCCGTCTCCCAGCGCCTTTACCGCGGGATACAGTGTCGCCATCGTCTTGCCAATGCCGGTTGGCGCTTGCGCGAACAACATCGTACTATTATTGACGGCCTGCGATACCTCATTGATAAGTTCTTTCTGACCAATCCGATAGGTACTAAAGGGAAATTCTAGGTTTCGTATCGAAGCGTCCCGGACAAGCGACCACTCCATACAGACGCGTGCCCAGGCAATATATTCCCAGGTTATATGGTCGAAGAATTGTTCAAGATCAGTGATAGAAATTTCTTTTTTAAATAACCGTGTTTCGCACGTATCGATTTGAGAATATATCAATTGCACTGTGATGGCATCTGCTTTGTGTTCCCGGGCATACATATAGGCATAACACTTTGCCTGAGCCCAATGGAGAGGATTTTTTTCTTCGGTAAGATCTTCAAGCTGTTCTGACGTTGTTTTTATCTCCTGCACCGTTATATGGCCGTTGGCTGTAAATATGCCGTCGATACGTCCGGCAACTTTAAGACAAATCTCATCGCGCACCACCTCCAATGCGACGCTTACCTCGGCTGTGTACTCATTACCGGGCGATGATGCGCGTTTATTGGCCCGTTGAATAGCCTGGTGATGCCATATGCCGTCGTTGAGCCGCGTACTGCTGACAAAACCAGAAGTGATATCGCCCGACTGAAGCACGAATGTAATAAGATCCCTGACAGAAACCCTGACAGTGTACATCAGCGCAGTCCTTCTTCCATTTCAATGATTTCACTGGGAGCATGGTGATAGGTCACGGAAAGTTTGACCGTATCACCATCTAAGAGCTTTGCAACCTCTCCAA
>JBELAT010000213.1:0-5046 GCA_049508565.1 Endomicrobiales bacterium | reverse complement strand
TGCAGATAAAAACAAAGTGCTCAGATATGACGATGCCGCAATAGTGATCTCTTTTTTAAATGAAGGGCTGTAAACACGTTCCTTTAATTCATCGGTAAAAAAAGAAGCGTAACGCACCATACGCAAATCAGGAGGTTCCGACAATCCATCAACAAACCGTGAAGCATTTCTCAGCGCAGTTTCTGCCCTTCCTGTAGCCTGGCAGGCAACCGAACGGGCAAGAAATTGCGTCCCCGCTTTGCCCAACACACGAAACGGCAGCGCAACAAGAGATGATCCTTTCATGGCCAGGTATCGTTTATAACCGCCGAACGCTTCATCGCCGCCGTCTCCGTTGAGCGCGACCGTTACTTGTTTCCTCGTTTCCCTGGCAACGATATACGACGGCAGGGCCGAGGCATCTGCAAACGGCTGGCCATACCGCCGGGCAATCTCCGGCAAAAGGTCGATAAAATGCGGGCGCACGATAATCTCATGATGGTCAGTTTTGAATCGATCGGCTACCAGTCGCGCAAAAGAAAGCTCCGAAAAGTCTGACTCGTCAAATCCGATCGAAAATGTTTTCACCGGCGTCTGCGACAACTGGCTCATAAGCCCGACAACTATACTTGAGTCGTGCCCTCCTGAGAGAAAAGCGCCGAGCGGGACATCAGCGATCATCCGCAAACGGGTCGATTCGCGCAACAGTTCATATGTCCTGTCGCACGCCTCTGAAAATGAGAGAGTTGTTTTACGGCGGAAATCAATATCCCAGTATCGCCGGGTACTAATCGCACCCCTCCGGTCGCAGGTCATTGTATGAGCGGGTGGAAGTGCCATGATACTATCAAAAATAGTGTGTGGTGAAGGGATGTACTGATAGGTTAAATACAGATCAAGAGCCTGATGATTGATCGCAGGCTTATGGGGAAGATATTTTACTAGTGCCGGTATTTCCGAAGCAAAAACCAGCACTCCATTGTTAAGAGCATAATAGAGAGGCTTTTTCCCTAACCTGTCACGAGCAAAGAACATGCGCTGTAGAGTACTATCCCAGATGGCGAATGCAAACATTCCTCTGAGGTGATCAACACATGATTCGCCGTAGTCTTCATACAAATGAACGATTACTTCAGTATCTGACTGTGTAGAAAAAGTGTGACGCGGCGCAAGTTTTTCGCGCAATTCACGATAATTGTAAATCTCTCCGTTAAAGACGATCCAAACTGTTTTATTTTCATTGCACAGAGGCTGATGCCCGGTAACCAGGTCAATAACGGCAAGGCGCCGCATACCCAGGCCAACCTGCGAGGTTAGGTACATTCCTTCATCATCTGGTCCGCGGTGTTTGATTGCGTCGCAAAGAGATCGGAGAACTGTTTTTTCAACAGGTTTGCTCATGCAAAAATGATAAAGCCCCGCTATGCCGCACATTGGATGACTACAATATTATCAAATTTACACTGATAATTAAAGCACATTATGACCAATAGATAAATGACAGATTACTTTGGCAACTTTTAACCAGCATATAAAAGATTGCAATAAACAAGGAACCATTGATTTGTTAAAATAGTTCAACATGACCGGTTTATCCCGTTTATTTATTATTTTACCTGTCATGCCGTTTGGTTAAAAATGTCTCATCACAGTATAATCACTGCAACACACTCTCCCACCTTCTGATATCGCGCTTGGCAGAAACTTCCACCATGACTATCTCCTTTGACTCAATGGTCAAACAAAAGACACATCTTCACGGTTATTAACTGTCCCTTGTGAGGTTGTTGACCAGGAATAGAGTTATTTATGGAGGGTTGATTCTAATAAGCTGACACGTTTGTCGATGGTGGAGACCGTTGTTTCCAGTTCGATGATGCGGTGAGTGTTTACAATAGATTTACGCTCAACATCAATGATATTGCGAGCAATATTGTCTACTGCTGATAGTATTTTATGAACATCATCTTTTGTTGCCATTACATCCGTTTTTTCATTGAGCCTGATTAACTCCTTTGCTTGATTGTGCAAAGCCAATTCTATCTTATCAAATCTTCCATCAACCTTATCAAATCTTTCATCGACCTTTTTAAATCTTTCGTCGATCTTTTTAAATCTTTCATCGACCTCATTCAATCTTTCATTGAACTCTTTTTTTGTTACTGGCTCATTACTGTCTTTCTTGGATTTTTTCATGACAACCTCTCATTATTGATGACCGTAGTATATCAGATAAATCTCAGGTTTTCAATGTGTCAATAGTTTTATATTTTAAACAAGAGCGTGCCTTTTTGTTTTCGTCTACCATTGCTTAGTTATGTATGATTTTTTCAAATATTGGGGAAGAGTTGAGATGTTAAAGACACAACGAGAAACAATTGCATGTACCGACATTTTACAAATTAAAGGGAGCTGCTTTATTGACTCCCTGAAACGTGTGCAGAGCTGTTGTATGTTCATATTTGTTAATGATTTGCTACACGCTCAACCTCAAGTAATGAGGGGTCAAATACATGAGACGTTTTAGCATATCAGTTATTTAAACCCTGTTTGAACCCGTTTGAGGATAGATTTCAGTATGGTTCTAAATATTTTATTTCCTCTCACCAGATCAAGGGGAACGCGACCAGCAACAGCCTGCCAGCCGGGATACGCCACTTCGCTAAAGACCAGTGCAGCCGGTCCATCGCACCGCACCTGAACCATGATACGAGACGGTTCGCATCTGTATGAATATATACTGACAGAAGCGCTTGAAAGCGGAAAACCATGTGGCAATGAAGATACCAGCAACTCCTGATCGGGCGATTGGGCAGTTGTACGAAGCCAGTCAATCTGTTCATACACATCCATACCGACTGAAGACACCAGATTCCGGGCAACAAAAATCCGCGTCAAAGGCTCAGGCAAGGGCGTAAGCAACACATCATCATTACTGCGGCTCACCACCGTCGCTGCTGCAAACCCCCGGACAAGAGGCGAAGACAGATTTGTCCGTGCAAGGCCTGTCGCCGAAAATATTCCTTTTTCCTGGAGTCCCATGTACCGCACAAAATCTTCAAGAAAAATGGCTTCATACCCGTTGAGATTATAGTGATGATAGAGCATCGACTTATTGGCTGCTATGCTGTCAGGGTCAGTGATAATACGGTGCAACGGATCAATGGCCGAAAGACGTTCATTTTTTTGCTGGTACCGCTCGAATTGACCGGGATAAATATATTTTGCGTTAGCGCTCACGAGATCCACAATAACCAGCACCAGCAACAACCCCTTAAACCAGGGATCAGTGTGCTTAAACCACCGCTGCCACGCATAGGCCGCAAGTACAATTAAAGCGAATACGCTGATATACACAAACCGGGCGGGAACACGCAACAAATCCATTGCAGGAACAACCGTATAGAGCAGCCGGTACACACCATTATGAAAACCCAACCCCAGGAAAACACCCGACACCACTATTACTGGCAGCAGCCACGACCGTCTTCGAACGTTGTCGTACAGCCCCATCATCGACAAAAGAAACGGTATACTGCCAAAATAAAAGATATTCTTTTCAAAATAGTAAGAGGGATGATCCGCCGAGATATATGTCCCGTCGATACTATTGCCGAAATAGTTCGGCATAATGACGGTTACGAAATCTTTGATCGACCATGAATACTGTCGAGCCAGCTGAACCCAGTTTTCCGTCTCAGCAAGACGTGATAGCTCAAGCGTCTGAAACAATTGAAAGCTACACAGAACAACTATAGCCCCGCCCAGCACAAGCACTTCTTTGTACAATAAACGTTTATAGCGCACAAACAATATCATCAAAACGACCAGCGAAATATAGACGGGAAACGTGTGACCTGAAAGGAATTGAAACGACACGCTCAAAACGAACAAAAAAGCTTCGGCAGTGAGATCTGAAATCGTATGTGCGCTGGTCCGTAAAAATCCCAGCACGACAAACGGCAGCCATATATATCCCGACAACGCAACAGGGTGACCGGCAGCAATTTTCGACACAAGAAACGATGAACAACCATAGCTTATTGCCCCCAACAAACACGCGGTGGCCGACAGACGCGCCTCGGCCAGGAGCAGGTACATCCCGATACCACCCAGGAGAAGGTGAATCATGAAAAACAGCGTAAAACCCAACGATAAAGGAAAAATATCAAAAATCATTGAGAAAGGATATGCGACCGCTGACTGAGGGTTGGCCATAAGCGGCTCACCAGCAAAAATGTACGGATTCCATAACGGCATTTTGCCCGTGATGAGCTGTTCCGCTACCAGATGTTTTAGTGGATAGTAGTGAAGATATATATCCCCGAAATTCCCCACCCCTTTAGCTGGAGAACGCAGAACCGGCAGAAAAAGGATGACAATTAGTGCAGTCAATACAGTAATAGCCAGCGGTAATCGTTTCATGTGTTTTTTTTCACATACCGTATTGCCATGGCACAGAGCAATACAATCATAGTCAGTGTAAAGTACAACCCCACACGGAAACTGGCCGGCCGGTATAATTCATAGACAGTATGTCGTCCGGCAGTCAACTCGACTTCTCGGAAAATATCTGATTTTTTTGAAAATGAGGATGTATGTCCATCAACATAAACCTGCCACCCCGGAAATATCATTTCATTGTCCGACAAGATTGTCGGCACCCTGCATTCTGTATGCATGATCGTTCTTGATGCCTCAGTGTCAATATAGAAAGGTTTATCACTGCCACCGTCAATTACCGAGCTTCCGGACAATGAATAGAGATGGGGGATGACTGCGGTGTACCCGCTATCCGGCGAAAGTTGTTTTTTACATATCAGATAATGGATTGCAAGTTTTTGATAGTACGCAAGCGCCTGCCCGGGCGTTGGCTTACGATAGGCTTCATCAATTGCAGTCTCTAGTTGTGTTATCGTCAACGGTTCGCCTGAACCGTAAGCATTATAGAGATGATAGGGCATACACGTCAGACTGTACAACATCCCCCGCGCCGATTGCCATGCGTCCTGAACAGTTTCTCCGGGCAGATGCCTGTCTTTCTCCGTCCCGGGACTTAAGATGAAA